>BCRI01000023.1 GCA_001552515.1 Sphaerimonospora mesophila NBRC 14179 = JCM 3151
GCTGTCACGATTGGAACGCATCCGCGGCTTGCAGCGACTCGGCCTGCCGTTACGCCAGATCGCCGATCTGCTGGACGCTCCTGAGGCACAGCTGCGACAGGCCCTGGCCGAGATCGTGACGAGTATCAAGCATGACATCGCCGCCCTTGCCACCGCCGCGGCTCGCGCCGAGGACCGCCTTGCCACGCCGATGTCAATCCTGCCCCAGGAAACCACATTGGGCTCTCGCCGCCTACGCGTACGCCGTCTGCACCTCGATCATCCATCCGAGCTCGCCGCCCTGTGCCCGGCGCCGCCGGCGATCCTGCTGACCTGGCTGCGCGGGCAGCCGACCGGCGGGTTCACGGCGGCGGTGACCACCGATCGCGACGGCGAGCGACTCACCCTGCCCGCTCGCGCCGTCGTGCGAGCCGTCGTTCCGCCTTCCACAGACGTGGTCCGCGCCGGGCAGGACCTGTTCGGCTGGTTGCACCGCCAACACTTGGCCATCACCGGCCCTACCGTGGAAGAACACCTCGTCGACGCCGACGGCGCCCACGCCGTCGTCCTTGAAGTATCCGTACACCCCCAACGACACACCCCCTCGGTCTGACCGCTCCGCACACGCCTCCCGCTCGCCGAACGGGGCCCGATGAACACCGCTCCGAGCACGATTCCGAACAATGGCACGATGCTGTGAACGACGGCCGCGAGAACACGCCGGACCGTCCGGCCCGCAGGCCGTACAGCGCCTGCCGCACACCGCGGGCCGGGACACCGAAGCCGTCCGCGACGACGCGGGTCAGCCGAAGAAAGAACTCGCGCAGTCCGCGAGCGGATTCCCGGCGGGAACGGGAGATCCGTCTCACGCCCCCGGGAAACCGGGAACTGAACAATCGCTCCAGCGGGGCGGCCGTTATGGCCCCGCACAGTCGGAGCCCCTCAAGAGGTAGATCATGACCCACGTCTCTCCCGTTCCATCCGATCCTTCCCCGCTGCACGGCCTGGCCCGGCCCCTGCTGGTGTTCACCGGCCTCGTGCTTCTGGTCGCGACGCCGTTCGAGATCCTGAGCGTGTTCGACAGCCGGCCGTTCGCCGAGGCCGCCACCGGAACCATCCACGCCGTCGCGGCCTGGCTGCTCATGCTCGGCTTCGCAGGGCTACTTCTCACCGTCCCCGCGCTCATCACCCACACAGGACCCACCGGGCGGCGCCTCGGCCGTACCCCTGTTCTCCTCGCGATGGCCGGGGCAGCCGGAGGGATCGTGTCCCAGTGGTACATCGGCGCCGTCATCCCCTGGTTGGCCGCCTCGGGAAGTCCCTCACTGGCCGGCGAAATGGGCGGAGTCGAGCTGTACGGGACGATGGCACTGCTGGTGGTGGGCCTCCTCGCGCTGGGAATCAGCGGCCTGCGTTCGCGGGTCCTCCCCCGGCCCGCCGCGATCATGCTGATCGTCGCGGCGCTCGCCACCATCTTCCCGTTCGTTCTCGTACCGCTCGCCGGCACCGCCCTGCTGTGGAGCGGAGCCACCGGACCACGCCGCCCGGCGCAGCCGGCCTCCGAGGCGAACATGTCCATGGCCGCCTGAGTACACCCGCCGGCCGGTCGCGGTTAACCTGTCGCGGCCGGCCGTTGCCGGTGACGCAGTCATCCGGAGGTCCAGATGATCCGCAGGCGCGCGGCGCTCGCCGCGCTCGTGGCGCAGTCCTGTCTGCTCGTGTGGCTGTTCCTGTCCCTGTGGCTCCTCCCCGGCGACGATGCTCTGCACGACCGTGCTGTCGTCGGCCTCTACGCCGTCGCCCTCGGACTGCTCGGCGGCACCGGGATCACACTCGCCCGTCGGCGGCACCATCCACTCGCCCCGGTGCTGATCGCGACGGGGATCGGCGGCATCGCCTTCTATGCCGTGTCCGCCTCGGTGGTGCACGGGCGCCACCACCTTCTGGGACCGGCCGGCCCGGTCCTCTTCTGGCTGCCGACCTGGCTGTGGCTCACCATCCCGGTCGGTGTCGTCGCGCTGCTGCTGCGCTTTCCGACCGGCACTCCGCTCGGACCGTGGTGGCGGCGCGGCGAGCGGGTCCTCACCGCGCTCGCCGCCTGCCTCGCACTGCTCGTCGCGTTCCTGCCCGGCGGAGACGGCACCGTCGACGGCACACCCAACCCCTTCGGGGTATCGGCCCTGCAGCCGCTCTTCCCGCTGCTCACCCCGTTGTTCGCCCTGATCCCGGCCGCCTTCCTGCTCGGTGCCGTCGCCCTCGCCGTCCGCTACACCCGCAGTGGCCAGGTCGAGCGCCAGCAGATCCGCTGGGTGGCCGCCGCCGCGCTGGTCATCGCCCCGGTCACGGCCGCCACCGCGCTGCTCGACGTGTTCTGGATCGCGGAGGCACTCGCGCTCTGCCTGCTGCCGGGCGCCATCGCGGTTGCCGTACTGCGGTACCGGTTATGGGATCTCGGACTGGTACTCCGGCGGACCCTGCTCTACACGTTGCTCACCGCCATCCTGCTCACCGCCTACATCGGACTCGTGCTGTGTCTCGACGCGGCCCTGCCCACCCCTGATCTGCTACCAGAAGTCCTGGTCACCGGCGTGATCGCGGTCGTCGCGCTCCCACTGCGGGAAATCCTGCAGGGCGCTCTCGACCGGATGCTCTTCGGCAACCGCCGTGATCCGCACCAGGTCGTGCGCACGCTCGGCAGGCTGCTCGAGTCGACCCGGGAACCGCTGCTCACGAGGGTGGTGGACGAACTCGCCATGTCGCTTCGCCTGCCGTACGTCGCCGTCGAACTGCCCGACGGCTCCCTCGCGGCGACGGCCGGAGCGCCGACGGCCGAAGCGGACAGTGCCCGGATTCCGCTGCACGTGTCAGGCGAGACCGTCGGCGATCTGGTGGCCGCCCGGCGACATCCGGACGAGCCGCTGTCCCCGGCGGACCGCCGCCTGCTCACGGATCTCGCCGGACACCTGGGCGTCGTGGTCCGCGCCGCCGGGCTCGACGCGGCCCTGCGGCGCAGTCACGAACGCCTCACCCACATCCGGGTCGAGGAGCGCGGCCGGCTCCAACGCGACCTGCATGACGGGCTCGGCCCCCTGCTCGGCGCCGTCGGAATGCGGATCGCCGCAGCACGCAACCTGCTGGCGCACCCCGCAGGCGGGCAGGTCGAGCGTGCCGACGAGGTGCTCACCGCGGCCGCCGCCGATCTGGACGAGGCGCTCAGCGAAGTACAGCGCATCGTCACGGATCTGCGGCCCACGGCGCTGGTCGAGCGAGGGCTGGTCGCGGCGCTCCGCGATCAGGTCGACGGCTGGGCCGGTCGGCTCACCGTGACCATGGACGCGCCAGAAAGGTTGCCGACGATGGATCCCGTCACCGAGACCGCCGCCTACCGGATCGTCATGGAGGCACTGCGCAACGCCGAACGGCACAGCGGTGGCAGCACGGCACAGGTACGGATCTCCGCATCCGGCGGCGAACTGACCGTGGAGGTCGGCGACAACGGCGCGGGCCCGTCCTCCGAACCAGTGCGATCCGGTGCGGTGGGGCTGCGCTCGATGCGCGAACGGGCCGAGGCCCTCGGCGGAGTCCTCCAGGTCGAGCCGGGTGCCGACGGTGGCATGCTGGTGCGGTGCGTACTGCCGGGGCCGCGGGGATGACCGTACGGGTGCTGCTCGCCGACGACCATCCCGTCTTCCTCGAAGGGCTGCGCATCATGCTCGAGACGGTCGAGGGCATCGAGGTCGTGGGCGTCGCCTCCGACGGTGCCGAACTTCTGGAGCAGGCGGCGCTGGTCGAGGCCGACGTGGTCGTCGTCGACCTGGACATGCCGGTGCTGGACGGCGCGGCCGCAGCGGCGGAACTGATCGAACGGCAGCCCGGTGTGGCGGTGGTGGCGCTGACCATGCACGCGGAGGAGGACGCGGTGTTGCGTGCGCTGCGGGCCGGCGTGCGCGGCTATCTGCTGAAGTCTTCGGGACCGATGGCGATCGCCCGGGCGCTCGCCGTCGTCGCGGAGGGTGGTGTCGTGCTGAGCGACACGGTCGGCGCGATGGTGGCGAGGGCCGCGCTGAGGACGACCACCGTCGGTCCGTTCGCCCAGCTCTCCACGCGCGAAACCGAGATACTCGACCACGTCGCCCGCGGCCGTGCCAACGCCGAGATCGCCCGCGAACTGTTCCTGTCGGTGAAGACCGTGCAGAACCACGTCAGCGCGATTTTGGGCAAGCTCGGCGTGGCCTCCCGGGCCGAGGCCATCGCACGCGCCCGCGACGCCGGTCTCGGCACCGGACAGGCTTCAGGCGGTGCCCTGTAGACCCACGTTCTTGCGACAGGGTGCACATGGACGCCGCCGAAAAGGCGAACCCGCCAGACATCCGTCGCTCTGGCCTGAAGTGCCGGGAGGGCACGGCTCATTTCCGCCTACGTCGATGCCGCTCCCAGCACGTGGTCCGGGCTGCGGGCTATCGGCGCTTTCCCAGCGCGAGCAGCCCCAGGAGAAGCGCATCGACGGCGAGAACGGGCAGGACCATCTCGTCGTACCACACGATCTTGATCAGGCTGAACACCATCTGCGCGATCACGAACACGAAGGCGGCGGTGCGCAGTCCGGGGTTCGCTCCGACGCGGACGGCGACCCACAGGTAGCCAATGCCGACCATGTACGACCACGCAGCGAGCGCCCAGTCGATCAGAGTCGTGACGCCCCCGTCCTCCGGCGCGGCGAAGAAGGTGAAATAGGACGTGGCGGCGAGCACGAACAGCCCGAGTAGCAGGAGCAGGACTCGTCCGGCCCACCAGGCGATCACTGAGGCCTGACTGGGGCGAGGCGGGGCGGTGGTGTCGTGAGACATGGGAAAGCTCCTCAGGGACCGTGAACGACGCCGCAGACGCTACGCCCGAGCTGGGCGTTTGCCATCGCACCGCGGGCGGCTTTTCAATCAGCCCTGGGGCTGATGATCAGATTTGCCCACTTCTCATCCTGTTAGTCTTGATCCATGTCGCTGTGGTCTGCGCCGCGTGCCCTGACCAGGAGTCCTCAGGGCATTGACGCCATCCTTGCGGCCCTGTTCTGCGGCGCCTCCCTCGCGCAGGTGGTCGTCGCACCCATTGCGAGCCTTCCCGTGTCCGTGCTCGTCGCCGTCGGCTCCACGGTGCCGCTGGCATGGCGACGCCGACATCCGGTCATCGCCGCACTCGCCGGCTCCCTCATATGGCTCGTCCCCACCCATGGCTTCCTGTTCCTGGGTTACGTGATCGCCGTCCTGCTCTACTACTCCGTCGGGACACAGGTCGCCGCGCTTGGAGCCACCGTCGCGACAGCCGTGACCGGCTCGGTCACGGGCGCCGTGGCGACATTGCTCGGACCGGAGCCCTTCGGTGCGGTCTTCGGCGCGGTGCTCGCGGTCGCCGCGCCCACGGCCATCGGGCGTCTGGTCGCCCACCAGCGAGCGCAGACCGCACGCATGAGGGAACTCGCCGAAGACCTGCGACGCGAGAGGGCGGGGGCCGAACGGGTCGCGGTGGCCGAGGAGCGGGCCCGCATCGCCCGGGAGCTGCACGACGTCATAGGACATGACGTCAGCGTCATCGCCCTGCAGGCGGATGCAGCGGAGGCGGCCATCGAAAAGGCACCGCAGCTCGCGAAGGCACCGATCGCCGCCATCCGCGAATCCGCGGGCGAGGCACTGAGTGAGATGCGGCGGGTGCTCGGTGCGCTCCGCCAGGACGGCGACGAGCATGGGCCGCATCCGCAGCCCGGGGTGCAGGACTTGACCAGGTTGGTCGACCGGGCGCGCGCGTCCGGCATGCAGGTGGACATGGTGGTGAGCGGCACCCCCCGTCCCACACCGCCGAGCGTCCAGCTCGCCGCCTACCGTCTGGGCCAGGAGGCGCTGACCAACGCGCGTAAGCACGCACCCGGCGCGCCCGTGCTGCTAGAAGTCCTCTGGGGGAAAGAAACCCTGAGGCTGCGGGTGACCGATAGCGGCCCTGGGCCGGTGCCCCAGGTACATACCGGCTACGGCCTGATCGGGATACGCGAGCGGACGCGCCTGCTCGGAGGTGACCTGCGCACAGGGCAGGCGCCGGGCGGGGGCTTCGAGCTGATGGCCGAGCTGCCACTCGACCCGCTGGCGGTGACATGACCTCCGTCGTCATCGTCGATGACCAGACGCTGGTCCGTGATGGGCTACGACTCATTCTCGAGCTGGTGGACATCGAGATCCTGGGTGAGGCGGCCGATGGCGCCGCGGCGGTCGAGCTCGTCCGGCGGACGCGGCCGGACGTCGTTCTGATGGACCTCCGCATGCCGAGCCTCGACGGGATCGAGGCGACCCGGCGCATCGCCGCGATGGACGTGCCGACCCGTGTCCTGGTGCTGACGACCTTCGGCCTCGACCAGTACGTCTATGAGGCGCTACGGGCCGGTGCCGCCGGCTTCCTGCTCAAGGACGCAGGGCGTGAGCGGCTCGTGGAGGCGGTGCGTACGACTGCGGCGGGAGAGACCCCGCTGGCGCCGGCGGTGCTCGAACGGATCGTGAATCACTACGTGCGGCGCCCCCCGCCCGGCCTGGTCAAGCCACCGCGGCTCGAAGCGCTCAGCAACCGCGAGATCCAAGTGCTCAGGCTCGTCGCCGCAGGCCGCTCCAATCCCGAGATCGCACAAGAGCTGTTCATCTCGCTCGCGACGGTCAAAAGCCACGTGCGGCACATCCTGTCGAAGCTTGGACTGCGCGACCGCGTACAGGCCGTGGTCGCCGCCTACGAAGCCGGACTCACCACGGCAGGGGACGACGCCGGATCCACGCCGTAAAGCCCTCGCCTTGGAAGGCTCCATCAGCCTGTCCGAGCGAGGCGAGGATCATTTCCGGGGCTATGGCCGCGTCGGGCTTCGCCTGCAGTCAGACCGACGGGGCAGGTCACGCCGGATCGCGCAGCGGCACCTTCGGCGTCTCACTCAGAGCCGCCGAGGCCGCAGTAGCCGTTTGGCACCTGCAAAGGTATTGCCGGTGGCAGACGTCGCCTCCAGGCGATGAATCTGCCGCACCAGCCGGCGGGCACCTCCCGGGGCGCGGCACTGGTGGGCACCAGCACCGCCGTTCGGGAAATATCCGTTATCCGCACAGGGCGGAGGTACGGTGTCTCCCGAACGACACGCGGGCTGGAGGGCAGATGGAGTCCGGGGCGCGGCCTCAGAACGAGTCGTGGTCCCGCCGGTCGGGCTCTCGCTCACCGAGTTGAAAGACTTCGTAGGGCCAGCGCACCGAGCACGAGCAGCAGGAGCCCGGCCGAGGCCCACGCGGCCCAGTCGCCCAGGGCGATGTAGAGGGTGGCCGAACCCTGCCGAGGCAGGGTGGCCGTGACCGTGGTCATGCCCGTCCTGTCGCTGTAGCGCTCGGTCACGATCCGGCCGCGGTCGTCGCTGACCGTCAGCCATCCCTGGCGTGCGGCACGGGCCACCGCCAGGCCGTTCTCCACACCGCGCACCACCGCCATGCGGCTGTGCAGCCACGCGTCCTCATCGAAGTCCCAGGCGGGCGCGAGCAGGGCGGCGGCGCCGGCCTTGCCGTACTCCCTGACCAGGCCGGGAAAGTCGAGGTCCTTGCAGATGATGAGGCCGAGCCGGTCGCCGTCCAGGAAGGCCAAGCCGGTGCCGGGCCGGAACTCGCGCTCCACCCCGGGGATCATGTGGTGCTTGTCGTAGCGCACCCCGGAGGGGTAGCTGACCGCGCTGTTGGTCTCCATGGCGATCCCCGCGATCACCTCCACGCCCGGGCGGGCGAACGGCAGGTCGGCGGTCTTGAAAACCTTCTCGGGCAGCACCACGATCTCCGCGCCGCGATCCACCGCGGCGTCAACGGCCTCGCCGTACCGGCGGACGAGATCATCGGAGCTGTCGGTCGCGACCAGCGCGACCTTCCGTCCCCCGGTGTCGGCGGGCGTCGCGAGCCGTACGAAACCATGGCCGAGCGTGAGCGCGACCAGCACGCCCGAGACCGCCGCCGCGCGTGGCCGCAGGACCGCGATCGAGGCGGGCACGAACAGCAGGAGGAAGGTGATGCCCCAGACCCCGGTGACCGAGGCGGTCTGCAGCACGGGCAGGAAGTCGGCCTGCGTGTACGCCAGGCTCCACCAAGCGCCATGCGGTCCGGCGAGGTTCATGACCCACTCAACGGTGACCCAGACGGCCGGTACGGCCGCCGCCGCCAGGAGCGGCCTGCCGCGCACGAGCAGGGTGCGGAAGAGCAGCACGCCCAGGCCGTAGCAGAGCGCGGGGCCGCCGATGAGGGCGGCGGCCAGCGCGGGCGGCATCTCGAGGGTCCGGGTGAAATATGGCCACATCTGCGCCTGGCCGGCGAGCCAGACGAGCGTCCCGGCGGCGAAAGCCGTACCTCTGCCCGCCCGGCGAGCCAGGAACAGGATGGGCAGCGGCGCGAGCCAGGTGAGCCACCAGAGGGGGTGAAGACCGGTGCCGAAGTGCATCAGGACAGCTGAGGCGAGGATGAGGAGGATGCGTTCCATGCCGACGATCGTGCTTCCCCGCACCCTGCCGGCGCGTCAGTCGCGGGTGCGATCTCCGTTGTCACTCTCACCGGCGACCACCAGCCCGGACTCGTAGGCGAGCACCACGGCCTGGACCCGGTCTCGCAGGTCCAGCTTGGTGAGCATGCGGCTGACGTGCGTCTTGACCGTGTGCTCGGTGACCACGAGCGCGGCGGCGATCTCCGCGTTCGACAGGCCGCGCGCGACCAGTTTCAGCGTCTCGCGCTCGCGTTCGGTCAGTGCGTCCAGTCTGGCCGCCAACCGTGGGGCGACGCCGTGGGCGGGCCTGCGCACCAGGTCCTCGAGCAGTCTCCTGGTCGCCGCCGGGGCGAGCAGCGCCTCACCTGAGGCGATGGTACGCACGGCGTGGGCGAGTTCGTCGCGCCGGATGTCTTTCAGCAGGAAACCGCTCGCCCCCGCCCGGACCGCGTCGTAGACGTACTCGTCGAGGTCGAACATGGTCAGCACGAGCACCTTGGCGGCGGTGGTGACGCAGATCTCCCTGGTCGCCTCGATGCCGTTCTTGCCCGGCATGCGCACGTCCATCAGGACCACGTCCGGCTGGAGCCGCCTGGCCTCGGCGATCGCCTCCTCGCCGTCGGCGGCCTCGCCGACCACCTCCATGTCCGGTTGCGCGTCCAGGATCAGCCCGAACCCCGCCCGGAAGAGGTCCTGGTCGTCGGCGATGAGCACCCGTAACACGCGGGCTATTCAAGCGGAAATTCAGCTGTCACCACGAATCCCCCGTTCCGTCCTGCCCCGGCCCTAAGCGTCCCACCACATGCCGCTGCCCGTTCCCGCATCCCGACCAACCCGTACCCACCGCCCTCACCCGGCCCCCGCCCGTCGTCGGCGATCTCCACCGTCAGGCTCTCCCGCCAGGTCAGAGTGAGGCGTACGGCACGCATACCGGCGTGCTTGCGCACATTGGTCAGCGCCTCCTGAACGATGCGGTAGACGGCGGCCTCAACGCTTTCTGTGACCGGGCGCGGGGTACCGACGGTCGTGCTCGTCACCTCGAGACCGCTGCGCTCGATCAGCGCGGGGAGGTTGGCCAGACGCGGCTGAAACAGCGACTCGCGCAGGCGCTCGCCGGCATGGCCCCACTCCGGTCCGCCACCTTCGCCCGGGGTCCGCAGCGCGGCGAGCACCCCCCTGAGCTCGGCCAGCGCGCCCCTTCCCGTGTCGGCGATGGCATCGAAAACCGCCTCGGCCCTGTCCGGATCGCTGCGGAGCACCACCGGTCCGGCTTCGGCCTGAACCACCATCAGGCCAACGGAATGGGTGACGATGTCATGCATGTCGCGCGCAATCCGGGTGCGCTCCTCGGCCGCCGCCGCGATGTGCTCCTGCTCCCGCCGCCGCGCCCGCTCGGCCAGCTCGGCAGCTCGCGAGCGACTTGCCCTGACACTGGTGCCCAGGGCGTAGGCGGCCACGAAGGCAGTCCCCACCAGTCGGAAGGTCTCGTCGTTCTCTCCCGGCAGCACCAGCGAGAAACCCACAGCCGCCACGATCACCGGAATCGCCGCCAGCCTCTTCCGGGTGGGACTCAGGTCGGCAATCGTGTAGACGGCCAGCAGTGGCCCGAAGGGCAGGAACGGCTTCTCCCACGTCACCATCACCGTCATCGCCGTCCCGACCACCACCGCTACCACCATCGGCGCCCGCCTACGCCACCACACCGGCACCGACGCCAGCAGCCCCAGCCCGATGATCCACCACGGTTTGGGATCGGGCAGCAGAAGCGGCCCAACCGTAGCCAGGACCACGCCCACGGCAAGCACCCCGTCAACCGCCCTACCGACCCGGCCCGCTGCAAACATCCGCCCATTATCAGGACCTACCGGCCCGCTTGCCCTCACTCTCCAGAGTGATGCTGGTGGTAGACCTTGGCTTTAGTCCCCGATGTCCCCGGCGGGATGCCCGTTCCGGGCTGAAAATCGGGAGTGGTCGCCCGCCGACGACGCTTTCTCCTTGGCCCGGTTGAGGTCGTGCTTTAGTCGGACGCCGGGAGCCGCGCCATGGGCCCTCCACGACAAGGGGGCACTGTAGATCTCGTCCCCGCGCAGGTCATCCGATAAGGGCAGCCCCAGGTGCTCTGCCCACAGAACCGAGACCTCGTCGAAGGCCGCCTCGTTCACTCGCCAACGGGCGCGATGCCCACCGGACAGGCGACGCCGGTACTGCTGAGGCCGCAATACCCATTTGGCACCGAAAAAGGTATTACTGGTGATAGCGGTTCTCTTCGGGAAATAATTCGCTGCTAGCGTGACCTGGAGCGGAAGTCAGCCCAGAGGTCGACCGCCTGTTGCAACTCGAGGGCGGCGACGTCCTCGCGAGACATACCGACGGTGTAGAACTGGCCAGCGTCTGCAAGGACGTCGAGCACCGGGATGTGAAGACCCCCTCCGGGCGTCACTGGATCCCCACCACATTGCACCGCCGGTGATGATCGCGTTGACGGGGGCGCTGATCTGCTCGGCGGGGATCCACTGCCGCGAGCCGATCAGCGCGGCTTGCAACCGGGGTTCGAACCTGGCGAACTCCGACGCCGTGCGCTCAACAGTTCCTCGAGATTCCGCTGCCCCCGCGCTGCCTCGACGATGAGTGCAGCAGCCGCTCCCGGTCTTGTAATTTTCACACACATGATCACGAGTGGCTGCTCTCGTTGTGCCGCATTCCCGGCACAAGATCGATCAGAGTGGGGCCCATTATCCCAGCTCACCCTGCAAATGACGGCTGCCGTATTAGTCATGTGCTCCATCATGAGGACAACGGTCGCCAGATTTTTGTGGCCAATTAGTCAATACCGCCCTGTATCGATTCGGGCTAAATCAATGTTGATCGATCACCTGACCGTCCCGCATAAGGAGAAGCATGCAAAAAGTCACTTGGCCCCGCCGGCTCGGCCTCGTCTCAGCGGTGGTGGCGGTCGGCCTGACCACCTCGCCCGTGGCCGCGCACGCCGACGGCTATGACACTCCACGCAGCGCCACCGCTATGGGGGCAGGCGACACCGCAGCGGCCGGGTACGCGGCGGCCGAACAGCGGGCCCGGCAGGCCGTCCTCGCGGTCGGCCACGACTGCACCCCTGGGACGTATAACACGTATCCGACCTTTATTTCTCCGGGTGGCGGCACATGGGTCTACCGCTCCACCCACGACGCGATGTGCGTCGACTGATCAAGGTTCAGCAGATCGGCCCCTGCCAGGGTTGCCCGCCATGGTGGAGCCCAGCGCCAGCAGGCCCAGAACGCTAAATCCACCCAGATTGAGCCCCTGGCTCAGCGCCGTGGTCATTTGCACCCTGCGAGTCATCCCGCCCATGTCACCTCCTCTCGCTGCAGCCTGGCGTACAAGACCCGACGAAGGAGCTTGCAGATCGCTTGGGGTCCCCCTCATGTCCGTCTACGGGTGGACCAGTCGCGGCGGTGGCCGCCGCTTCATGAAGTTCGGCAAGCACGTCCGGTACAAGGTCGCCGACGTGGAAGCGTGGGAGCACGAGCACTACGTGGAGCAGGCGAACTGACGACAGCGCAGGCGCTATCGTCATCCCCACCAGGACAGAAGTGCCCGGCACCGATCACGGTGCCGGGCACTTCTGTTCCGGTTCTGTTCCGGTTGACGTTGCTCAGCAAGTACGAACAACGACCACCAACCACGAGGTTTTTTCGGTTCAGCGCCCGTTTCTGGCAAGATCGCCACTTAGACACCCGAGGTCCAAGGGTTTCTGACACGCGTACGCCACCAGGCACGCGTGCCCTTGTAGCGTGGGATCCAGATTGGGCCCACGCTGGAAGTTCTCCGCATGCGCTGGCAGATCAACTCCGAAGAGTCCCTCTACACCGACCCGTGGCTCGACATCCGGGTCGCGGATGTCGAGTGCCCGACGGCAGGCATCTGGACCACCGGCTGATCCGCACCGCGCCCGGCCCGGAGCCGTGGTCACCGACGAACGGCGCCGGGTGTTACTCATCTGGCGGCACCGCCTCATCACCGATTCCTGGGGATGGGAGATTCCCATTGGGAGAATCGAAGACGGAGAGGAGCCTGCGGGCGCCGCAGCGCGCTAAGTCGAGGAGGAGACCGGCCGGCGGCCCGGGCCGATGTGCCCATTGGTGAAAGTCCAGCCGACCAACGGCATGTTCACCACATCTTCCACGCCGACAGCGCCACCTACATCGGCCCGCCCACAGAGGAGGGTTGGGAGGCCGAACGCGTCGAATAGGCGCCGCTGAGCGGCATCCCCCGGCTTGTCGGCAAGGGTGAACTCGTGAGCGGCACCAGCATGGCCGCGCTGCTCTACACCCTCACCGAGATAGAGGCCGGCCGAGGTCCGGACAGAGCCGACAAGGCAGGCGATCAACGGATCAGGGCCGGGCAGCAGGACGGCTCACGCCCAGGAGCCGAGCACGAGCCGTACAGCGAGATCTGTGAAGCTACTCCTCGGTCGGGACCAGGCCCGTCTGGCAGGCGGCCCACTCGGACGGGTCACCTAGCTTGACGCCGGTGCCGCCGATGCCGCAGTAGCCGTTGGGCACCTTAAAGAGATATTACTGGTAGTAGCAGTCCGTTTCAGGCAATAAATCGCACTGGGACCTCGCGGCACTTGCTCCTGCCCTCGGCGGCGGGACTGGCTGTGTCACAGACGCTCGGCGGGCGCAGTGGCCTCAGACATCGGTGTCCTTTGGGTGACGGGGCGAGGCATAGACAAGCCACACCGTACGAGCGGTGTCATCGATCACGTAGCGCACGCGCCCGCCGTTGGTGACCTCGAACTCCCATTGCTCCAGGTCCTGTCCGTTGTGACGATGAGTCGCAAGGTCGCCACGCAGGCGATGCCGGCGCTCGTGATCGGTGCGTGAGCGTGGATCTCCTCGCAGCGTCTCCAAGCATCGGCGTGTATTGGCCAGGGCATGACGGCATGGTTCCTCCCAGCCCTTCACCGCATCGCTCGTACCGAACCGCACGTCCCATTCATCGCCGGGAGGCGGAACCGTGACACGGTCTCCCCGCTTCGGACTCATACCGAAACCTCAACCGGTCCGAAGTCTCCGCTCGTCGCCTCACGCGCCTGGGCGTAGTGCGCGGGGTCGGCCTTGATTCGGGCAGTGGCCCGCCAGCCGGCGATGACTTCCTGAGTAGTGGCGTCGACATCCAACTCGGCCGCGTCAGAGAGCGCCTCGACCAATTCAAGAGTGAAGGACCGCACCTCATCAGAGGTGAGGTGACGAACCCAGGGAAAGACCTCAGGCATGGCAATCACCAGCGCGCGGGCGGTCGGATCATGCCTCATGAGAGCGAGAAACAGACGGGAAGCAGTGGCCAGCGTCTGATCGCGTCGTTCCTCACGGTCAGCCGCAGTCAGGTAGAAGTCCTGGGCATCCCGGTGAGTCACACGTACGCGACCAAGTCGCGCGGCGCGCTCGGCGACGGCCCGGGGATTCCTCGACAGGTCCGAGAAGGTGACGGCGTCGGCATTGCTGATGCTCACACCACCAGTCTAATTCAGAACACATTCTGATAGCGGTCGAACGTCGCCCGCCTCGTACGTCGCGTCGCGAGACGGCCGCGCCACCCAGGCCCACACCTCGAGACCAGCGAACGCACCGAGGCACCCCGGCCGACACCGGAGCAGCCCAGGCGGCCAAGGGCGTCACTTCAGGCAATAATTCGCGGCCAGCGTGGGTTGGACCGGAAGTCAGCCCAAAGATCGACCGCCTGCCGCAAGTCGAGGGCGGCGACGTCCTCGCGAAACATACCGACGGTGTAGATCAAGCGGTCCGCGAGCCAATCCGGCACCGGGTCCCTGGGAGGGGGTCGATCGACCCGCAAGTGATCGGTCAGGACGCCCAAGCGTTCGATGATCTGGCCGAGCTGGACGGATTCGGGACTGGCGACGCCCCGTCGGCGTGGGGCTACGTTCCTCGCGCCCGTTGATGCGCATCCAGAGGAGTGACGTTCTCTGGCAGTTCGTCATCGTCTGCTCGCTCGGCCATCCTCTCAAAGATCGCGCGGGCATCTCTGCCGATGTGGTCACTCTCCGACGACTCCAAGGAGAGGATCTTCTGCGCCAGGAAGGCGGCACCTTGGAGGTTCTTCTTCACCACATCCGGTCGCCGCTCGTAGATCTTGCTGATCCAGATGTTGTTCCAGTTGCCCTTCTTGTGGCCCTGCTCTACGTAGGCGAGGAGCAGCCGCCCCACCTCTTCCTCCGCGGTCACTTCTCGTGCGGGGACCTGGCGGTCACGGAGAGTCTCCTCGACCCTCCTCACCGCCCCTTCTATCCGCGCGATCGCCTGCTGCACCTCGGTGACCTGACGCTTGATTTCCTCGGCCACCGTCCGCGTTTCATGAGAGGCATCTCGGGCCGCCTCTGCGGCATGCCCTGCCCAACTGGAAAGCGAGCGGTGGCCAAGAATGCCATATCAGCGTCGCCCAGGCAGCCGAGGAGGCGTGAGGACCAGGTCGGCGATTCGGATCAGGCGCGCAACAAAGGTACGCCTCTCCTCTCCGCGCAGGCGTGGCAGAAGCGCCCGCAGATCACGGGCGCACGCCCTCACGATACGGAGTTGATCCGCTTCCAGCACTCCCCGCTGACTTCCTACATAGCTGGTCAGAGGGCCTGCCAAACAGTACTCGAGGTATGCGACCGGCTGACCGTAGATCTCGACCCCGCGCAGGTCATCAGGGAAGGGCAGCCCCAGGTGCTCTGCCCACAATACCGAGACCTCGTCGAAGACCGCCTTGTTCATTCGCCAACGGGCGCGATGCCCACCGGGCAGGTGACGCCGGTGCTGCTGAGGCCGCAATACCCATTTGGCACTTTAAAAAGGTATTGCTGGTGGTAATCCTCGGCGAAGTAGAACTCACGGGCGGGGGCGATCTCGGTGGTGATCTGTCCGTACCCGGCCTTGGTCAGCACCTCCTGATATGCCTCCTTCGAGGCGAGTGCGGACTTCTCCTGTCGCGGCCCGTGCGTGTAGACGGCCGACCGATACTGTGTCCCGACGTCGTTGCCCTGCCGCATGCCCTGCGTGGGGTCGTGGGCCTCCCAGAACACCTTGAGGAGTTCCTCGTACGACACCGTCGCCGGGTCGAAGACCACCCGGACGACCTCGGCGTGTCCGGTCATCCCGGTGCACACCTCTTCGTACGTCGGGTTGGGGGTGTATCCGCCCGCGTACCCGACGGCCGTCGAGACGACGCCCGCCGTCTGCCAGAACTTCCGTTCTGCGCCCCAGAAGCACCCCAGACCGAACTCCGCGATCTCTGTCCCGTCCGGGTACGGCGGAGCGAGCGGCGCGTCCAGGATCTGGTGCCGGACCGCCACCGGCATGACCTCGCTACGGCCCGGCAGCGCGTCCGCGGGGTCCACCATCGTCGTCTTGTCCCTGCCGAAGAGCCAGCCCATCGTCATAACCTCCCACCGCTCCCAACCACACCCGGCACGACCTTGTTCCTTCCCTTAGCAACCCTAAACCCGGACCCAAGTAATACTTATTTGTCGCTAATCCCGGTAAGGAGCGAAGATAGGATTCATGCCTGAAAGCCGCCGGGGTGTCCTCTACGGCATCGCCGCCTACTCCATGTGGGGACTCTTCCCCCTTTACTGGCCGCTGCTCAAGCCTGCGGGCGCCGTAGAGATCCTCTCCCACCGGGTGGTGTGGACCCTCGCCGTCGTCGTCGCGATCCTGGCCGTCCGCCGCCACTGGTCCTGGTTCCGTTCGCTGACCCGCCGACAGTTCGTCTTCCTCACCGTCGCGGCCATCACGATCTCGCTCAACTGGGGCACCTACATCTACGCGGTCAACTCCGGTCACGTCCTCGAAAGCGCACTGGGCTACTTCATCAATCCCCTGGTCAGCGTGCTCTTCGGCGTCATCGTCTTCCGTGAGCGGCTGCGCACGCTGCAGTGGGCCGCCGTGGGGCTGGGCGGATTGGCCGTCCTCGTCCTCACGCTGGACTACGGCCGCCTGCCGTGGATCGCGCTGGTCCTCGCGACCAGCTTCGGCGCGTACGGCCTGCTCAAGAAGACCGCCCAGGTCGGCAGCGCGGAGAGCCTCACGATCGAGACGCTGGTGCTCCTGGTGCCGACGCTCACCTATCTGATCGTCATCGAGGGCAACGGCACGGGTGCGTTCGGCCACCAGGGCGCGGGACACGCGCTGCTGATGGCCACCACCGGCATCGTCACGGCCATTCCGCTGATGTGCTTCAACGGCGCGGCCATCCGGGTCCCGCTCTCGACGATCGGGCTCCTGCAGTACATCACCCCGACCTTGCAGTTCCTGTGCGGCGTGCTGGTGGCCCGCGAGGTCATGCCGCCGAGCAGATGGGTCGGCTTCGCCGTCGTGTGGCTCGCGCTGTGCGTCTTCACCTGGGACAGCCTCCGCGCTGCACGGGCCTCCAGGCGCGCCGACCGTACGGCTCCCGCGTTGGAGACGGTCTGAGCGAGGGTGATCAGCCGGTGCGCTCGACCACGTAGTCGCACAGGGCGATCAGCGCCGTCCTGGCGGGGATGTCGGGCAGGGTGGACAGCGCGGTCTTCGCCCGGTCCGACCAGCGGATCAGCTCCTCGCGGGCCCGGGTCATCGCCACATGGGCGCGCAGCAGGCCCAGTGCCTCCGACAGGTCCTCCTCGGCCACGGGGCCGGACAGCAGCTCACGCAGCCGCGCGTCCGCCGGGTCGGTCGACGCGAGCGCGTGGAGCACCGGCAGCGTGCGTACGCCCTCGCGCAGATCGGTGCCCGGCGTCTTGCCCGAGTCCGACGAGGCCACGTCGATCAGGTCGTCGCCGAGTTGCCAGGCGACGCCGATGGCCTCGCACGCCTCGGTGACGCGGTCGGCCACCTCGGCCGGCGCGCCCGAGAGCATGGCGCCGAAACGGCCGGAGGTGGCGATGAGCGAGCCGGTCTTGTCGGCGAGCACCCGGATGTAGTGGGTGATGTCGTCGATGCCCTCGGCCGGCCCGACCGTCTCCCGGATCTGCCCCCTCACGAGGCGGGAGAACGTGCGTGCCTGGACCCGGATCATCTCGCTGCCGAGGTCGGCGAGGATCTCGGAGGCCTGGGCGAAGAGATAGTCGCCGGTGAGGATCGCCACGGTGTTGTCCCACCGGGCGTTGGCGGACGGCGAACCGCGTCGCACGCGGGCCTCGTCCATCACGTCGTCGTGATAGAGCGTCGCCAGATGGGTCAGCTCGATGACGACGGCCCCGGGCACGATGCCCGGGGCCCCAGGGTTGCCGAACTGGGCGGCGAGCAGGACGAGCATCGCCCGGAACCGCTTGCCGCCCGCCTCGATCAAATGCCTGGACGCCTCCGTGATGAAGGCGTCCTCGCTCTCGACGGACGACCGGAGCAGTTTCTCAACCGCTGCCAGACCGTCCGCCAGGTCCTCGGCCAGCCGCTCATCTACTACGGGGATGTCCACAACGGGCGGCGCGGCCATACGGAAAGCTCCTAACGGACGAACAACGACTGAGCAGCGGAGTGCGCCAGGTCCAGCACCGGCTGCGGGAAGACCCCGAGCACTACGGTAGCCAATGCCGCGAGACCGACCACAGCCGCCGTGCCGCGTGAAGGCAGCACCACGGAGGGGCCGTCGGCCGCCGGATCGCTGAAGAACATCAGCACGATCACGCGGACGTAGAAGAACGCGGCCACGGCCGAGGCCACCACACCGACGATGACCAGCGACAGCGCGCCTCCGGTGACCGCCGCCTGGAAGATCGCGTACTTCCCGAAGAAGCCGCTGGTCAGCGGAATCCCGGCGAAGGCGAGCAGGAAGAAGGCGAACACGCCGGCCAGCAGCGGCGAGCGCTTGCCCAACCCGGCCCACCGGGACAGGTGCCAGGCCTCGCCACCCGCGTCACGCACCATGGTGACCACGGCGAACGCGCCGACCGTGGTGAAGCCGTACGCCACCAGGTAGAACAGGATCCCCGACAGGGCCGAGGTGTTCTGGGCCTGCGCGCTGCCGGTGGCGATCACGCCGATGAGCAGGAAGCCGCCGTGCGCGATCGACGAGTAGGCCAGCATCCGCTTGATGTCGGTCTGCGTGATCGCGAGGATCGCGCCGACCAGCATCGTGAGAACCGCCACACCGTAGAAGACCGGCCGCCAGTCCCAGTCCAGGCCGCCGAGGGCGACCCAGAAGACCCGCACCAGCGCGCCGAACGCGGCGATCAGCGTGCCCGACGCCATGAGCGCGGTGATCGGTGTGGGCGCGCCCTGGTAGACGTCCGGCTTCCAGGCCTGGAACGGCGCCCCACCGATCTTGAACAGCAGACCGACGCTGATCATCGCGCCGCCGAGGTAGAGCAGCATGTCCTGGCCACCGACCGTGCCCAGGGTGGCGCCGATCTTCGCCAGGTCGAGCGAGTTGGCGTAGCCATAGATCATGGCGGTGCCGTACAGGAAGAAGGCGGAGGAGAACGCGCCGAGCAGGAAGTACTTCATCGCGGCCTCCTGCGAGAGCAGGCGGCGACGGCGCGCCAGACCGCACAGCAGGTACAGCGGCAGCGACATGACCTCGAGGGCCACGAACGCGATGAGCAGGTCGTTGGCGGCCGGGAACAGCATCATGCCGCCGACGGCGAACAGCACGAGCGGGTAGACCTCGGTGTGGGCCGCCCCCTCGTACAGCGCCTGCTCCTCCTCGGCCGAGCCGGGTACGGCCGCGGCCGAGCCGACGAAGTGCCCCTCGTCATTGATGAGCAGCACGCTGACGAACGCCAGCACCAGGATGGTGCCCCAGATGAACATCGCGGGGCCGTCGACCGCGATCGCGCCCATCGCGGCCGCCTTGGTCGGCACACCCTCGATCCACTGCCAGACGATCAGCCCGAACGAGATCAGCAGCGACAGCAGCGTGATCGGCAGGTGGATCGCGGAACGCAGGTAGCGCGGGGCGAACGCCTCGACCAGCACGCCGACGATCGCCGCGCCGAAGACGACGAGCAGCGGCGCCAGCATGCCGTACTCGATTGTCGGCGCTGGAATGGTGCCGTTCACTTGCCCTCCTTGACACCGGTTGCGGCAGCGGCCTGGTCAGCGGTGACCGAGACGCTGGACAGCGTGTCCTTCACCGCGGGATTGATGACGTCGAGCAGCGGCTTGGGGTAGAAGCCGAAGACGAGCAGCAGGGCCACCAGCGGCGCAACGACCCACTTCTCCCGCGCGTTGAGGTCGGGCAGGGTCTTGACGGACTCCGCCGTCGGCCCGTTCATCGTCCGCTGGTACATCCACAGGATGTAGATGGCGGCCAGGATGACGCCGATCGTGGCGATCGCGGCGGCCGGGACGTGCAGTCGGAACGCGCCGGACAGCACCATGAACTCGCTCACGAACGTGCTGAGACCCGGCAGCGAGAGGCTGGAAAGACCCGCCACCAGGAACGTCCCGGCGAGGATCGGGGCGACCTTCTGCACACCGCCGTAGTCCGCGATGAACTGCGAGCCGCGACGGTAGATGAGGAAACCGACGATCAGGAACAGCGCGCCCGTCGAGAAGCCGTGGTTGACCATGTAGAGCGTGGCGCCGGCGCCGGCGTCCTGCGCCCCGGGGTTGCCCTTGGTCATCGCGAACACGCCCAGGGTGATCACGCCGAAGTGCGAGACCGAGGTGTAGGCGATGAGCCGCATCATGTCGGTCTGCCCGATGGCCACGATCGCGCCGTAGATCACACCGATCACCGCCAGCACGATCACCAGCGGTGTGAAGTACGCCGAGGCCTCGGGGAACAGCTGCAGGCAGAAGCGCAGCATGCCGAAGGTGCCGACCTTGTCGAGCACGCCGACCAGCAGTACGGCGGCACCCGCCGGTGCCTGGGCGGCGGCGTCGGGCAGCCAGGTGTGGAACGGCCACAGCGGAGCCTTGATCGCGAACGCGATGAAGAAGCCGAGGAACAGCCACTTCTGCGTGTTCACGTCCTGCACGGTGCCGATCAGATCGGAGAGCATGAACGTGTTCTTGCCGGCGATCGAGTAGAGCGCGATCACCGCGACCAGCATCAGCAGTCCGCCGAACAGCGAGTACAGCAGGAACTTGACCGCGGCGTACGACCGCTGCGCCCCGCCGTACGACCCGATCATGAAGTACATCGGGATCAGCATGGCCTCGAAGAGGACGTAGAAGAGGAAGACGTCGGTCGCGGCGAAGACGCCGATCATCATGGCTTCGAGCACGAGGATCAGCGAGAAGTACGTCCGGACCGAGCGCTTGCCCTTCTCGGCGTCATGCCAGGAGGCCAGCACCACGATCGGCACCAGGATCACCGACAGCAGGATCAGCACGAGCGCGATGCCGTCGACGGCCAGGCTGTAGTTGATCCCGAACGCCGGGATCCAGCTGTGGTTCTCCTGGAACTGCCATTGGTCGCCGTTTGGGCTGAACTGCACCGCCATGGTGACGGTCAGCGCCAGGACGATAAGCGAGACCAGCAGGGTGAACTGCTTGGCGAGCTTGTCGTTCCGGATCAGGGTCACACCCAGCGCGCCCAGTACGGACACGCCCATCAGGGTTGAAAGCCAGGGCATCACAGGTTCCCTACGACGAACCAGGCACCGACCAGGACGGCGGCGCCGACGAATATCGACAGCGCGTACGAGCGGACGAATCCGGTCTGGATCCTGCGCACCCGGCCCGACGTGCCGCCGATGAACGCGGCGAGCCCGTTGACCAGGCCGTCCACCCCGCGATTGTCGAAGAACACCGCCAGCCGCGTCAGCCACTGGCCGGGCCGCATGAACAGCGCCTCGTTCAGCGCGTCGCCGTACAGGTCACGGCGGGCGAACGTGGTGAGGAACGAGCCGCGCGGTGCGGTCGCAGGCACCTCGGCCGCGCCGTACCGCATCCAGGCGAACACCGCGCCGACCGCGACCAGCGCGAGCGTGGCGAGCCCGGGGACGCTGAACGGGTTGAAGGCGGGCGAGTGAGCCGGCGCCCCGACCGCGGGCGACAGGAAGATCATGAACCGGTTGCCCAGGATCAGGAACGCGCCCAGGCCGATCGAGCCGATCGACAGCAGGATCAGCGGCCAGGTCATCACGGCGGGCGACTCGTGCGGGTGCGCCTTTGCGTCCCACCTCTTCTTGCCGAAGAAGGTCATGAACACCAGGCGGGACATGTAGAAGCCGGTGATGCCGGCGCCGAGCACGGCCAGCCAGCCGAGGACCGCACTGTGCTCCATCGCGGTCTCGATGATGCCGTCCTTGGTGAAGTAACCGGACAGCAGCGGGAACCCGATGATCGCCAGGTAGCCGATGAGGAAGGTCGCGAACGTGATCGGCATGACCGTGCGCAGGCCGCCGTACTTGCGCATGTCGACCTCGTCGTTCATGGCGTGCATGACCGATCCGGCGCCGAGGAACAGGTTGGCCTTGAAGAAGCCGTGCGTGATCAGATGCGCGATCGCGAAGGCGTAACCGGCCGGGCCGACGCCCGCCGCGAGCACCATGTAGCCGATCTGCGACATCGTCGACCCGGCGAGGGCCTTCTTGATGTCGTCCTTGGCGGTACCGATGATCGCACCGGCGAGCAGGGTGGCCACACCGACGATCGTCACGACGAGCTGGGCGGTCCCGGTGCCCTCGAAGATCGGACCGGACCTGACGATCAGGTAGACGCCGGCGGTGACCATGGTCGCGGCGTGGATGAGGGCCGAGACCGGGGTCGGGCCCTCCATCGCGTCCAGAAGCCACGCCTGCAGCGGAAGCTGGGCCGACTTGCCGCACGCGCCGACCAGCAGGAGCAGGCCGATCGCGGTCAGCGTGCCCTGCGAGGCGTCGCCGGTCCGGTCGAGCACCCCGCTGAAGGTCAGCGAGTGGAACGTCGCGAAGATCGTGAACATCGCGATCAGCAGGCCGACGTCACCGACCCGGTTGACGATGAAGGCCTTCTTGGCCGCGGTGGCCGCCGAGGGCTTGTGCTGCCAGAACCCGATCAGCAGGTACGACGCCAGGCCCACGCCCTCCCAGCCGACGAACAGGATCAGGTAGTTGTCGGCCAGCACCAGCAGCAGCATCGCCGCCACGAACAGGTTCAGATAGGCGAAGAAGCGCCGCCTGGCCGGGTCGTGCGCCATGTAGCCGATCGAGTAGATGTGGATCAGTGAGCCGACACCGGTGATCAGCAGGCAGAACGAGATCGACAACGGGTCGACCAGCAGGCCCACGTTGTCGACGAGGCCGGGGATGAACTCGAACAGCGTGACCCCGCGGCGGCGCTCGCCCGGCGCGAAGCCCAGCAACTGGACGAAGACCAGCGCGCCGACCACGAAGGACGCGACGGCCATGAGGACGCCCAGCAGGTGGCCGAACTTGTCGGTCCTGCGTCCGCCCAGCAGGAGGACGGCCGCTCCCACCAGGGGCAGGGCGATCATCAGCCAGGCGACGCCGATCGCCCCCCCGGAGTGCTGGGCGATCGATGCGATCTCAGCGGGTTCCACGGCTACCTCTTAGTGCTTCAGCAGGCTCGCGTCATCGACCGACGCGGACCTGCGGGTTCGGAAGATCGTCACGATGATGGCCAGGCCGATGACGACCTCGGCCGCGGCCACGATCATCACGAAGAACGCGATGACCTGCCCGTCGAGGCTGCCGTTCTGCCGGGCGAAGGTGACGAACGCCAGGTTGCAGGCGTTGAGCATGAGCTCCACGCACATGAACACCACGATGGCGTTGCGCCGTACGAGCACGCCGACACCGCCGATGGCGAACAGCAGCGCGGAGAGCACGAGGTAGTGCGTCGTCACTTGGCGTCCTCCTCCACCAGCGGTTCGGTGTCGGCCAGCGGCTCGGTGTCCCCGAGCTCGTCATCGAGCGGCTTGGTCGGCCTCGTGTCGGCCGCCTGCTGCTCGGCGAGCGCCTCCTCCTGGAGGATCCGCGCGATCTCGGGGTCGATGGTGCCCTCGATGGCCTCGTGCCGGGCGATGATCCGGTTGACCGACAGCGGCGAGACGGCGCCGTCGGGCAGCAGCGCCGGCATGTCGATCGAGTTGTGCCGGGCGTAGGTGCCGGGTCCGGGCAGCGGCGCCGGGTTCTTGCCCGTCTTGCCGAAGGCGAGGAACCTGGCCCGCGACAGCTGCTTCTGCGTCGGCTTGCTCTCGGTGCGCTCCCGGTGGGCCAGCACCATCGCGCCGAGCGCGGCGGTGATCAGCAGCGCCGAGGTCACCTCGAAGGCGAACACGTGCCGCGTGAAGATCTGCTCGGCCAGGGACGGCACGTTGCCGGCCGCGGTGACCCCGGCCAGCCCCTTGGGCGCCGTCAGCAGCACGTTGCCGATGCCGAGCCCCAGCAGTACGGCGAAGCCGATCCCGGCGACGATCGCCCAGAACCGCTGGCCCTTGATCGTCTCCACCAGGGAGTCCGAGGAGTCGACGCCCACGAGCATGAGCACGAACAGGAACAGCATCATGACCGCGCCGGTGTAGACGATGATCTGCACGACGGCCAGGAACGGAGCGTCCTGGACCGCGTACAGCACCGCCAGCGAGATCATGACGACGCCGAGCATGAGGGCCGAGTAGACGGCCCTCCGGCTGAAAACGAGTCCGAGTGCGGCGGTCACCGAGACGACCGCGAGCACCCAGAACGTGATGGACTCACCCATTGCTACGACCCAACCGGTAGTAGTCCTCTTCGGTCTCGCCGAGACGCATCGGGTGGGGCGGCTGCTCCATACCTGGTCCCAGCGGCGCGAGGAGCATCTCCTTGGTGAAGATCAGCGATTCGCGGCTGGAGTCGGCCAGTTCGAACTCGTTGGTCATCGTCAGCGCCCGGGTGGGACACGCCTCGATGCACAGGCCGCACAGGATGCACCGCAGATAGTTGATCTGGTAGACGCGCCCGTACCGCTCACCGGGCGAGTACCGCTCGGAGTCGGTGTTGTCCCCGCCCTCGACGTAGATCGCGTCAGCGGGGCAGGCCCATGCGCACAGCTCACAGCCGATGCACTTCTCCAGCCCGTCCGGCCACCGGTTCAACTGGTGCCGCCCGTGGAAGCGCGGCGCTGTGGGCCGCTTCTCCTCCGGGTACTGCACGGTCACCGGCTTCTTGAACATGTGGTGGAAGGTGACGCCGAATCCCTTGATCGGGTTCAGCCAATCAGTTGCTCCCACTGGTCACCTCCTTGGCGTCAGCGTGAAGGCGCGCTTGTCGCGGCACGACTCCGTGGTAGTGCGGGAGGTCGAGCGGCGGCACCGGGAACCCGCCCGCCGTCGGTTCCTCGCGCAGCTGCTCGAACTCCGCCTCCATCTCGGCGGCCTTGGCCTCTCTGCGCCGCTGGTTGACCGTATCGAAGCGCAGCCAGATCGCGAAGGCGCCGACCAAAATCACCGCTCCGATGGCCAGAACCGCGCCGCGGGTGGTCTCCGGCATCCGCATGGCCTTGAAGGTGGCGGCGATCATGATCCAGCCCAGGTTGAACGGGATCAGCACCTTCCATCCGAAGGCCATCAGCTGGTCGTACCGTACGCGAGGCAGCGAGGCGCGCACCCAGACGAAGCACGCGAACACGAGGACCAGCTTGATGAAGAACCACAGCATGGGCCACCAGCCGGTGTTCGCCCCGTCCCACAGTGAGATCGGCCAGGGCGCCCGCCAACCGCCGAAGAACAGCGTGATCGCCATCGCGGACACGGTGAAGATGTTCACGTACTCGGCGAGCATGAACATCGCGAACTTCAGCGACGAGGCGTACTCGGTGTGGAACCCGCCGACCAGCTCGCCCTCGCCCTCCGGGAGGTCGAACGGCACGCGGTTCGTCTCGCCCAGCATCGTGATCGCGTAGATCGCGAACGACGGGGCCAGCGAGAAGACGTACCACGAGGGCGTCGGAATGCTCAGCCCGAAGACGTCCCATGTGCCGCCGTGTGCCTGGGAAGCCACGATCTCCGAGGTGGACAGCGAGCCCGCGTGGAGGAAGACCGCCACGAAGGACAGGCCCATCGCGACCTCGTACGACACGACCTGGGCCGCGGAACGCAGACCGCCCAGCACGGCGTACGGCGAACGCGAGCCCCAGCCGGCGAGCACGATGCCGTAGACGCCGATCGAGGCGGTGGCCAGCACCAGCAGCACCGCGACCGGAAGGTCGGTGAGCTGCAGCGGCGTCTTGTGGCCGAACATCCAGACCATCGGCCCGAACGGCACGACGGAGAAGGCCAGGAACGCCGGCACGGCGATGATCACCGGAGCCAGGAAGTAGATGACCTTGTCCACCGTGCGGGGCATGATGTCTTCCTTCAGCCCCATCTTCAGACCGTCGGCCACCGACTGGAGCAGGCCGAACTTGCCCGCTCGGTTGGGGCCGTAGCGGTGCTGCATGCGCCCGATGAGCTTGCGCTCGGTCCACACGCCGAACAGCACGCCCAGCATCAGGAACACGAAGATCGCGACGGCCTTGATGATGGTGATCCACAGGGGATCGTGGCCGAAGTCGTTCAGCGTGGGTACGTTGTTCACGACACGCTCCCGATCGTTACGACGTCTCCGCCCACGGCACTCAGGTCGCGGGTGACGGACAGGCCGGCGGAGTTCGACGGCACCCAGACCACGCGGTCCGGCAGGTCGGCGATCCGCACCGGCAGGACCACGCCGTCGCCGATGGTGATCTTTCCGCCGTCCACCGCGCCGATCTCGGCCGCGGTTGCCTCCGACAGCAGCGCCGCCGCCGGGCGGGCCGTGCCGGCCAGGTAAGGCTCGCCGTCCTGGAGCCGGCCGTCGTCCAGCAGCAGGTGCCAGGTGGCCAGTACGGCCTCGCCGGCGCGCGGCTCACGGACCGGGCGGCCGGTCACCGCCGGGGCGGCCGGCCGGGTGCCCCGCCAGGCCCGCAGCTCGGCCATCTCACGGCGGGCGGCCGCGGCGTCCGGCAGGCCGAGGTGCACGTCCATGTAGTCGGCGATCGACGCGACGACCCGCAGGTCGCTCATCAGGCCGGGGACGGCGGTGGCCACCTCGAACTGGCGGCCCCTGCCCTCCCAGTCGACGAACGTGCCCGACTTCTCGGCCACGGCGGCGACCGGCAGCACCACGTCGGCGCGGTCGGTGACCGCGCTCGCCCGGATCTCCAGGCTGACGATGAACGGTATGTTCTCCAGCGCCGCCAGGGCCCTGTCCGGATCGGGCAGGTCGTAGGGGTCGACGCCGGCGACGACCAGCGCGTCGAGCTCCTCGCTCAGCGCCGCCTCGATGATGCCTGCGGTGTCCCGGCCCGGGGTCTCGGGCAGGGCGGCCACATTCCAGACGCGGGCGACCTCGCCGCGCGCTGTCTCGTCGTCGACCGGGCGGCCGATCGGCAGCAGGCCGGGCAGCGCGCCCGCCTCCAGCGCGCCCCGCTCGCCCGCTCGCCGCGGCACCCAGGCGATCCGCGCCCCGGTGGCCTGCGAGAGCCGTACCAGCGCCGTCAGCGCGCCGGGTGCGGTGGCCAGGCGCTCGCCGGCGAGCACGATGGTCCCGGCGGGCAGTGACTCGCCGGAGATGAGGTCGCCGAGCGCCGCGGCCTCCGCGCCGGGGATGGTCCGGATCAGCGTGCCGTTCATCTTGGTCAGGCCGGGCGTCGTGTACGGCGCCAGCGCGTAGACCTTGAGCCCCTTCTTCCGCGCGGCCTTGCGCAGCCGCAGGAAGACGATGGGCGACTCCTCCTCGGGCTCGAAGCCGGCCAGGAGCACCGCCGGGGCGTTCTCCAGGTCGGCGTAGGAGACCTCGATGCCCCGGCCCGCGATGGCGTAGGCGAGGAAGGCCGCCTCCTCAGCCGAGTGCGGGCGGGCCCGGAAGTCGATGTCGTTGCTGCCCAGGGCGATCCTGGCGAACTTGCTGTAGGCGTAGGCGTCCTCGACGGTGAGCCGCCCGCCGACCAGCACACCGGCCCGGCCGCGTGCCCGGGCGAGGCCGTCGGCCGCGACGCGCAGCGCCTCCGGCCAGGAGGTCGGGACCAGCCTGCCCTCCTCGTCGCGGATGAGCGGCGACTTCAGCCGGTCGGGCTGGGTGGCGTAGGTGAAGGCCCAGCGGCCCTTGTCGCAGTTCCACTCCTCGTTGACCTGCGGGTCGTCCCCGGCCAGGCGGCGGGTGACCTTGCCGCGCCGGTGGTCGGTGCGCAGCGCGCAGCCCGAGGCGCAGTGCTCGCACGCGCTCGGCGTCGACACCAGGTCGAACGGCCGGGCGCGGAACCGGTAGGCCGCGCCGGTCAGCGCGCCCACCGGGCAGATCTGCACGGTGTTGCCGGAGAAGTAGGACTGGAACGGCTCACCGTCCGCCACGCCCACCTGCTCCTTGGCGCCGCGCTCGAAGAAGTCGATCAGCGGGTCGCCGGCGATCTGGTCGGAGAACCGGATGCACCGCGCGCACTGGATGCACCGCTCACGGTCGAGCAGCACCTCGCTGGAGAGCGCGATCGGCTTGGGGAACGTCCGCTTCTGCTCCTCGAACCGGCTCTCGCCCTGACCGTTGGACATCGCCTGGTTCTGCAGCGGGCACTCGCCGCCCTTGTCGCACATCGGGCAGTCGAGCGGGTGGTTGATCAGCAGGAACTCCATGACCCCGCGCTGTGCCTTCTCGGCGACCTGCGAGGTGAACTGCGTCTGCACCACCATGCCCTCGGCGACCTCGATGGCGCACGAGGGCTGCGGCTTGGGGAACCCGCGGCCGTTGCCCGCGTCGGGGATCTCCACCAGGCACTGGCGGCAGTTTGCCGCCGGGTCGAGCAGCGGGTGATCGCAGAACCTGGGGATCTGGATGCCCAGCAGCTCGGCCGCCCGGATGATCAGCGTGCCCTTCGGGACGGACACCTGAAAGCCGTCGATGGTGAGCGTCACCATGTCCACCGGCCGCTCGACCGGCCCGGTCGAGGTCGTCTGGATGCTCACTTGGCCCCCCACAGGGTGGAAGCAACGGGATCGAACGGACAGCCGCCGATCTCGAAGTGCTTGAGGTATTCGTCGCGGAAGTACTTCACCGACGAGTAGACGGGGCTGGTCGCGCCGTCGCCCAGCGCGCAGAACGCGCGGCCGAGGATGTTGTCCGCGATGTCGACGATCTTCGCCAGGTCCTCCTCGGAGCCCTGGCCCTTCTCCAGCCGCCGGAGCATCAGCTTGAACCAGTAGGTGCCCTCGCGGCACGGCGTGCACTTCCCGCAGGACTCGTGCGCGTAGAACTCGCTCCAGCGCAGTACGGCACGCACCACGCAGGTCGTCTCGTCGAAGATCTGCAGTGCCCGGGTGCCCAGCATCGAGCCCTTGGCCCCGACCGACTCGAAGTCGAGCGGGACGTCCAGGTGCTCGGCGGTGAAGATCGGCGTCGAGGACCCGCCGGGGGTCCAGAACTTCAGCTCGTGCCCCGCGCGGATGCCGCCCGCCATGTCGAGCAGCTCGCGCAGCGTGATGCCGAGGGGCGCCTCGTACTGTCCCGGCCGGGTCACGTGCCCGGACAGGGAGAAGATCCCGAAGCCCTTGGACTTCTCGGTGCCCATGCTCGCGAACCAGTCGGCGCCGTTGGCCACGATGCTCGGGATCGAGGCGATCGACTCGGCGTTGTTGATCACGGTCGGGCACGCGTACAGGCCGGCGACCGCCGGGAACGGCGGCTTGAGCCTGGGCTGGCCGCGGTAGCCCTCCAGCGAGTCGAGCAGCGCGGTCTCCTCACCGCAGATGTACGCCCCGGCGCCCGTGTGCACGACGAGTTCGAGGTTGTAGCCGGACCCGAGGATGTCGGCGCCCAGATATCCCTTCTCGTACGCCTCCCGGACCGCCGCCTGCAGCCTGCGGATGACGTGGAGCACCTCGCCGCGTACGTAGATGAACGCGTGGGAGGCCCTGATGGCGTAGGCCGTGATGATGACGCCCTCGACGAGCGAGTGCGGGTTGGCCATCATGAGCGGGATGTCCTTGCAGGTCCCCGGCTCGGACTCGTCGGCGTTCACCACGAGATAGTGGGGCTTGCCGTCGTTCTGTGGGATGAAGCCCCACTTCATGCCGGTCGGGAAGCCCGCGCCGCCGCGACCGCGCAGCCCCGAGTCCTTGACCATCTGGATGACGGCGTCGGGGTCCATGCCGAGGGCCTTCTTGGCCGCGGCGTACTCGCCGTATCCGTCGATCGTGAACGAGTCCGGCCGGTCCCAGTTCCTGGTCAGCACCGGAGTCAGCCGCGTCATGAGGCGTCGCTCCCCTCGGTCTGCTCGCCCGGCTTGGGGGCCTCCCAGCCGTTGGCCTTGGCGATCTTCAGGCCCTCCAGCGAGGGGCCGCCGGCCGGCGGGCCGTCACCGGCCTGGCCGTCGGGGAACCCGGCGAGGATCCGCGAGGCCTCCTTGAACGTGCACAGCCGCCTCGGCCCGCGGGTGGGCGAGACCTCCTTGCCCGCCTGCAGGTCGTCGACGAGCTGCTTGGCCGACTCGGGAGTCTGGTTGTCGAAGAACTCCCAGTTGACCATCATCACCGGGGCGAAGTCACAGGCGGCGTTGCACTCCAGCCGCTCCAGGGTGATCTTCCCGTCGGAGGTCGTCTCGTCGTGGCCGACGCCGACGTGCTCGCTGAGCTCGTCCCAGATCTGGTCGCCGCCCATGATCGCGCACAGCGCGTTGGTGCACACGCCGACGTTGTACTCGCCGGCCGGCTCCCGCTTGTACATCGTGTAGAAGGTCGACACGCCGACCACCTCGGCCTTGGACAGGCCGAGCATCTCCGCGCAGAACTCATGCCCGTCGTCGGAGATGTAGCCGTCCACCGACTGCACGAGGTGCAGCAGCGGCAGCAGCGCCGACCGCGGCCGGGGGTAGCGATCGATGATCTCCTTGGCGTCCGTCTCCAGACGCTCGCGGACTTCGGGTGAGTACGTCACCGATCCACACCTCCCATGACGGGGTCGATCGAGGCGACCGCCGAGATCACGTCGGCGACCATGCCGCCCTCGCAGGTCGCGGGGATCGCCTGCAGGTTCGTGAAGGACGGGTCACGGAAGTGCACACGGTAGGGGCGGGTGCCGCCGTCGCTCACCACGTGCGCGCCGAGCTCGCCGCGCGGTGACTCCACCGCGGCGTACGCCTGCCCGGCCGGCACCCGGAAGCCCTCGGTCACCAGCTTGAAGTGGTGGATCAGGGCCTCCATCGAGGTGCCCATGATGTGGGCGATGTGGTCGGGCGAGTTGCCGAGACCGTCGGGGCCGAGCGCGAGCTGCGACGGCCAGCCGATCTTCTTGTCGTCGATCATCACTCGGCCGCCCTTGAGCGGGCCGGACAGCCGGTCGAGCGTCTGCTCGATGATCTTCAAGGACTCCTCCATCTCGTCCATCCGGATGAGATAGCGGCCGTACACGTCGCAGGTGTTCTGCGTCGGGACGTCGAACTCGTAGGTCTCGTAGCCCGAGTAGGGCTGCGACTTGCGCAGGTCCCAGGGCAGGCCGGCCGCCCGGAGCACGGGCCCGGTGACACCGAGCGCCATGCACCCCGTGAGGTCGAGGTAGGCGACGTCCTTGGTGCGGCGGGTGTAGACCGGGTTGGCGTCGAGGAGCTTGCGCATGTCCTTGATGCGCTTCGGCATGATCTTGAGGAACTCGCCGACCTTGTCGACCGCGCCGGCCGGCAGGTCGACGCTCACGCCGCCCGGCCGGACGTAGGCCATGTTCATCCGCAGGCCGGTGATGTACTCCATGATGTCGAGCACCATCTCGCGCTCGCGCAGCCCGAAGAGGAACGGAGTGGTCGCGCCCAGCTCCATGCCGTAGGTGGCGACCGCCATCACGTGGGAGGAGATGCGCGTGAGCTCCATCATCAGGACCCGGATGGCCTGCGCGCGGTCCGGCACCCGATCGGTGATGCCGAGCAGCCTCTCCACCGCCATGCAGTACGCCGTCTCGTTGAAGATCGGCGAGAGGTAGTCCATCCGGGTGACGAACGTGACCCCCTGGGTCCACGTACGGAACTCGAGGTTCTTCTCGATGCCGGTGTGCAGGTAACCGATCACCGGGCGGACCTCGGTGACGTTCTCGCCGTCGAGCGTCAGCACGAGCCGGAGCACGCCGTGGGTCGACGGGTGCTGCGGGCCCATGTTGACGATCAGGCGCTCCTCGGACGACTCGGTGACGGTCTGCACCAGCTCGTCCCAGTCCTGGCCCGCGACGTCGTAGATCCGGCCCTCGGCTTCGGTGGCAGTCACGAGTAAGACCTCCTCTGGTCGGGCGCGGGGATCTCGGCGCCCCGGTACTCGACCGGGATCCCGCCGAGGGGATAGTCCTTACGCTGCGGGTGGCCCTCCCAGTCGTCGGGCATCTGGATCCGGGTCAGTGCCGGATGGCCGTCGAAGATGATCCCGAAAAAGTCGTAGGTCTCCCGCTCATGCCAGTCGTGCGTGGGGTAGACCGAAACCGTGGAGGGAATGTGCGGGTCGGCGTCCGGGCAGGCGACCTCCACCCGGATGCGCCGATTGTGGGTGATCGAGCACAGATGGTAGACAGCACGCAGCTCCCCACCCGTTTCCCCAGGGTAGTGCACCCCGGAGACGCCGAGGGACAGCTCGAACCGCAGCGCCGGGTCATCGCGCAGATGCCTCATGACCTCGGGCAGACGCTCTCGCGCCACGTGGAAGGTGATCTCGCCGCGGTCGACGACCACCCGCTCGATCGCGTCGCCGACGGCCGGCTCCAGGGCGTCGGCCACGTCGTCGAAATACGACCCGTACGGCCGGGCGCTGGACGGCTTCGGCGGGCGCCGTACGACCAGGCGGCCGTAGCCGGAGGTGTCGCCGGTGCCCTTGGCGCCGAACATCCCCTTACGGACGATCGGCTGCTCGCCCTGCACCACGGGCAGATTCGCCGGGCTCGCGTCCTCGGGACGTACGTTCTCGTCGCTCACTTACCGGCCCCCTGATCGATCAGCGGCAGCGTGCGCAGTGCCTGGCGTTCGAGTTCGTCGATCTGCCTGGCCCGGTGCGCGCCGAACTTCACGTTCTGGATCTTGTCGTGGAGCTTGACGATGGCGTCGATCAGCATCTCCGGGCGAGGCGGGCAGCCGGGCAGGTAGATGTCGACCGGCACCACGTGGTCCACGCCCTGCACGATCGCGTAGTTGTTGAACATCCCGCCGCTGGACGCGCAGACGCCCATCGAGATGACCCACTTGGGCTCGACCATCTGGTCGTAGATCTGCCGGAGGACCGGTGCCATCTTCTGCGACACCCGGCCCGCCACGATCATCAGGTCGGCCTGGCGGGGAGACGCGGAGGCGCGCTCCATGCCGAAACGGGCGAGGTCGTGCTTCGGGCCACCGGTGTTCATCAGTTCCATCGCGCAGCACGCGAGGCCGAAGGTGGCCGGCCAGACGGAGTTCTTCCTGGCCCATCCCGCCACCTGCTCGACGGTGGTGAGCAGGAACCCGCTCGGGAGTTTCTCTTCAAGACCCATGGCTAATCCCAATCCAGTCCGCGACGGCGCCAGACGTAGGCGTACGCCACAAGCACGGCGACGATGAACAACACCATCTCGACCAGCCCGAACAAGCCGAGCTTGTCGAAGGCGACGGCCCACGGATAGAGGAAGATGATCTCGATGTCGAACACGATGAACAACATCGCCGTGATCATGTACTTCAGCGGGAAGCGGCCACCGCCGACGGGCTGCGGCGTCGGATCGATGCCGCACTCGTAGGCGTCCAGCTTGGCGCGGTTCCAGCGCTTCGGCCCGGTGAAGGGCGCGATGCTTACGGAGAACACGGCGAACCCCGCCGCGAGGACCGCGAGCACCAGGATCGGCACATACAGCTGCATGGCTACATGTCCTCGCTTGCTCGATGGATCAGGGCGGTCTGAGTGCAGAGAATGTCGTTCATGCGGATGGAGCCACCTTGGACAGGGCGTTGATGATGCGGTCGGAGGCGTCGCCCCGCCGGTCTGTGAGATTAGCCAGAAGCTTGAAGGCGAACCTCATCAGGGTGGGGTGGGGCAGACCGTGCCGCGTGGCGAACTTCATCACCCCAGGTCTGCCGATCGCCTCGACGAACATGCGGCCGAGGGTGAAGTATCCGCCGTATGCGTCTTTGAGGATACGCGGATAGGCGAGCAGCACTCGCTCTCGCTGAGCTGCGGTCCCGCGGGCCAGCGCCTGCACGATGACGTCGGCGGCGATCCTGCCGGTCTCCATGGCGTACGCGATGCCCTCGCCGTTGAACGGATTGATCGTCCCGCCGGCGTCGCCGACGAGCACCAGCCCGCGAGTGTAGTGGGGCTGCCGGTTGAAGGCCATCGGCAGCGCCGCACCCCTGATCGGGGTGGTCATGTTCTCTTCCGTGTAACCCCACTCGGCCGGCATGTTCTTCACCCAGCGCCTGAGCAGGTCGCGGTAGTCGATGCTCTTGAACGCCTCGCTGGTGTTGAGCAGGCCGAGACCGACGTTGGAGGTGCCGTCGCCCACGCCGAAGATCCACCCGTAGCCGGGCAGCAGCCGGTCGCCGTCCCACAGCTCCAGCCAGGTCTCCAGGTAGTCGTCGTCGTGGCGTGGGCTGCGGAAATAGGTCCGTACGGCCACGCCCATCGGCCGGTCGGTCCGCTTGTGCAGACCCATCGCGATCGACAGACGGGTGGAGTTGCCGTCCGCCGCGACCACGAGTCTGGCCGTGTAACTTTCATCCTCACCGTCGCGCCGGACCCTGACCCCGGTGACGTGTCCGCTGCGCTCGTCCAGGATCGGACCGGTGACGTTGGCGCCCTCGATCAGCCGGACGCCCGCGCGTTCTGCATGCCTGACCAGGATCTCGTCGAAGTCCGCGCGGGTGCGCACCATGCCGAAGTCGGGAAAGCTGTGCAGCTCCGGCCAGTCGAGCTGCAGGCGCAGCCCTCCGCCGACGACTCGCAGGCCGCGGTTCCTGATCCAGCCGGGGCCGTCGATGTCGACGCCCATGGCGACGAGCTCCCTGACCGCACGGGGCGTGAGCCCGTCGCCGCAGACCTTCTCCCGGGGGAACCGCGTCTTCTCCAGCAGCAGGACGCTCAGGCCGGACTTGGCCAGGTGAAAGGCGACCGCGGAACCGGCAGGTCCCGCCCCGACGACGATGACGTCGGCGTCGATCCCCCGCTGTACGCGGGCTTCCACGCCACGCCTACTTGTTCGCTCGCTTCGCTCGCCGCGGCTACTTCTTGTTCGCTCGCTTCGCTCGCTCACGGGGACCTGTCCTGTCAGGAAGGAAGGCCTCGGGGGCCCTTCGTGCCTTTGTGAACAACTTCACAAACTGTCGCGCTGCAGTCTAGCCCCTTTCAACTAGACGGTGTCAGACGGGTGGTCGCACCGCTCTATGGAGCGCCACGATGCCGAGGGTCAGGTTGCGCCAGGCGACCCTCTCCCATCCCGCTTCCTGGATGATCTTCGCCAGCGTGGGCTGGTCGGGCCATGCCCGGATCGACTCCGCCAGGTATTGGTAGGAGTCGGGATTCGAGCTGACCAACCGGGCCACCGGTGGCAGCAGCTTCATCAAATACTGATGATAGACCAGGTCAAAGGGCCTTACGACCGGCGTGGAGAACTCACAGACCACCAGTCGGCCACCCGGTTTGGTCACCCGCATCAGCTCTCTCAGAGCCTGTCCCGTGTCCGCCACGTTCCGCAGCCCGAACGAGATCGTCACCGCGTCGAACGTCCCGTCGGCGAACGGCAGCCGCAACGCGTCCCCCGCGACGAAGGTCACACCGCGGACGCCACCGCCGTACAGTCCGGAGCCGCCGCGCCGCGCCACGCCGGTGCGCAGCATGCCGAGGGAGAAGTCGCACGCGATGGCCCGCGCGCCGAGCGCGGTGAACGCCTCGGTCGAGGTGCCGGTGCCGGCCGCGAGATCGAGCACGAGCTCGCCGGGGCCCGCGTCGACGGCTCCGGCCGTGGCCTTACGCCACGCCCTGTCCATCCCGAGCGAGAGGACGTCGTTGACCAGGTCGTACCGCTGGGCCGTGCGATCGAACATCGCGGCGACCTCGTGCGGCTGCTTCTCCAGCGATGCGCGCGTCATGGACGCAAGCCTAGGTGTACGGCCCACGCCGCGCGGCGGCCGCCATCCGGCCACCGGCGCCCGATGAGCGGAACGTAGTTCGCCGATTACGCTCAGTCTGCTAGAACTTGGGGAATGCGCGCGAGAAACGTACTGGTCACAGCACCGGCGACGGCACCCCTGACGGCACGGGTCGCCCCGACCCCCTCTCCCGCGATCTCACCCGGCGCCCCTGCCGCGCCCGGGAGGCAGCCGGCCCGCCCAGGTCGGGGACGGGTCGCCCGGCCCCGGAGTCGGGATCATCGATCCCATCACCGGCCGAGCTCCGACTCGGACCCGGACGTGAGAAAGGGGAATCTGGGTAAAGGCGTTCCTGACCGTATAGAAGGAGCTTTTGGTGGGAAGCGACACAAGGAGACTCGAGCATGAGTACCATGCCCGAGTCGGCCTGTTCCTGGCCGCCTAGTCCTCTCTCGCTCTCCGGCGATTCCCGGCGATCCGCTGGCTGACCGCGTCGCGCTGCTTGGACAGCAGCACGTAGCTGGCCAGCCCACTCACCAGGAGGGCCACTGCGAGCAGCAGGAGGCTGCGCATGCCGACGAGATAGAGGACTCCGAGGGCGACGGCGAACAGGCCGAGCCGCGAAAGGGTGTAAACGACAACCGGGTGCACAGCGTCGAGGTTACGTCACCCTGTCGACACGGCTGTCTCTCTTCGCATCTGGTGCGAGCACTGCTAGGGTTCACATCAAGGTGCTTTTGTAAAGAAACACCCATGAGCGCCCCAAAGATGCTCTATCATATAACAATCGGGCACTGAGCCGGTAACAACCCGTGATCTTCTGCGAAAACCACGGATAAATCAGGCTTCGCTCGGCACACTGGTTAACCTGTCCGCCCGCTGCAGGACGCGGGACGCGAGGGGGAGAGATTGTGGAGAGTAGCAGCGAGCGACTGCTGACTCCTGGAGAGGTTGCCGCCCTCTTCAGGGTTGACCCGAAGACCGTGACACGTTGGGCCGCGGCTGGGCGCATCAGCAGTATCCGTACCCCCGGGGGGCACCGGCGCTTCCGCGAATCGGAAGTGCACGCCCTCCTTCGCGGCGAGGACGTTCTGACGGCTGACCGGCCGAACGGCGACTCACCGCGAGTCTGACACAGGTAAGTGGCAGCATCAGGTGATCCTGCGCGGCACCCGGAAGGCGCAGGGTCACCAGGTCAGTCTGCCCGACCGGCATCGTCCTGCTCCCCTGCCGGTCGCCTCGGCTCCGATCACTCCTGGTCTGCCTTGAACGCCAGGAACTCCCGTTCGAGTTCGTCGTTCTCCGCCAGCCAGCGGCTGCGCCGTCGCGCCGCCTCCTCCTCGGTGATCGACTCGGCCGCCCAACGCTCGTACTCAGGCTCCCCCGGGGCGACCTCCACGTACGCGTTGCCGATCAGGCGGCCGTCATCGCTCGTCAGCGATTGAGGCACCCGCAGCGTGCCGTCACCGAGCCGGATCACATACATCCGAACCACCTTGGGAGTGTCCTGAGGATCTTTGCCGTGGCGAGGATCGGCCAGATGGATGCCTCGCGAGGCCGAGGAGAAGCCCATGGTTGAGCCATGGGTGACGAGCGGAATGCGGCGAGGCGCCCTCTGGACGGCCCCGGTAGGCCAAGAAGATCCATAGGACACCCCCTAGATCCCGTAACGCCGGTTGAAGAACAGCATGACGCCCAGCGCCGTCCGCGTGTCGCCGCCGAGCATGTCCACCAGGGCGGGGCGCTGCCGGGACGCGATCGCCGCGAACGCGTCGGCGAAGAACTCCTTACGCCCGAGGCCGCCGGGCTGCCGGTGGAACGACGACGCGAGGAGCGGCAGGCACTCCTCATAGAGGGCGGCGAACTCGGGCGAATCCGACACCCACTCCCCGGAGCCCGCGTCCACGTCGTCCAGCGCGTGCCCCACCTCGTGCATCATCACGTCGGGCGTCGGCGACGGCCGGTCTCCCACCACGATCTTGCGATCGCCGTACGCACCGGCGCAGACGTCCCACGTCGCCCGTCCGGACGGCAGCGGCGCACCGCGCAGGTAGCCCATGTCGTCCAGGTCGGGCACGCCGCCGCGGCCCACGTAGATGCCGTCCAGCCCGATCGCCAGTTTGGCCTTGAGCTGCTCGGGCAGCCGCGCCAGGCTGTCGATCGCCCGGACGGCGTCGGCCGAGGGAGGACCGTCCACCGCGTCCCACTGCCGGTAGAGGATGCGCTCCAGCGGTCCGCAGTGCCGGCGGCCGTCCCCCAGATCGGGGGCGTCCGGCGGATGCGGCCGTGCCCGCAGGGGCTGGTCGTCCAGTTCGAAGTCGTCCCACGTGTACTGCGGCCGGTCGTCCACCACGGGTGCGGTCACCGTGTGCATCCGTTCGACGGACCGTTCCGCCGGCCGCTCGCCCGGCCACTCGGTCGGCCAATTGCCCGGCCACTCGGCCGCCCAGTCCGCCGATCGCTCAGCGGTCCGTTCCGAGGCCCGTTCCGAGGTCCGCTCCGAGGTTCGTTCCGAGGTTCGTTCGCGCTCGCGTGACCGCTCCGGGACATCGACCCTGCGGTGCGACGACATGTACAGCCCGCGCTGCCACCACCGAACCCCTCGCCGGTGGCGGCCTCTGTCGGCCGGCTCCGCCATCAGACCCCACTTATGCTTGACGATCGTCTCCGCACGCTCTGTACCGGTCCACCGTACGATGCCGACCCGGCCACGTCACCGGGAACGGCTGTTCGGCCCGGGCGTGACGATCACGTGGTGGTATGGCTTACCGTGATGGGCATGCCTAGCGTGGTTATCGGTCTGGCGCTGCTGGCCTTCTGGCTCTACTGCCTGTTCGACGTGATCACGACCCCCGATCAGGCCGTACGAAACCTGCCCAAGGTTCTGTGGGTCCTCATCGTGGTGCTCCTCGTCGACCTGGGCGGCCTGTTCTGGCTGCTCCTCGGCCGTCCGCTCGCCGCGGCCGGCGCCGTACGCGAGCCGAAGGAGACCTTCGGCCCACTGGCCAGCCGGGGAGGTCAGCGCGGCCCGGCCCCGCGTGGTCCGGAGGACGACCCGGAGTTCCTCCGCCACCTGGAACGCCGCCTCCGCGACGAGGACTGACCCCCTACCCGGAAACCTGCGAGGGAGGTGGGTCACATCGAGAGATCGAACTGACGACCGCTGCGCCATTCGACCAGCAGCACGGTCGCGTCGTCCTGCAGCCTGCCGCGCTGATGCCGCAGGATGGCGTGGATCAGGCGCCGGACGGTCTCCGGAGCGGAGATGCCGTCGGCCTCCCGCTTGATGATGAAGTTGGTGAACCGCTCCAGCCCGAACCTTTCCCCCTCCGGGGTCTCCGCCTCGGTGATGCCGTCCGTGTAGAACAGCAGCCGGTCGCCGGGTTCGAGCTGATAACGGGGGAGCCTCCTGGCCGGGCTGAGTGCGAAGCCCATCGGCAGATCGGGCGAGCTGTCCAGCACCGCGGCGACCCGTCCGTGCCGCAGGACCAGCGGAGGAGGATGCCCCCGGTTCACCCAGGTCAGCCAGCCGGTGGGCAGGTCCAGGTCGGCCAGGATGCCGGTGGCGAACCGCGACCCGGCGAACTGCTCGGAGATCGCCTCGTCGATCGCGTCGCTGACCGCGAGCAGCCCGATGTCCCTGCGGCGGTTGTTGCGGTACGACCCGAGGGCGATGGTGGCGGTCAACCCCGCCGAGGTGTCGTGCCCCATCGCGTCGAACACCGCCAGATGCAGGGTGTCGTAGTCGAGGCCGTAGTCGAAGGCGTCCCCGCCCACGGAGTAGGCGGGCTCCAGCGCCGCGCTGACCGTCAGCGTTTCCGTGGCGAAGGTTCTGATCGGCATGAGCGTCCACAGCACCTCGGCGGACAGGTGCATGTCCTCCGTGCGCGCCAGCCGCGCGTAGGCGTCGCTCGGGTCGCGCTTGCTCATCACCATCAGGGCGATCAGGGCGCTCAGCTCGGCCACCCGTCGTTTGGTGGTCTCGTCAACCCTGGGCACCGTGACTCCGAACACGCCCACCCGCTCTGTGCCGTCCAGCAGCGGTGCCCACAGGCGGCGGGCGCTGCCGCTCCCGACCGGCTCGGCGACCTCGGCGACGTCGGGGTCCGTGTCAGAATCGCCGTCGGGGCCGCTGTTGGCGCCGCCGTTGGGGCCGCCGTTGGGGCCGGCGGCGGGACGGACCTGGACGATCTCCACGTTGCGATAGGCGCGCCCCGCCAGAGTCGTGTCGATGGGGACGCGCTTGAGCGGCTCCCCCGACGCGTCGCGCTGGCCGGGCAGCGGTATGAGCAGGCGTCCCTGCAGGTCGGCGACGTAGATCATGACCTCGGTCAAACCGGCCGCCCGGAGACGCTCACCGACCACACGCGCCAGATCCTTGAGCGGGGTCAGGTGGTGCGCGCGCACCAGGTCGCCCAGGATCCGCTCGTTGTCGCATCCGTGCGCGGGCATGCCTTCCCCGCCCACCTGCCTCAGCCCCCCGGCGGATGCCAGTCGGCCAGCAGCACGGCGGCGTCGTCCTGCGGGCCGCCCTGCTGATGGTCCACGACCGCGTGGATCAGCCGACGCACGATCTCCGCCCTCGGCAGCGCGTCCGCCTCGCCGCGCAGGACGAAATCGGCGAAGCGCTCCAGGCCGAACCGCTCGCCGGTGGGCGACCTCGCCTCGGTCACGCCGTCGGTGTACAGCAGCAGCCGGTCGCCGGGCTCGATCCGGCGGCGGGCGAGCCCGGACGCCGGGCCCAGGCTGAAGCCCATCGGCGGATCCGGCGGGCTCTCCAGGACGGCGGCGACCCGCCCGTCGCGCAGCAGGAGCGGCGGGGGATGCCCGCGGTTCACCCAGGTCAGCTCGCCGGTGCGGATGTTCAGGTCGGCCATGATGCCGGTGGCGTACCGGGACGTGGAGAACTGGTCGGCGATCGCCTCGTCGATCGCCTCACTGGCCACGATCGGACCCGCCTCCCGACGGCGGCTGTCACGGTACGACCCCAGGGCGATGGCCGTGGTCAGTCCGGCGGAGGTGTCATGCCCGATGGCGTCGAAAATCGCCATGTGCAGGACGTCGCCGTCCAGCGCGTAGTCGAACGCGTCCCCGCCCACGATGTAGGCGGGCTCCAGGGCGGCGCTGACGCCCACCGTCTCGGTGGCGAACGTCCTCGGCGGCATCAGGGTCCACAGCATCTCGGCGCCCACCCGCATGGACCGGCCGCGCACGAGCCGGGCATAGGAGTCGCTGGCGCGATATTTGCTCATCAGCACCAACGTGAGCAGCGTGGCCAGGTCGCTGATCCGCCGCTCTGCGACCTCGTCGGCCTCCGGCGTGGTCACGCCGAGCAGGCCGAGCCGTTCCATGCCGTCCACCAGCGGCACCCACAGCCGTACGGGACCGCCGGACGCGGCCGCCGACGGCTCTCCGGCCACCCGGGCGGGATCGGCCCGCATGATCTCCAGGACGCGAAAGGCCCGACCGGCCAACGTCGCGTCGATGGGAATCGGCTCAAGCGGCTTCCCGTCCGCGTCACGCTGACCGGGCAGCGGCAGCAGCACGAGCCGCCGCAGATCCGCCACGTAGATCATCACCTCGGAGAAGCCGAGGCGCGCGGCATGCTCGGCGGTCACGGCCGGCACGCGTTCCAGGGGGATCAGCGGGTAGGCGCGCACCAGGTCGGCCAGGACCAACGCGGCCTGGTGATCGGAAACCGGATGATCGGCCACAGGAACTCCCCCGACTTCGCTCCTGTCCACATCCTTCCTACCCAGGATTCCCCAGTGGAAGCTACTGGGGCACGTCGGCGTACGAGTGGAGACCGGGCAGGAAGATGTTCACACCGACCAGGTTGAACAGCAGGCACACGAACGCGATGAGCGACACGATGATGGCGGCCTTGCCGCGCCATCCGGCGGTCGCCCGAGCGTGCAGGTAGGCGGCGTACACGATCCAGGTGATGAAGGACCACACCTCCTTGGGATCCCAGCCCCAGTAGCGGCCCCACGCGCGGTCGGCCCACAGGGCGCCGGCGATGACGGCGAACGTCCAGATGGGGAAGGCGATCACGATCGCGCTGTGCGCGATGCGTTCGAGGTCGGCCCTGACGGGCAGGACGGAGGGCCGCCCGTCCCGGCGGATCAGGTAGAGGACCCCGCAGACGCCCGCCAGAGTGAACAGCCCGCTCGCGGCGATGGCGGCGCTGACGTGGATGGCGATCCAGTACGAGTGCAGCGCGGGCATCACCGGCCCGGCCTGGACGTGCAGGAAGAGTACGGCGAAGCCGAGGCCGAGGGCGACGGTCACCGTGACGAACGCGCCGAGGAAGCGGATCGGCCGCCGCACCAGCACCACGAGGAACGTCGTGACCGCGGCGAAGCACAGCGCCACCACGAACTCGTACATGTTGCCCCACGGCCACCGGTCGGCCGCCAGACCACGGGCGAGGATGCCCGCGAGGTGGCCCGCCCACGCGATCCAGGTGAGGACGACCGCCACGACGCCGGCCCGCACCGCCCAAGCGGCGGGCGCCGGCTCAGCGCGGTCCTCGGCCTCGTCGGTGGAGGCCGCGTCGGCGGAAGCCGTGTCGGCCGGCCCGCCGTCGACTCCGCCACCGCCGCCGGTCCGGGCACCGGCCCCCACCAGCTCACGTTTCGCGGCGACGGCGGTGGCCGTACGGGCCCGGCCGAAGGCGAGCTCCAACGCGAAACCGATCATGGCGACCAGATAGAGCAGGACGGTGACCAGGATGAGCTGATCGCTCAACGTGGCCAGTCCCTCATTGGTGGGCATATTCGCTACTCCTCGCGAAGCATGGTGACGATCTCGGCGAACTCCGTGGAGAAGGCCGCGCCACTGCCTTCGGTGCGGGTCAATCCTCCCACCGTGACCTTCCCGTCCCTCATCCGCACCCAGACGCGGCGGCGCCGGACGGTCAGCGACAGCACCAGTCCGAGGACCGCGGCGCTCGCGGCCAGCAGTGCGGGCAACCGGCCCGGGTCATAGGTGATCTGGAGACTGATCCACTCCTTGACCCCGGTGAACTGGATCTTCCCGGCGCCGTCGGCCAGTTCGAGGGTGTCGCCGACGGCCAGCGGCTTGGGCTCGGCCGACATCTTGCCCAGCGGCTTCAGCCCATCGGTGTCGAGCTGGTAAACCGACTGCGGCACACCCGACTTCATGCCGAGGTCTCCCCCGAACGGGAAGATCTGCACCGTCGGGTTGACCGCGCCGGGGAACACGGAGACCCACGCCTCGCCGCTCGGCACGGTGGTGGGCAGGAAACGACCCAGGAAGCCGAGCTGCATCGGCTCGGCGTCGGGGGCCTTGATGACGCACTCGGACGTGTAGGTGGCCTGATTCTCCGCAAGGCACGGCACCGGCCCCTCATAGGCGACCTGGCCCTTGCCGTCGGTCACCTTGAACGTGGGGGCGTAGCCGTGGCCGATGAGGTAGGTGAGTGTGCCGTTGACGTCCAGCGGCTCGTTCACCTTGAGCTCGAAGTCGCGCGGCGCGGACGTCGGGGAGTCCTGCACCGAGATCTTCGCGCTGTAGTCGATCGGCTGGCCCTGCTTGGCCCCGGCGGCCACATAGCTGGCCTGGAAGTCCTTCAACGTGAACGAGTACGGCTCCAGCGACTCGGCCGACACCCGCTGCCCCGGCATGAACCGGTCGTAGGCCGCCACCGCGTTGGCGAAGCCGTCGCCCTCCACCACGAGCACGTTGCCGCGGTAGCCGTACAACGCACCGGCGCCCACCGCGAACAGCAACGCGAGCAGCGCGAGGTGGAAGAGCAGGTTGCCGGTCTCGCGCAGGTAGCCCTTCTCGGCCGCCACCCAGTCGGGTCCGGTGACGACGCGGAACCGCTTGCGGCGCAGCCGCCTCGCCGCCTCCTCGACGGTCAGTTCGCCCTCGAAGGCCTCGCCGTACGGCAGCCGCAGCAGCTTGCTCGGGGCGGCCGGGGGTTTGCGGCGGATCTCCTTGATGTGCAGCATGGCGCGGGGCAGCACGCACCCGGCCAGCGAGATGAACAGCAGCAGGTAGATCGCGGCGAACCAGGGCGAGCCGAACACGTCGAACAGCCAGAACCTGTCGAGCCATTTCGCCGCGGTCGGATTGTCCTGGAAATACCGCGCGACCTGGCCGGGGTCGACGCCGCGCTGCGGGTAGATCGATCCGGGGATCGACGCGAGCGCGAACAGGAACAGCAGGATCAGCGCGGTACGCATCGAGGTGAGCGTCCGCCAGCCCCAGCGGAGCCAGCCGACCAGTCCCAGCTTGATCGATCCCTGCCTGCCCGGCCTCTGGCCGGAGGGCGGACCTTGCGTGGTGGGCTCGGGTTCCGCCGGCGCCTGCCCGTCCGGTTTCGTCGTCTCGACGTCGCGGGGGGTCGCCATCAGATCACCGGCTCGAATCCGCCGATCCAGCCCTGCAGACCGGCGATCATGCCGCCCCACAGGCCGGTCACGAGCAGCACGCCCACGGTGACGAGCATGGCACCCCCGATGCGAGTGATGAGCGGCGTGTGACGGCGCACCGCCTTGAACGCGTGCAGCGCCTTCCGGTAGACGAGCCCGGCCAGCACGAACGGCAGGCCGAGACCCAGAGCGTACGCGAAGGCGAGCACGGCGCCGCGTACGGCGCTGCCCTGGTCGACCGACAGCGTGAGGACCACGGCCAGCGTCGGCCCGATGCAGGGCGTCCAGCCGAGACCGAAGACGATCCCGAGCAGCGGAGCTCCGGCGAGGCCGGCCGCCGGAAGCCGGTGGATCCGCAGGTCTCGCTGCAGCCCCGGGATCAGACCGAGGAACGCGAGACCGAGGACGATCGTGATCGCCCCGAGCACCCGCGTGATGACCTCGGCGTTGCCCAGCAGCATGCCCCCGAGGCCGCCGAAGAGCGCGCCGCCGAGCACGAACACGGCCGCGAAACCGAGCACGAACAGGGCGCTGCCGAGCACCATCCGCCCCCGCTTGGGGTCCCCGCTCATCCCGGTGACGTACGACAGGTAGCCGGGGACCAGCGGCAGCACGCACGGCGAGACGAACGACACCAGGCCGGCGATCACCGCGATCGGCACGGCCACCAGCAGCGAGCCGGTCGCGACCGTCGTGCCTATGTCACCCATCGTTCACCGGCCGCCCTCGTCGGCCACCTTGGTGACGGCGCCCAGCAGGTCGTTGTACTTGACGGCGCCGAGCGCGCGGGCGGCGATGCGGCCCTTGCCGTCGATGATCAAGGTCGACGGGATCGCGGCCGGGGGCACGGTGCCCTGGAAGGCCAGCAGCACCTTGCCGGTCTTGTCGAAGATGCTCGGATAGCCGGGCTGGACGCTCCGCTCGAACGCCTGGGCGGAGGCCTCGAGATCCTTGAAGTTGACCCCGACGAACTCCACGCCCTTCGGTTTCATCGCGGCCGCGATGTCCTTGAGCACCGGCGCCTCGGCCCGGCAGGGAGCGCACCAGGACGCCCAGAAGTTCAGCACGTAGGTTCTGCCCGGCTCCAGCTTCGCCGTGCCGCCGTCCAGCGTGGGGCCCTCGACCGCCGGGGCCGCGTGGCGCTCGGCGGCGTCGAAGAACTCGACCCGGCCGTCACCGGCGACGAACCGCGTGTCACCGGATTTGGGCTGGCCGGCCTGGCTGCCGGCGCAACCCGTCAGGGCCGCGGCGGCCGTCACCGCCAGCACTGCGATCACGGTCCGGCTCTGGGCGGACCTGGTGGCGGACCTCTTGGCGGACACTGGAGGAGGATCTCCCTACACTACGACCGGTAGAGCTATCAGCCTACCGATCGACTGCCGTGCCCCATCCGCGAGCCCCGCGTGACGGTCCCGTCCGCGAGCCTGGTCAGCGGCCCCCTGGTACGTACGCCCGGCCCTGATGCGTATGGCTTCGAGGCGTACGGCCCGGCCGGCTCAGCCGCTCTCTTTGAACAGCGCGGCCTCGCCCTGCGGCGGGGTGCCCCTGAGCAGTGCCCCGGCGGGCTCGCTGTAGCCGACGCTGACGAGGCGGTCCCCCTCGAAGGTGAAGCTGGTGAGGCTCGCCAGCGCGCACTGCCTGCGCCGCGGGTCGTGCCAGAGCCGGCGGCCCTCCGCCGCCAGCCGGGTGACCCAGATGGGCAGTTGGTGGCTGACGAGCAGCGCCTCGTGGCCGCGCGCCTGCGCGCGCGCGTCGTCGATGACCGACTTCATCCGCGCCACGACCTCGATGTACGGCTCGCCCCACGACGGCCGGAAGGGATTGGTGAAGTGGCGATAGCGGCGGGGATCACGGAAGAGCGGGCCGCCCCCGCCGACGCGCACGCCCTGGAAGACGTTGGCCGCCTCGGTCAGCCGCTCGTCGAGGCCGATCTGCAGGCCGAGGGCGCGGGCCGACGGCTCGGCCGTCTCCTGGGCGCGCTCCATCGGAGAACTCCAGACCACGGCGATGTCCCGGCCGGTGACCGCCTTGGCGACCGTCTCCGCCATCCGCCGCCCGAGTTCGGACAGGTGATAGCCCGGCAACCTGCCGTACAGCACACCGGTGGGGTTGTCGACCTCCCCATGGCGCAGGAGGTGGACGACGGTCGTCTCAGTCATCGTCACGACAGCCTACAGCGCACGCGTGACGGAGTGCCTCGACGGCCGCGCGGATGGCGGGTCGGCGGGCCGCGTCGGTCCGCCAGACGGCGTAGATCTGCCTCGTGGGCGGCGGATCGATCTCCAGTACGGCGACGCCCGGCGGCAGCGGGCCGCGCCCCAGCCGGGGGATCAGCGCGCACCCGTGCCCGGCGGCGACGAACGCGAGCTGGGTCGGATACTCGTCGGCGACGCAGACGACCCGGGGTTCCAGCTCGGCGGAGCGGAGCAGGAACACCAGGAAATCGTGGCAGATCATGCCCGGCGTCGAGCTGATCCAGTCGTCCCCGGCGAGTTCCGTGAGCGACACCCTGCCCGCGCCCGCCAGCGGGTGGCCGGTCGGCACCGCGACGTCGGCGATGTCGTGGAGCAGTGTCGCACGCGACAGGCCGTCGGGCAGCGCCATCGGACGGTTGAGCCAGTCCGGCACCACCGCGAGGTCGATCTCGCCCCGGGAGACCTCGCGGACCTGCCGCTCCGGCTCGCGCTCGTACACGAGCAGGTCGAGGTCGGGATGACGCTCCTTCAGCGTGGACAGCGCACGCGGCAGGATGCCCCGGGCGCCCGTTGGAAAGGCGGCCACCGTCAGCTTGCCGACGACCGTGCCCCGCAGCGCCTCGAAATCGGCCTCGGCTATCTCCACCAGGGCGAGGATGCGCTGCGCGTGATCGGCCAGCAGGCCGGCCGCGTCGGTCAGCCGCACCCCGCGCCCGTTGCGCTCGACGAGCACGCTGCCGGTCTCGCGTTCAAGCTTGGCGATCTGCTGGGAGATGGCCGACGGGGTGACCATCAGCGCCTCGGCCGCCGCGCCCACCGATCCGTACACCGAGACCGCGTGCAGCGCCTTCAACCGATTCAGATCCAACACATAAGTCACCCTAAATCCAAATCCCGAAAAAATCTCACCGGCACTCAACCGTCGCATGATGGACTCGCCGTGACAGGCCGACCGGGAGACAATGGGGTGTGGACACGGAGATGAGCGGGATGACCACGCAGGGCGACGACGACGCTGTTACCGTGCACGACGTGAGCAGCGCACTCGAGTACTGGCCCGCCCCGCCCCCGTGGGGATGGACAGCGGACGACCTCGATCATCTGCCTTCGGACGGCCCGAACGGCGAGCCCGACTTCTTCAAACACGTCGAACTGATCGATGGAGCCCTGATCTTCATGTCCCCCCAGCGGCGATTCCACGAGTGCCTCATCCGCGGCCTGACCGAAGGGCTCGACTCCCAAGCTCCCGACCGCCTGGCGGCAGTGCAACAGATGGATGTCAAGCTCGGCCCCCGGACCCGCCCATGCCCGGACGTGATGATCATCGATGCCGGGGCCGCGGCGGACATGGCCCGCACCTGTTATGAGGTGCCGGAGGTCCATCTCGTGATCGAGATCGTCTCCCCGGAGTCGGTGGAACGCGACCGCAAGCTCAAACCGCTGCGGTACGCGGAGGCGGGCATCCCCCACTTCTGGCGGGTGGAGGAGAACGAGGGCAGGCCCGTCGTCTACGTCTACGAGCGTGACCCCGCCACCGGCTCGTACGGCCTTACCGGCATCCACCACGGCCTGCTGACCGTGTCCGTACCCTTCCGGATCGAGATCGATCTCGCTCGGCTGGTGAAGTGAGTTTCAGGCGCCAGTGGCCTGGGCGGCCGCCTTGGCGGCGGTGGGAAGCGCGTCGGCGATTCGACCGATCGCCTCCTCGTCGTGGGCGGCCGACAGGAACCACGCCTCGAACGCCGACGGCGGCAGGTAGACCCCCTGGTCGAGCATGCTGTGGAAGAACGCCCGGTACGCCCCGGAGTCCTGGGCCTTCGCCGAGTCGAAGTCGACCACCGGCCCGTCGGTGAAGAAGATCGAGAAGAGGTTGCCGGCCCGCTGGAGCCGGTGGGGCACGCCCGCCGCGCTCAGCGCCTCGGCGGCGGCCTGCCCGACCGCCTCGGCCGCCGCGTCCACCCTGTCGTAGACGTCCTGGTCGCAGGCCCGGAGCGTGGCCAGCCCGGCCGCGCAGGCCAGGGGGTTTCCGGACAGCGTGCCCGCCTGGTAGACGGGCCCCTCGGGGGCGAGGTGCGCCATCACGTCGGCCCGGCCGCCGAACGCCGCCGCCGGCAGTCCGCCGCCCATCACCTTGCCGAACGTCATCAGGTCGGCCTCGACCGGATCGATTCCGTACCAGCCGGAGGCGGAGACCCGGAAGCCGGTCAGGACCTCGTCGACGATCAGCAGTGCGCCGTGCTCGGTGCACAGCTCCCGCAGGCGCCGGTTGAACCCCGCGGCGGGCGGCACCACGCCCATGTTCGCGGGGCACGCCTCGGTGATGACGCAGGCGATCTCGAACGTGCGGAACGCCTCCTCGACCGCCGGCACCGAGTTGTACGGCAGGACGATCGTGTCGGCCGCCGAGGCCCCGGTGACCCCCGGCGTGTCGGGCAGGCCGAAGGTGACCACGCCGGAGCCGGCGGAGGCCAGCAGCGCGTCCACGTGTCCGTGGTAGCAGCCCGCGAACTTGACGATCTTCGAACGGCCGGTGAAGCCGCGGGCCAGCCGTACGGCCGACATCGTGGCCTCGGTGCCCGAGCTGACCAGGCGGACCTTCTCGACCGGGCCCACGCGGGAGGCGATCTCCTCGGCGAGCAGGACCTCGCCCTCGGTCGCGGTGCCGAACGAGAAACCGCGGGCCACGGCCTCCTCCACGGCCGCCACGACACCGGGGTGCCGGTGACCGAGGATCATCGGACCCCAGGAGCACACCAGGTCGACGTAGCGGTTGCCGTCCACGTCCGTGACGTACGGCCCCTGGCCCGAGGCCATGAAGCGGGGCGTGCCGCCCACGGCGCCGAAGGCGCGAACCGGCGAGTTCACCCCGCCGGGGACGATCTCACCGGCACGTGCGAACAGGGCTTCCGAGGTCTGCGTTCGAGTCACGGCTCCCACATTACGGTCCCGGATCACCGGCCCGGCCCACGGGTCGCTCCCGGGGTCAGTCGCAGAAGTCGGCGAGCAGGTCGAGGACGCGCAGTGGGTCGGGGAGGGGACGGCCGTCCGGCGGCCGGATCCACCGCACGGTCAGGTCGTCGGGCAGCGTCGAGGGCGGCGCCAGGACGTAACTGTCCCGGCAGTGCCAGCGCAGGCCGGGGGTGGCGTCGATGGTCGCGGGCCCGGCGTCCAGGTGGCACGACCACCACTCGTCCTCGTCCTCGGGGGCTCCCCGGGTCGCGACGTAAAAAAGGGCCCGGTCGCCGTTTTCGGCGACCGGGCCCGAGTCGAAGTCGGCGGCGTCCATCGCGGCCAGCGCGGCCGTGCCGACCGTGACGGGTACGTCGAACACGTCGAACACGCGGCCGGTCGGCAGGATCACGTTGGCCTCGGGGTCCTGCCGCCACCATCGCGTGAGCAGCGCGGAGTCCGTCGTGGCCTGCAACTGCCAGGCGGGTGACAGCGGATGCCTGCCCGGATCGGGACAGCCCACCCGGTCACATGAACAGGCCCTGCCGCCCCCGCTCAGCGGATGGGCGCCGGGACAGCTCGGCCAGCCGAGCCGGGCGTAGTCCAGCACCGACGTGATCTTCCCTGATGTCCGGTGCGGACGCCGTTTCGCGCGCCGGGCCAGCGGCACCCCCACCATGCTGCTCCTCCCCACAATGCACTGATGACCAGTCAGGATAGTCGGCGCGCCATCTCGGTCGCCCAGTAGGTCAAAATCAGGTCCGCACCGGCGCGGCGAATCGCGATCAGCGACTCCATGATGATCCGCTCGCGGTCGATCCAGCCGTTCGCCGCGGCCGCCTCGACCATGGCGTACTCACCGCTGACCTGATAGGCGGCGACCGGCACGTCGACCAGGTCGCGCACCTGGTGCAGGATGTCGAGGTACGCCAGCGCGGGCTTGACCATCACCGCGTCCGCGCCCTCGGCGAGGTCGAGCCGCACCTCGCGCAGCGCCTCACCGACCGGCCCCGCCGGGTCCTGCTGATAGGCGGCGCGGTCGCCGAACTGAGGCGCGCACTCCGCCGCGTCACGGAACGGCCCGTAGAACCCGGAGGCGTACTTCGCGGAGTAGGCCATGATCGGGATCTCGGCGAAGCCGTTCGCGTCGAGCGCGGCCCGGATGGCCGCGACCTGGCCGTCCATCATCCCGCTCGGCGCGACCATCTGGGCGCCGGCCGCCGCCTGGGCGACCGCAGCCGCGGCGTAGCGCTCCAGGGTGGCGTCGTTGTCCACCTCGCCGGTGTCGGTCAGCAGGCCGCAGTGGCCGTGGTCGGTGTACTCGTCCAGGCAGGTGTCGGTCATCACGACCAGCGCCTCGCCCACCTCGCCGGCGATGTCCCGCAGCGCGACCTGCACGATCCCGTCGGGGTCGTCGGCGGCAGAGCCGCGGGCGTCCTTGTGCGCCGGGATGCCGAACAGCATGATGCCGCCGACGCCCGCCTCGGCCGCCTCATGGGCGGCCTTGCGCAGGGACTCCCGGGTGTGCTGCACGACGCCCGGCATCGACACCACCGGCTGCGGCTCGGCGATGCCCTCCTTGACGAACACCGGCAGGATCAGGTCGGCCGGGTGCGGCCGCGTCCCCGCGACCATGCGGCGCATCGGCCCGGTACGGCGAAGCCGGCGCGGCCGAACCTGCGGAAATCGAGCGTCCACTGTGGTCTCACCTCACCCTGCGGCGGGCGCCTCGGCGCATCTGGGACGGCCTGCGCGGCACCTCTCCCGCCGAGACGGCCGCGTGCCGCATCTTCGCTCCGTAGTCCGCCAGCGCGGCCGCGAGCGTGGAGGCCGAGGGCTTCTCGGACATCACGTCGACCCGCAGGCCGAACTCCTCGGCGGTCTTGGCCGTCTGCGGGCCGATCGCCGCGATGACCGTGACGTTGTGCGGCTTGCCGGCGATGCCGACGAGGTTCCGTACGGTCGACGACGAGGTGAACAGCACCGCGTCGAACCCGCCGCTCTTGATCGCCTCCCGGATGGGCGCGGGCGGGGGCGCGGCGCGCACGGTCCGGTAGGCCGTCACGTCGTCGCACTCCCAGCCGAGGCGGGTGAGCCCGGCGACGAGCGTCTCGGTCGCGATGTCGGCGCGGGGCAGCAGGACGCGGTTGATCGGGTCGAGCATCGAGTCGTACGGCGGCCACTCGGCCAGCAGCCCTTCCGACGACTGCTCGCCCGTCGGCATCAGGTCGGGCCGCACGCCGAACTCCACGAGCGCCTGGGCCGTGGTCTCGCCCACGGCCGCGACCTTGAGCCCGGAGAACGCCCGGGCGTCCAGGCTGTACTCCTCGAACTTCTCCCGCACCGCCTTCACCGCGTTGGCGCTGGTGAAGGCGACCCACTCGTAGCGGCCGTTGACCAGGCCCTTGATCGCCCGGTCCATCTGCTGCGGCGTCCGCGGCGGCTCGACGGAGATCGTCGGCACCTCCTCGGGCACCGCGCCGTACGAACGCAGCTGCTCCGACAGCCCCTTCGCCTGCTCCTTCGTGCGCGGCACCAGCACCCGCCAGCCGAACAGCGGCTTGGTCTCGAACCACGACATGCGGTCCCGCTGGGCGACGTTCTCCCCTACAATGATCATCGCGGGCTCGGTCATGCCGGCGTGCTTGAGATCGGGACCGAGGCGGCCGAGGGTGGAGACCACGGTGTACTGCTCGATCGTCGTGCCGTCGCTGGTCACCGCCACCGGCGTGGTGTCCGGCATGCCCGCGGCGATCAGCGCCTTGCCGATCGGTACGGCATCCGCCACGCCGTTGTAGATCACCATGGTGCCGGCGCAGGTCGCGTGCGCGGCCCAGTCGTCCACCTGGGCGGCGTCGACGACCCGGAACTCCGGCACGGCGGTGGCCGGCGGGATGCCCGCGTAGGTCGGCACGGCCGTCGCCGGCGGGACGCCGGGGACGACCTCGAACTCGATGTCGGCCTTGGCGCAGGCCGCGACCTCCTCGGTCACCGAGGAGAAGAACGACGGGTCGCCCGGGCACAGCCGCACGACGGTCCGCCCGGCCTTGGCCTCCTGGAGGATCCGCAGCGACACCGAGTTCTCCGCCGTTTCCGCATCGACGATCTCGACGCCCTTCCGGCAGTGGCGCAGCAGCGAGCCGTACGCCTCGCGGTCCAGGACGACGACGTCCGCCTTGCTCAACAGATCGGCGCCGCGCAGCGTGAGCAGGTTCTCGTCACCCGGACCGGCGCCGACGAACGCGACGAATCCAGACCGGGACTGTGGACTGTGGTCAATAGCGGGGCTCAATGGGCCTGCTCCCCCATCAACGTGCCGGCCCCTTCGGCGATCATGGCGGTCGCGAGGTCGCGTCCCAGTTCCATGGCCGCAGAAGAAGGTCCGGAGGCGGACTTGCGCACCGACCGGAGACCGTCGACGGCGACGACGGCCGCGGTCAGATTGAGAATGTGCCCGTCACCGGAGGCGAAGGCACCTACCGGTGCCGAGCATCCGGCCTCGAGGGCGGCGAGCACCGAGCGTTCGGCCGTCACCGCCGCCCGCGTGCGCGGGTCGTCGAGGACGTTCAGCAGCTCGATGAGATCGGTACGGCTCGCCAGGCACTCGACGGCGAGGGCGCCCTGCCCGGGGGCGGGCAACACCTCGTCCACCTCGAACACCTGGGAGATGTCGGCGTCCCGGCCGAGACGGCCCAGTCCGGCGGCGGCCATGACCACGCCGTCCAGCTCGCCGGAGGTGACCTTGCCGATGCGGGTGTCCCCGTTCCCCCGGATGGGGACGTACTCGAGGTCCGGCCTGAGCATGCGGAGCTGGGAGACCCGGCGCGGCGAGCCGGTGCCGATGCGCGCCCCGGCGGGCAGGTCGGCGAACTTGACGTTGCTGACGAGCGCGTCCCTGGGGTCGTCCCGCACCGTGATCGCGGCCAGGGCGATCCGCTCGTCGGGGGTCGTGGGGAGATCCTTCAACGAGTGGACGGCGAAGTCGATCTCCCCCTCGATCAGCTTGTTGCGCAGCTCGCTCACGAAGACGCCGGTCCCGCCGAGCTGGGTCAGATGGGCCCGGGAGACGTCGCCGAACGTGGTGACCCCCACCAGCTGTACGGCCCTGCCGGTGCGGGCGGTCAGCCGGTCGCCGACCCGGCCCGACTGGGTGGTCGCCATCACACTCTTGCGGGTGCCCATCCGCAGGGCGGTTTCCGCCACACCGCTCATTCGTCTGTCTCCATCCTGGAAACGGCTTCCGGAGTCGTGGGATCGAGGTCGAACAACTCGCGAAGCGCCTCGGCATAGTGGCCGCCACCGGGCGAAGCCGCCAGCTTCTTGACCCGTACGGTCGGCTCGTGCAGCAGCTTGTCGACCACCCTGCGTACGGTCTGGGTGACCTCGTCGCGCACCCGCCCGTCCAGCTCCGGCAACCGTGACATCAATCGGCCGATTTCGGCCTCCACCACGCCCGCGGCCATGTTACGCAGCGCTATCACGGTAGGGGTCACCACGGACGCCCGCTCGGCGTCCAGGTAGGCCGCGACCTCCTCGGCGATGATGCGCCGGACATCGCAGATCGCCTGGGTCCGTCCCCCGTCGGAGACCGTGCATTCGGGCAGGCCCCGCCCCCCGTCGGCCGATCCGGCGGCGCCGAGTCCGACCTGCTGCATCGACTCCAGATCGACCAGCGTCACGCCCGGCAGCGCTCGCACACCGGGCTCCACGTCGTGCGGCAGCGCCAGGTCGAGCAGGAACAGCGCGTCGTTCCGGCCCCGCATCGCGGCCTCGACCATGTCCACCGTGATCGACCGGTGGCCCGCCCCCACGCATGAGATGACCAGGTCCGCCTCGGCCAGCTCGGCCGGAACAGCCGCCGGCTCCACGGCCCGCCCGCCGACGGTCTCGGCGAGCCGGGCGGCGCGTTCGAAGGTGCGGTTGGCGATCACGATGTCGGTGACGCCGGCCCTGGCCAGGGTCGCGGCGGCCAGCGAGCTCATCGAGCCCGCGCCGATGACCAAAGCGCGTCTGCCCGCGACCGGGCCGATCACCCGCTCGGCGAGGGTCAGGCCCACCCCGACCAGCGAGGCCCCGGCCCGGTCGATGCCCGTCTCCGCGTGGGCCCGCTTGCCGACGCGCAGCGCGTGCTGGGCGAGCTCGTTGAGCATGGTCCCCGCGGTGCCCTCGTCCTGGGCCAGCCGCAGCGCCGAGCGGATCTGGCCGAGGATCTGACCCTCGCCGATCACCATGGAGTCCAGGCCGCAGGCGACCGTGAACAGGTGCTGGACCGCGCGCTCCTGGTAGTGCACATAGAGGTGATCGGCGAGCTCCCCGGTCGACAGGCCGGAGTGCATGGTGAGCAGGTTCGTCACCGCCGTCACGCCGCCGTGGAAGCGATCGACGGCCGCGTAGACCTCCACCCGGTTGCACGTGGAGACGACGAGCGCCTCGGACACGTTCTCGTGCTGCCGCACGTCGTGCAGCAGCTTGACGAGCGCGTCACCGCTAACCGTGACACGCTCCAGCACCCCCACGGGGGCGGTGCGGTGGCTGAGTCCGACGGCCAGGAGACTCATGAGTTCGCTCCGTTCGATCGCTCACTCACATGACCACCCCGTCCGCCTTGCGCTGCTCATGAAACGCCAGGATCTGCAATTCGATCGATAAATCGACCTTACGTACGTCCACTCCGTCGGGCACGGAGAGGACGACCGGGGCGAAGTTCAGGATGCTGGTGACACCCGCCGCGATGACCCGATCGCACACCTGCTGGGCCGCGCCCGCCGGTGTCGCGATCACCACGATCGACACCCCACGTTTCTTGATGACCGATTCCAGCTCGTCGATGTGCTCGACGGTCAGGCCCGCGATCCGGTCGCCCACCATCTGCGGATCGGCGTCGAACAGGCCCGCGATCCTGAACCCCCTGGACACGAACCCGCCGTAGTTGGCGAGGGCTCGCCCGAGGTTTCCCACCCCGACGATGGCCACGGCCCAGTCCTGGGTGAGACCAAGCTCACGCGAGATCTGATAGATCAGATACTGGACGTCGTACCCAACTCCGCGGGTGCCGTACGAACCGAGGTGGGACAGGTCCTTGCGCAGCTTGGCCGAGTTGACCCCGGCGGCCGCCGCGAGATCCTCCGAGCTGACCGTCGGCGTGCCCCGCTCGGCCAGCCCGTTGAGCGCGCGCAGGTACAACGGCAGCCGCGCCACGGTGGCGTCGGGGATACCGCGGTCGCGTGCTTGCGGGATACGGCGGGTCACGTGCCGGAGCTCCAGGGGTGAGGACGATTGGACATCAGATTAGTGCCTTTGTGAAGGCATGCACAAAGTCGGCCTGTGTCTCCACTGTCCCAGGAGGGGAGCTCGATCGCGAACTCGGCCCGTACTCTTGGGCCCAATAAGCTGGGAGCATGACGAGGATCACGTTGCTCGGGAAGCCCGGTTGCCATCTGTGCGATGACGCCCGCGCCGTGGTCGAACGCGTGGCCGGGGAGCTCGGGGTGGGCTGGGAGGAGCGCGACATCACCCGATCTCCCGACGACCTCGCCAGGTATTGGGAGATGATCCCCGTCGTCCTGGTCGACGGCGTGCAGCAGGGCTACTGGCGCATCGACGAGGCACGCCTGCGCGCCGCCCTGGCCTAGCGGCCTGGAAGAGCGGCGTAGCGGCCCGGACTAGAAGAGCGCGGTCGGGAGGGGGATGACCTTGGCCGCGTTGACGGTGAGTTCGATGACGTTCGCCGCCAGCACCAGCGCCTGCCGTTCGTTGACGAAGCGCTCCATGTGCGGCTGACGCAGGTGCTCGGTGTAGCCCACCTCGTCCCGGTACAGCTCGTAGACGATCCGCTGGAGCGGCGCCGACTTGACCGCGTGACAGATGAAGACCAGCGTGTCCGGCTCGTTGCGCCGCACGGCCTCGACCGTCTCCTCCGCCAGCTTGTCGAACGCCTCGCCCGACCCGTCGAGCAGCGTGAACACGGTCAGCAGGCCGTAGATCCCGGGCGCGGGCCGCACCGTACGGTCGCTGTGCATGGCCGCCTGCGCCGTCGAATGCGCCCCGGCGGCGTGCGCCCCCGTCGAATGTGCCCCCGTAGCGTGCGGCCCGGTCAGGCGCTGCCTGGCCGAGGCTCCGCCGAAGCCGACCCCGAAATTCGCCGCGAGCTCCTCGGGGATCGGCGGCGCCTCGGGGCCGGCCGGGGCGTCCGGTACGGACGGAGTCCCGGCCGGCATGCCGTAATCGGGCGAGACCATGAACTGACCGGTGGCGGGGCCGCCGAAGTCGTCCGGCTGAGGCTCGTGGGGAGCGAAATCCTGCTGGGGCTGGTGGTGACTGAAATCCTGCTGGGGCTGGTGGTGAGCGAAGTCCTGCTGGCCGTGCCGGGAAGGGAAGTCGCCCTGGGGCTGCCGGGGGGAGAAATCGCCCTCCTGCGGGTGGTGGCGCATCCTGGCGGCGTAGTCGATCTCGCTCTGCTCGCCGGCCCGATACTCCGCCACGAGGTCGCCCAGGCCGGACCTGCGCGGGAGCGCACCCCCGGGGCCCGCGGGGGAACCCGCCGAAGCGCTCTGCGGGCCGCTCATCGGATGGGCCGCCGACGAGGCGGCCGAACGGGAGGCCCGGGCCCGCCCCTCGGGGACGTCGTAGCCGTCGTCGTCCTCGTCCTCCTCGTCGTCGTACGGCGCGAGCGGCCGGGCCACGGCGTACCAGATCCCGCCGGCGGTCGCGGCCATGAGCGCCACGATCAGGATCCCGGGGAGTGTGAGCTCCAGCGCGGCCGACAGCGCCATGCCGACCGGGGCGAGCACGACGGACGCGTTCATGTTGTCGGCGTCGTAGTCGTCTCCGTCGCGCCAGCTCAGCAGGGCGATCGCCAGCGAGATCAGCAGCATCAGGATCACGAGCCCGTGGACGCCCCGCAGCAGCCACTCCGGCCAGATGTCCCAGTGCACGGGGCCGTTGGGAAGCTGCTTGGTGAACTCTCCCGCGAGGGGGTCGAGTAGCATGATCACCGCTCCGACCACCGTCACGGAGATGCCGATCAGCCACCCCGCGAACCGGGCCGAGGCCTTCTCGGCCAGCAGTTGCATCACGCCCACCGCCAGCCACAGCGGCGCCAGCAGCGATCCGGTGATCTGGAGCGCCCGGAAGGTCGGCCCGCCGAAGCCCGCGAGGTGACCGATGGCGATCGCACCGAGTGACAGGGTCAGCGCGCCCGTGGTGATGCTCCATGCGATCAGCCAGCCTGCGGGCTCACCTCGCAGGCGGTTGACGAGCACACCGGTCGTTATCCCGGCGAGCAGGGCGCCGGCGAACGCGAGGAGAGCGACAACGAGTTCCATGGTGGAACCCATGCTGCCGGACAATCCCTTTCCATCGGTAGCCGGTGCCGGGTCCCGTACGGGTAGAGTGTTCGAGCACGCCGACTCCCCTTCCCCCAAGGGATACCGGATGCCGAACACGTGGCCGTTGGCCGGGCTGTCCCCACCAGCCGCCGCCGCCCGCCGCATCACCCGCGAGCGTGAGAACGATCGTGACGAGATGCGAACACTGGTGCTGCGCGCCAAGATGGGCGACAGCGAGGCGTTCGGCATGCTCTACGACCGATATCTGGAACTCGTCTATCGGTACGTCTACTTCCGTGTGGGAAGCCACGCACTCGCCGAGGATCTCACCAGTGAAACCTTCCTGCGCGCACTCCGCGGCATCGCCGATTACACCTGGCAGGGCCGCGACTTCGGCGCCTGGCTGATGACGATCGCCCGCAACCTCGTCACCGACCACTACAAGTCGGGCCGCAACCGCCTCGAGGTGACCACGGCGGAGGTGTTCGACACCCCCCTCGACGGTCGGCACATCCCGGAGAACGCCGTCGTCACGAACATGGTCAACGAGCGTGTGATGCAGGCGATCAAGCAGCTCGGGGCGGAGCAGCAGGAGTGCGTGATCCTGCGGTTCCTGCACGGGATGTCGCTCGCCGAGACCGCGTTGATCATGGGCAAGAAAAGTGGGGCGATCAAGGCGCTCCAGTTCCGCGCGATCAAGTCGCTGGCCCGGGCGCTGCCGAAGGATCTCGATTAGACCTGGCGACCTGCCGTAACTCCAGTGGCGTCACCTCGTTGGGCAAGTGTACGAGTGGCCGATCAAACGGGGGATGGCGGAGAGCGTCATGGGCTGGTGGGAGAACTCACGCCGGGTCGCGGCACGCGTCGCCGATCTCGGCGCGATTCCCGGCCCGAGCCCGGACTTCCGCGCCCGGCTGCGCGCCGAGCTGCTTCGCGAGCACGCCGCCGAGCAGGCCGGGAACGCCGCCGCCGCGCCAGGAAGGGCCCGGCTCCGGTCCCGGGCGGCCCACCGGCGGTCCGGGCTCCGCTCTGCCCTCGTGTTCGTGCTGCTGCTGGCCGGCATGTTCGCCACCGGGTTCCACACCCATCACGCGATGCCCGGCGACCTGCTCTATCCGCTCAAGCGAGGCGCGGAGTCGACGCTGCTGTCCCTGGCGTACGACGACGAGGACCTGGCCCGGCGGGAGATGGCGGCGGCGCATCTGCGCGCGGCGGAGACGGCCTGCCTCATCCACGAGACCGCGCCGCGGGAGTCGGCACCGGAACTGCACCGGCTCATCTCACAGGCGCTCGACGACATGGACATCACGACCAAGACCGCGCTGAACCATGTCGTACGCGATGATCCCGGGGAGGCCCGCCGCTTCGTGCGGCAGCAGCGCACGATGGTGGAGCCGCTGCTGCCGAAGCTCGACCGGAAAAATCGCGACAAGGCGCAGAAGTACTTGATCTATATCGACACATTCGCGGTTTCCGGACCATGACACGGCGTCGCCGCTCCGGCTGACGCCCGTCTCACGCACTCTCGGCGGTTAAGCTGATGAGCCATGAGGCGGCTATTGCGACGGCGGGAGGCGGCGGAGATGGCCGGTGAGGTGGCGGCCGCAGCGGCCGTCGCGGCCCCGGCGGTCGAGCCCGACCTCACGGCGGCCGCTTTCTTCGACGTCGACAACACGATGATGCGCGGGGCCTCGATCTACCACTTCGCCCGCGGCCTGGCCGCGCGGGGCCTGTTCACCACCAGGGACCTCACGAAGTTCGCCCTCGGCCAGGCGTGGTTTCGGATCCGCGGGAACGAGAATCCGGAGCACATCGCCAAGGCCAAGGAGATGGCCCTCGCGTTCGTCGCCGGTCTGAAGGTCGACGACGTCGTACGGCTGGGCGAGGAGATCTACGACGAGGTGATGGCCGACCGGGTCTGGGCCGGCACCCGCGCCCTCGCCCAGAGCCACCTGGACGCCGGGCAGCGGGTGTGGCTGGTCACCGCCACCCCGGTCGAACTGGCCCGGGTGATCGCACAGCGTCTCGGCCTGACCGGAGCGCTCGGCACGGTGGCGGAGACCTCCGGCGGCGCCTACACCGGCAGGCTCGTCGGCGACCTGTTGCACGGGCCGGCGAAGGCGGAGGCCATCCGGGCCCTGGCCCGCCGCGAGGGGCTCGACCTGTCCCGCTGCTCGGCCTACAGCGACTCGGCCAACGACCTGCCGATGCTCTCGCTGGTCGGGCATCCCCACGCGATCAACCCGGACAGCGAGCTGCGTGAGCACGCCAGGGAGCACGGCTGGGAGATCCGCGACTTCCGGACGGGTCGTAAGGCCACGATGATCGGCCTGCCGATCGCCGCGACCGCCGGGGCCGTCGCGGGCGGCATCGCCGCCGGCATCGCCCTGCGCCGGCACTACCGTTCCACGTTCTGACCTGGGAGAGGGACTCAGAAGATCCCGGAGAAGGCGAGGCCGCGGCGTACCCGCAGTTCGTTCAGCCGCTGCTGCATGGTCTCCCGAATGTGATCGGTCAGCTCGAAGACCACGGCCGGGTCGTCGGCGTCCTCCGTGTCGTACTCGTCGGTGCGGATCGGCTCGCCGAACTCGATCAGCCACTTCGACGGCAGCGGCACCAGCCCGAACAGGCCGAGCCAGGGGAAGAACGGGGTGATCGGCAGGTACGGCAGGCCGAGCATCCTGGCCAGCATCGGCATGTCGCCGATCTTGGGGTAGATCTCCTCGGCCCCCACGATCGAGCAGGGGATGATCGGCACCCCGGCGCGGATCGCCGAGGTCACGAAGCCGCCCCGGCCGAACCGCTGCAGCCGGTAGCGCTCGGAGAACGGCTTGCCGATGCCCTTGAACCCCTCGGGGAACACTCCGACCAGCTCTCCCTTGCGCAGCAGCCGGTCGGCGTCCTCAGGACAGGCCAGGGTGTGGCCGCCCTTGCGGGCCAGGTGGCCCAGGACGGGAAGCTGGTAGACCAGGTGCGCGCCGAGCAGCCGGACCGCGCGGTCCGCCTCGTCGTGCAGCGCGACCTGCAGCATCAGCGCGTCGAGTGGCAGCGTGCCGGAGTGATTGGCCACCACGAGGGCGCCGGAGTCAGCGGGCACGTTCGCCATGCCGAGGGTCTCGACCCGGAACCAGTGCCGGTAGAGCGGCCGCAGCAGCTCGATCATGACCCTGTCGTGGAACTCCGGATCGAAGCCGAACTCGTCGATCTCGTAATCTCCGGAGATCCTGCGCCGCAGGAAGGCGAGCAGCTCGGCGGCCGCCTCGCTCGTGTCCCGGCGTGCCCCCGGCTCGCTCATCGCCGCACCGCCAGGAAGTCGTCGAACGCCGCCGCCGTGTCGTACTTCGGCCGATGGCCGAGCTCGACGGCGAGCCGGGCGGCGTCCACCACCCGTCCATGGGTCAGGAACGCCAACTGCTCCGAGGAGAAACCGAGGAACCGCAGCGCCGGGGACGGCACCGGCAGCACCGGCCGACCCGCCCGCCGCGCGCACTGGGACAGGAGCAGCACACCGTCCGCGGCCACGTTGAACACGCCGGGGTGGTCCTCCCGTGCCACGCGGGCCAGCACCTCGACCGCGTCGTCCTCGTGGACGAACTGCAGCCGCGGATCGAACCCGAACACGGTGGGCAGCACGGGCCGGGCGAAGTAGCGGGTCAACGGCGAGTCGACGCCGGGGCCCATCAGGGCGGCGAACCGCAGCGTGGTGGTCACCACGTCGGGCCGCCGCCGGGCGAACCCGCGGACGCTCGCCTCGACCTCGACCGCGTCCTTCTCGTAGCCGTGGTGCGACGCCTCGGCCGGCTCGGTGTCCTCGCTGAACACGGCCGGGGCGTTCGGCGACGAGCCGTAAACGGCCGTGGTGGAGCGCACCACGACCCTGCGCACCGTCTCCGATCGCTGGCACGCCGCCAATAACTGCATGGTGCCGATGACGTTGTGCTCCTTGACGGCTGAGCGGCTCTTCGCCGGGCCGCTCACCAGGCTCAGGTGCACGACGGTGTCGACGTCCGCCGCCGAGATGACCCGCGCCACGTCAGGGCTGCGCAGGTCGACGCGGACGAATTCGGTACGGCCGAGCGGCGGCGCGTCGTCTTCCCGCGACGGGGAAGAGGGCGGCACCGTGTCGACGCCGATGACGCGGTCGACGTCCGGGTCCGCTGCGAGAGCGCTCGCCACTCGCCGGCCGATATGGCGGGAGACCCCGGTGACGAGCACGTTGTGGGTCATCGACGCCTCGCATGAGTGTGGAACAGGTGCGCGCTCCGTCCGGCTACTTCTTGTTACGCCGCTGTATGCGCGTCTTCTTGAGCAGCTTGCGGTGCTTCTTCTTGGCCATACGCTTGCGGCGCTTCTTGATCACAGAGCCCACGGGACCCCCAGGTGAAGGTGGCGGATGTCGAACCGGCGCGCGAGCGCACACCGGCTCAACAGCCTACCGGCGATCCACGGTAGATCGCTCCCCCGGGGACCCCGCGTGGCCGCTGACCAGCGAGCCGCTTCATCCGGCTTCGATGAACGCGTCCCTCAAGTAGTCGTGCACCGCCTGCTCCGGCACTCTGAAGGACCGGCCGACCCTGATTGCCGGCAACTCGCCCGAGTGCACGAGTCGGTACACCGTCATCTTGGACACCCGCATGACAGTGGCCACCTCCGCCACCGTCAGGAACTTCACCTCGCTGAGAGGTCTTTCGCCTGCACCCATCGGACGCCTCTTCCGCACGTGTTTCCGGGTTATCCCCACTGGTGCCATCGCTCACGCACGTGTACTGCTGTCAGCGTAAGTCGGGACTCCGAGTAGGCAAACCCCCCACTTTGCCGCCATCCGACGGCCAAATCGGGAAAGTCGCTGGCAGCAGCCGTACCGCCCCTCACATCACAATGTTGGAACGGACCAACGCCTTACCCTTCAGCCTCGCCCAGGATCACCGAAAAGTTGGCAAACGGCGGGGCCAGGGGTGGAAAAGTGGCGGCGAAATACCCGCATTTGGGGTGTCCGGAATGGGATCAGGGCAGCGGATCCAGACCATGGAGGGGGAACACGGCGTTCCTGGTCGCCATGATCGCCCGATCGATGGCGTCCGCTGGGTCGTATCCCTCGGAGATCTCGCGCCAGGACGGATCTCGCCCGTCGGTCATGGTCAGCGGCGCCGTCTCCCCCGTCCGCTCAGCGACCAGGGTGCGCCAGCTCTGCGGGGTTCCGGTCCGCGGGTCGAGGGGGGCGCCGGCCACCTCCGCGATCAGATGCGTCCACGTGCGCGGCACGACCCGCACGAGTTCGTAACCTCCGCCGCCGACGGCGATCCAGCGGCCGCCCGCGGTCTCGTGAGCCAGCCGGTGCAGCGCCGCGTAAGCCGTACGCTGGCCGTCGACGCTGAGCATGAGGTTGGCGAGCGGGTCGAGCGCGTGGCTGTCGCAGCCCTGCTGGGTCACGAGCACCTCCGGCGCGAACTCGCGCAACAGCGGCGGCACGACGGCGTGGAAGGCCCGCAGCCAGCCCGCGTCGCCGCAGCCCGCCGGCAGCGCCACGTTGACCGCGCTGCCCTCGGCGCCCGTCTCCTGCGGGAGGCCGGTCCCCGGGAAGAGCGTGCGCGGGCTCTCGTGCAGGCTGATCGTGAGAACCCGCGGGTCGTCGTAGAACATCGCCTGGACGCCGTCGCCGTGATGGACGTCGATGTCCACGTAGGCGACCCTGGAGGCGCCCTGCGCGAGCAGCCAGGCGATCGCCACGGCCGGGTCGTTGTAGACGCAGAAACCGCTCGCCGCCGCCGTCATCGCGTGGTGCAGCCCGCCCGCCACGTTGACCGCGTGCTCGGCCTCGCCCCGCCAGACCGTCCGTGCCGCCTCCAGCGTCGCCCCCGTGACCAGTGCGGCCGCCGCGTGCATGCCGGTGAAGGTCGGATTGTCCTCCGTACCGAGTCCATGGCGCAGATCGGGACGGCCGGTCCTGGATGCGGTCTTGACCGCCTCGATGTAGTCCCGTTTGTGGACCAGTGCCAGCTCGTCGTCGGTGGCCGGAGCGCAGCCGGCCAGCTCCACCCCGCCGAGCACGCCGAGATCGCGGGCGAGGGCCATGGTGAGCTCGACACGCACCGGCGCCAACGGATGCCCGGGACCGAAATCGTAGGAAACCAGGGCGTCATCCCAGATGACCCGCACCGCCTGACTCATGTCCACGACCGTACCGTGCCGGGCACGGCTCGCTCGGCGCGGAGTGCGACTCACTCGGCGTCGGGTCGGCTCACTCGGAGCGGAGTGCGACTCACTGGGCGCGGAGTGCGACTCACTCGGAGCGGAGTCCGACTCACTCGGAGCGGAGTCCCACTCACTCGGCGTTGGGTCGACTCACTCGGAGCGGAGTGCGACGACCGGGTCGAGGCGGCCGGCCCGCCGAGCCGGCGCGACCCCGAAGAAGACGCCGACCCCGGCCGAGACCCCGAACGCGAGCGCGATCGACCACCAGGTGATCACGGCCGGCACCGGGGTGAGCGCCCCGATCAGCAGCGCCCCGCCCACGCCGAGGGCGATGCCGATCGTGCCGCCGATGGTCGTGAGCAGCACCGCCTCGATGAGGAACTGCCCGAGGATGTCCCGCTGGCGGGCGCCCAGAGCCTTGCGCAGGCCGATCTCCCTGGTCCGCTCCCGCACCCCGACGAGCATGATGTTGGACACCCCGACGCCGCCGACCAGCAACGAGATGCCGGCGATGGCGGCCAGCACCCCCGTGAGCATGCCGAGCACCGTGCCGATCGTACCGAGGAGCTGCGTCTGGGTGACGGCCGAGAACTTCTCGTCGGGATATCGCTGCTCCAGCGCGGAGACCACCCGGCCGCGCAGCCGGTCGATCTCCTCCGGGCCCGACGCGCCCACCGCGATGCCGTTGATCCGGTCGAGCCCGATGAGCCGCTGCGCCGTGGTGACCGGGATGTGCACCTCCTGGTCGCGAGCGACGCCGAAGGTGGAGCCGACCGTCTCGTAGACCCCGACCACGCGGAACCGCACCCCGGCGATCGTCACCTGACGTCCCACCGGATCGACGTCGCCGAACAGCTTCCTCGCCGCCTCCGCGCCCAGGACGGCCACCCGGCGCCGGGTGTCGACATCGGTCCCGCCGAGGTAGCGGCCGCGATGCAGGGGCCGCTCGAATATGCCCGGCATGTACTCGTCCGTGCCGGTGATCGTGGCGAACACCTCGGTGCGTCCGACCCGGACCGGCTCGCCCGAGTTGACGGCCACCGTCACCTTCGCCGGGTCGCCGACCACCCTCCTCAGATAGGCCACGTCCGCCAGATCGAGGCGGCTCTGCGTCGGGACGGCCCCCAGGCCCACCTCACCGGGCACCACCAGGATGATGTTGCTGCCCAGCCCGGCGATCTCCTTCTCCACCGCGTTCTTGGCGCCGGTCCCGATGGCGACCAGGACCACCACCGCCAGCACGCCGATGATCACGCCGAGCATGGTGAGCACGGTGCGCAGCCGGTTGACCCGGAGGGCCTCGACCGCCATCCGGAGCGCCTCGGCCGCCCTCACCCCACACCTCCGTCGTGCCGGGCCGTACGGGCGGCCGTGTCGAGCTCCACGAGCCCGTCGCGGACGCGGATCTGGCGACGCGCCCGGGCCGCGACCTCCTGGTCGTGGGTGACCAGCACGACCGCGACGCCGCCCTCGGTGTTGAGTCGTTCCAGGAGGGCCATCACCTCCTCGCCGTTGCGCGAGTCGAGGTTCCCGGTCGGCTCGTCGGCGAGCAGCACCTGCGGATCGCCCACCAGCGCGCGTGCGATGGCCACCCGCTGCTGCTCGCCTCCGGACATCTGGGACGGCCGGTGTCCGAGCCGGTGCCCCAGCCCGACCGCCTCGAGCGCGGCCCGCGCCCGCGCCCGCCGCTCCGGCTTCGGTACGCCCCGGTAGACCAGCGGCAGCGCGACGTTGTCCAGCGCCGTGGTGCGGGCCAGCAGGTGGAACGACTGGAAGACGAAGCCGATGGCCCGGTTGCGCAGCTCGGCCAGCCGGGTGTCGTCG
>BCRI01000024.1 GCA_001552515.1 Sphaerimonospora mesophila NBRC 14179 = JCM 3151
GGTGGGGTGGGGTGGGGTATCCGTACGTAAACGCGTCGACATCGGGGCGTACAGCCGAGATCATGGGGGCATGTCCGTCCTTAAGGAGGTCCCCTTTCCCCCCGATCCCCGGCAGCCCGGCCAGAATCAGCCCGGCCGGAATCAGCCCGGTCAGAAGCAGGTCACCTCAGAACGGCTCGACTCGGCGCCGGATCCGGTGCCGATGCGGGTGTGGATCGACGACACCGACAGCCCGGCCGATGTGATCGACGCGCTGGCGCTGTCGCCGTTCGCGACCGGCGTCCAGCCCTGGTCGCGCACCACCCGTCTCGAGCGGGTCCGGCCCGACGCGCCGATGACGGCGACCGGTGGGCTGCTGCTGCGCGTGGCCCAGCACACCGACGGCCACGAGGCCCGCCTCGTCGCGGGCGACGGATGGACGTTGCGGGTGGTCCGGCACGTCAACCGGTCCGCCACGCTCACGGCGACGGCGGTCAGCGAGGAGCTGGCCGCTTCGGTCCTCGCCGAGGCGGTGCGGGACGCGACCGAGACGCCCCCCGACGCCGATCACGTGAGCATGGGTTTCTGGTGGGCGTCGGCGCACGGCCCGCGCCGCTCCGTGAAGCCGATCACCACGACGTCCTGGCCGGAGATCAGGCGCAACTACCCGCGGGCCGCCGCACCCCGCCTGGACACCCTGATGAAGACGACGCCCGGCGACATCGGCGGCAGATTGCTGCTGCTGCACGGCCCGCCGGGCACCGGCAAGACCACGTTGCTGCGCACGATCGCCAGGGAGTGGTCCGCCTGGTGCCAGGTCGACTGCGTGCTCGACCCCGAGCGGCTGTTCGGCGAGCCCGGCTACCTCATGGACGTGGCGGTCGGCTGGGACGGCCCGGACGAGGAGGACGACGAGGCGCGCTGGCGGCTGCTGGTCCTGGAGGACTGCGACGAGCTCATCCGCGCCGAGGCCAAGCAGTCCACCGGACAGGGCCTGTCCCGGCTGCTCAACCTCACCGACGGCCTGCTGGGCCAGGGCCGGGACGTACTCGTCGCGATCACGACCAACGAGGACCTCAGCCGGCTGCATCCCGCGGTCGTACGGCCGGGCCGGTGCCTCGCCCAGATCGAGATCGGCCGGCTCGACGCCGCGCAGGCCGCCGAGTGGCTGCGCGAGTCCGCGCCGAAAACCGCTGCCGGCACACCGGCGACAGGCATGCCGGCGACCGGCGCTCCCCCGGGCGGTGCGACGCTGGCCGAGCTGTTCGCCCTGCGCGACGGCCGCCGGGTCGCCGAGCCCGACCCGCCCACGTCGACGGGGCAGTACCTCTGATCCGCCGGACGCCGCCGGATACGTAAACCATCCGATGTGCGGTGTCAGGGCGGAAACGACAATCGGCCAGGTGGTCACCCTGTTGCCGGCCGATCTGCGCCGCGTCGTCCTCCACCGGTGGTCCTTCGAGGACCAGGAGACCGGGGTGGCGACCTGCCTCGACCCGTTCGGTGACGGCGGCGGGCGGGCCTGGCCGTACGTCCGGTGGACCTCGCCGGAGCGGGAGATCGGCTTCCCGGCGACCGAGCTGGTGCCGTCGTGGACGGCGGCCGCGCCGCCCGGCGCCTGGCTGGAGATCGAGCTGCAGGCCAGGGCCGCCGGCGGCGCGCCGACCAAGTGGTACGGCATGGGCCGCTGGGCGGAGGGCGACGCCGACGTCCACCGCACGTCGCTGCCCGGGCAGGGCGACGACGACGGAGACGTGGCGGTGGACACGCTGGTCGCGGCGGCGGGGCGGCCCTTCGTCGCCTACCGCGTGCGCGCCACGTTGTACGGCCGGGGCGGTCAGGTGCGGGCGATCAACGTGATGGCCTCGGCCGTACCACGCCTGCCGCCGGGGAAGGCGGGAGACCGGGCCGCCCGGCGGGAGACATCGGCGGCGGGCGTCGAGCTGGACGTCCCGCGCCGGTCGCAGAAGGTCCACACCGGGCACTATCCGCAGTGGGACGGCGGCGGGGAGACCTGGTGCAGCCCGGCCTCGTTTACGATGGTGCTCGACTACTGGGGACGCGGGCCCGCGCCGGACGACCTGAAGTGGGTCGCGCCGGGCGATCCGTGTCCCGCCGTCGACCACGCGGCTCGTGACATGTACGACCACGGCTATCAGGGCACCGGCAACTGGCCGTTCGGCGTCGCCTACGCGGGACGGTACGGGCTGACCGGCTTCGTCACCCGGCTGCGCTCGCTGGACGAGCTGGCGCGTCTCATCGCGGCAGGCGTCCCGGTGATCACTTCGCAGTCGTTCAGGGAGCACGAGTTGCCGGGCGCCGGCTACTCGACCGGCGGCCACATCATGGTGGTCATCGGGTTCACGCCGGAGGGCGACGTGATCGCCAACGATCCGGCGGCGCCGACGGACGACGGCGTGCGGCGGGTGTACCCACGCGCCGCCTTCGAGGAGGTCTGGCTCCGCGGCACGGGCAGCGGGGGGCTCGTGCACATCGTCCATCCCCCGGATTTCCCACTCCCGGACTCCGAAGGAAACTGGTGACGATCAAGGCCGTGGACGTCGCCCGCATGGACGACCGTCCTCTATGGGTGGAAATTTCTGGAAATGAAGCCTGGTGGGATGAGCCACGGCCGCACGAGGGCGGTCGCCGCTGCGTCGTGCGGCGCACGGCGGACGGCCGGATCGAGGACGTGCTCCCCGCCGGGTGGAACGCCCGCAACCGGGTCATGGAGTACGGCGGGCGGTCGTGGCGGGCCCACCGGGGACGTCTCATCTTCACCGAGTGGACCGACGGCCGGCTGTACGTGTGCTCCCCCGGCGGCGATCCGGTCCCGCTGACCCCGCCAGACGAAGCGCACTACGCCGACCTGGTCGTACGCGACGACGAGGTGTGGTGCGTACGCGAGATCGGCGGCGGTCCCGGCGGCGGTCAGGATGCCGAGAGGGTCGTCGAAAGGGACATCGTGGCGGTGCCGCTCGACGGCTCCCCGCTCCGCTCGGTCATAAAGTCACACCATTTCCTCATGAATCCGCGCATTTCGCCGGACGGGCGGCAGATCGCCTACATCGGGTGGAACCACCCGGACATGCCGTGGGACGCCACCGAGCTGTGCGTCGCCCCGATCGAGGGCGGCCCGCACCGGGTGGTCGTCGGCGGCGCCGCGACCGTCCAGGCGGAATGGCGCGACGCGGACAGCCTGTACGCCGTCACCGACCCCACCGGCTGGTGGAACATCCACCTGGTCGGCCTCGACGGCACGACGCGTAACCTGACGCCGCTCGCGCTGGAGTTCGGCGACGCCCCGTGGAAGATCGGCAGCACGTTCTTCGCGGTCTCCGACGGCCGGATCGTCGCCATGTACGGCACGGCCGACGAGCGCCGCATGGGCGTGCTCGACCGGCCGCCCGGTCCACGGGGGGCCTCGATCAGGGACATCGCCGGCGACCACACCTTCTGGGCGCCCACGCTGTCCGCCGACGGCGCGAACGTCGTGGGCGTGGCCGCCTCGCCGCACCGGCCGTACGAGGTGGTGCGGATCGACCTCGGCGGCCCCGACGAGGGGGGCGGCACGCGGGAGGTGCTGTCGGCGCCCAAGGCGCTGCCCCCGGCCGGGCTGCTTCCGGTCCCCGAGCCGGTGACCGTCGACGGCGTGCACGCGCACCTCTATCCCCCGCCGGCGGAGGAGACGGGGCGGCCCGCGCCGTACGTGCTGTTCGTGCACGGCGGACCGACCGGCTCGGTCGCGCCGGTCCTCGACCTGGAGGTCGCCTACTTCACCAGCCGGGGCATCGGCGTCGTCAGGGTGAACTACGGCGGTTCGACCGGGTACGGCAGGGCCTACCGGGAGCGGCTGCGGCACAACTGGGGCGTCGTCGACGTCCGCGACTGCGAGACCGTGGCCCGCTGGCTGCTGCGCACCGGGCGGGCGGAGAAGGTGGCGATCCGCGGCGGCAGCGCGGGCGGCTGGACCTCGCTGGCCGCGCTCACCCACAGCGACGTGTTCTGCGGCGCGGTCTCCTTCTACGGGATCTCCGATCCGGAGGGGTGGGAGACCCACGACTTCGAGTCGCGCTATCTGGAGGGGCTGATCGGCCCGCTGCCGGAGACCCGGCAGCGCTACCTCGACCGCTCGCCGATCAGGCACGCCGCGGCCGCCTCCGGACCCGCGCTGCTCATGCACGGCCTGGAGGACGCGGTGGTGTACCCGTCGCAGTCGGAGCGGTTCGCCGCCGCGCTGGCCGAGCACGGGGGCCGGTGGGCGTACCTGACGTTCCCCGGGGAGCAGCACGGCTGGCGGCGTGAGGAGACGATCGTCGCGGCGCTCGAGGCCGAGCTGGCGTTCTACGGCCTGATCTTCGGTTTCCCCACGCCGGAGGTGCCCCCGCTGACCCTCCAGGAGGGCCGATAGCCGAGGTGGCCCTTCTCCTCGGCGCGGCCGGGCCGCCCCCCTTTCCCGTGATGGGTGGGGCGGCGCTACCGGAGGCGGGGGTCGAGGGCGTCGCGTACGACGTCACCGAGCATGAGGAAGCTCAGCACGGTCGCGGTGAGGAACAGCGCGGGGAAGACCAGCAGGTGCGGGTGCTCGGCGAAGAACGTCTGGGCGACGTTGAGCTGCAGGCCCCACGACACGTCGGGGTACTGCAGCCCGACGCCCAGATAGTCGAGCGTGGCCTCCCCGGCGATGACGTTGCCGACATTGAGCATGGCCACCACGAAGACCGGCGCGATCGCGTTGGGCAGGATGTGGCGGAGCATGATGCGCCGGTCTCCGGCGCCGAGCGCGCGGGCGGCGACGACGAAGTCCATCTCCCGTACGGCGAGCACCTGGCCGCGCATGAGACGGGTCATCGTGGTCCATCCCAGCAGGACCAGCACGAGCGTCATCGCCCAGATGCCGTGGTCGGGGAAGGCCACCAGGATGACGGTCGCGCCCAGGACGAACGGGATGCCGAAGAACACGTCGGTCAATCTGGAGATCAGTGCGTCGGCCACGCCGCCGTAGTATCCGGCGATCAGGCCGAGCACGATGGAGATCAGCAGCGCGAACACGGTGACCGCGAGGCCGATCAGGATCGATGCCCGGGTCCCGTGCACGATCTGCGACCAGTAGTCGCAGCCCTGCAGGTCGTACCCGAACACGGCGCCGGGCGCCGGGCCCTGTTTGGACATGCGCAGGTCGCAGCCCTCGTTCGGGCCCAGACGGGCGAACAGGCCGGGGAAGGCCGCCATCGCGCCCGCCACGACGAGGACGGCGGCGGAGAACCAGAAGATCACCCGGCCGCGCAGCTCCAGCCAGGTGTCACGCGCGAGCACGGGAGATCCTCGGGTCGAGCAGGCCGTACAGGAGATCGACGGCCAGGTTGGCGGCTATGAAGATCATGACGAGCAGGGTGGCGACGCCGACGACGACGGGACCCTCCTGGAGCTGGATCGACTGGAACACCTGCTGGCCGATGCCCGGCAGGTTGAAGATGCCCTCGGTGACGACGGCCCCCGCCATGAGGTTGCCGAAGTCGATGCCGAGGAAGGTCACCACGGGGATCAGCGAGTTGCGCAGCGCGTGCACGCCGACGACCCGCCGTCTGCGCATGCCCTTCGCGGTGGCCGTACGGACATAGTCGGCGCGCAGGTTCTCCACCAGGGCGGTACGCGTCAGCCTGGCCACGTAGGCGAGCCCGAACGATCCCAGCACCATCCCGGGCAGCAGGTAGCTGGCCGGCCAGCCCTCGTCGGTCCCCGCGGTCGGGAACAGCCCCAGGTTGAGGCCCAGGACGATCTGGGCCGTGTAGCCGACCACGAAGACCGGGACGGCGATGACGAACGTCGTCCCGGCGAGCACGGCCGTGTCGGCGGCCCCGCCCCGCCGGAGGCCGGCGACGACACCGAGCCCGATGCCGACGACCAGCTCGAAGACCCACGCGGTCAGCGCGAGCTGCGCGGTGACCGCCCACCGGTCCTGGAGGAGCTCGCTCACCTGCTGACCGGTGAACGTCTCCCCCAGGTCGCCCTGGAACACGCCGAGCATGTACCGGCCGTACTGGACGAGCAGCGGGTCGTTCAGGTGGTAGCGCTCCCGCATGACGTTCAGCACCTGATCGGGCACCGGCTTGTCGCCCGCGAGCGCCAGGATCGGGTCTCCCGGCAGCACGAACACCATCGCGTAGATCACGAAGGTGGTCGCGAAGAAGACCGGGACGGCCTGCGCCAGGCGCCGCGCGGCGTATCTCACGACCGCTTGACCGTGATCGTGTGGAGATTGGCGCTGTAGGGGGTGAGCTCCACGCCCTGCAGCCTGGCCGAGAAGCCGGACTGGTCCTGCCAGTTCCACAGCGGGATCATCGGCATCTCTGCGAGCGCGATGTCCTCGGCCTTCTGGTAGAGCGGCAGGCTCGCCTCCAGGCTCGGCGCGGAGTTCGCCTGCTCGAGCAGGGCGTCGAACTCCTTGTTCTCCCAGCCCATGCGGTTACCCTCGCCCCACTGGTATTCCAGGTAGTTCTGCGGGCTCGGGTAGTCCATGACCCAGTTCTGGCGGTACGGACCGTCCTCCTTGCGCTGCCGCAGCGTGGTGAGGTAGTCGGAGGCGGGGATCTTGCGGAACTTGATGTCGGCGATGCCGAGGTTCTGCTTCAGCTGGTTGGCCACCGCCGTCATCCACTGCTCGTAGCTGGGGTCGGCGTTGGAGAAGTAGAGGTTGAGCGTGCCGCTGAAGCCGCCGGCCTGGTCGTACAGTTGCTTGGCCTTGGCCGGGTCGTAGACGCACGCCGCACCGCAGGCGTCGGCGCGGTAGCCGGGCACCACCGGCGCGAGCAGCGACGCCATCGGCTGGAACGTGCCGTCGTAGACCGCGTCCACGATCGCCTGCCGGTCGATCGCCATGGAGAAGGCCCGGCGCAGGTCGGCGCCGGCGAACCGCTTGTCGAACAGCGGGAAGCCCAGGTAGTCCATCGTGCCGCCGGCGATCGCGACGAACCGGTCGCCGAGCAGCCGCTTGGCCTCGGCCGCGCTGGCCGGCGGGATCGTCTGCAGCAGGTCGACCCGGCCGGCCCGCAGGTCGGTGTAGGCGGTGTCGCGGCTGGCGTACATCTTGAACGTCACGGCGTCGGCCTTGGCCGCCCGCTCGCCGGTGTAGGTGGGCGATCGCTTGACCCTGATCTGCTTGTTGTGCTCCCAGGCTCCGTCCATGACGAACGGTCCGTTGCCGATGGGCGCCTGGTCGTACGCCTCGAGGTCGGCGAAGGCGGCCTTCGGCATCGGCGCGAACGCGATGTAGGCCAGCGTGATCGGGAACTGGCTGAACGGCGCGGTGAGCGTTACCCGCAGCGTGGTGTCGTCGACGACCTCGAGGCCGCTCAGCTTGTCGGCGGCCGGCTCCCCCTCCTCGGGGTTCAGCGCGTCGTAGCCCTCGACGTTGGCGAAGTAGTAGTTGTTGGTCCAGCCGTTGGGGCCGTACGCGGTGGCGTTCCAGGAGTCGGCGAAGCTCTGCGCCGTGACGGGCTCGCCGTTGGCGAACCGGCGATCCGACTTGATCTTGATGGTCCAGACCTTCTGGTCGGTGCTGGTCACCGACTCCGCTGCGGCCATGACCGGCGTGCCGTCGGCGCCGAGGTGGACGGGTGTGTCGAAGAGCGCGTCGAGCACGGTGATCGAGTAGCTGCTGGAGGTGTTGCCCGGGGTGAGGTGGTCGGGCTCGGTCAGCGCGACCGAGAACTCGTTCGCCTCAGCCTTGCCGTCCGAACCGGACGGGGAACCTCCGCACCCTCCGATGAGCATGGTCATCGCCGCGGCGAGGGCGGCGGCCCGTCTTCTGCTGACCCTCACTGATCCTCCGCCTCTCCGTCGTGTTGCCGGTGAGGGTAGGTAACGCTCCACGCCGTCGCATCGGATGTTTTACGTATTCCCCTAACGGCCGGGTCAGGGCACGCTGATCGTGGAGGACGCATGGACGAGATCAGCCTCAGCGCGCGCCACCTGCACGCGGTCGCGGAACTCGGGTTCCAGGTGGCCCGGCAGGGGGCGCACGGCGCGATGACGGCGCTGCGCGAGGTCATCCCGGTGGAGGCCTACGAGTTCGTCGCGTTCGACCCGGCGACCGGCCGTCACCGGTCTTTGGTGTCGTCGGGGCACGCCCGGGTCGACGAGGACGCCGCCGAGGAGTACGCCCGGCTGGACGCCTACCGCCGGGCGATGTCGCTCAGGGTGCCCGTGGTGATGGGGTCCCCCGGCACCGAGCGTTACTTCCGCCGCCATCTGGAGCCGTACGGCTGGCGCGCCGGGATCACCACGCCGCTGTTCCTGTCGGGCGGCCGCTACACGGGCCTGCTGCACATCACCTCGCGCGCCGACCTGCCGCCGGAGACGGGCCCGGTCGTCAGCGCCGTCTCCCCGGCCCTGGCGCACCTCACCGACCTGACCCGATGCGTGATCGACCCGCTCGGGCTGCCACCGGGCTTCCACGCGGTGGCGTTCGAGCGCGGCGGCCGGCGCCGCGACGTGGCCGGGTGGCCGCTCTCCGAGGTGCTGGCGGCGGAGCCGGCGATGGCCGAGCTGGCCAGGGAGTTCATCGACTCGCGCGAGCTGTCCCGGCGCGGGCTGTGGCAGGACGGCGCCGGCCGGTGGCGCGAGGTGCGCCTGCATCGGGCCGGGGTCGGCTTCCACGGGTCGATCCAGGGCGCCGTCATCGCCGAACGTCCCTGCGAGCCGCCGTACGACCTCACGGCCCGGGAGATCGAGGTGCTCACCCGGGTCGCCCAGGGCGACTCCAACCCGCAGATCGCGGCCGCGCTGGTCCTCAGCGTCCGTACGGTGACGACCCACCTGGAGCACATCTTCGCCAAACTCGGGTGCGACAGCCGTACGCGCCTCACCACGAAGGTCATCGCCGAGGGTCTGTGCCGCCTGATTCTCCCCTGAGCCCGATCTCAACAGGATCCCTACAAGCGGAGACGGGCCGTGGTCCGACATTATTGGCGCATGTCGGTTCACGAGCAGCGGCGGCTTTCGGCGGACCTGGGCCTGCTCTTCGGCGACGGCGGCGGGAACAGGTGGGAACTGTCCGTCGAGCTTCCGCCCGGGACCCTCGTGTGGCCGGACCCCGACTACGACCGGTGGCGCACCCATCACCGGCCCTCGTTCTGGCTCAGCGACGACCCCGTGCCGGCCGGGCTGTGGAGCCGTCTGCGCGCCGAGCACCACAGGTCGGGGCTGTGGCCGGTGCTGCTGGAGGACGGCATGCAGCCCTGGTCGGCCGGGCAGATCGCCCCGGACTCGCCGGCCGAGATCGACCACTTCACCGCCGAGGGGTTCATGGCCGAGGCCTGGGCGGATCTCGCCGGGGACTATGAGGCGGAGCTCACGCCGTTCGGGACCGAGTGCCCCGGCCTGGCCGAGCCGGGAACGCCGGTGGCCGACCCCGGCATGGTCGCCGACTGGTACGCCGACGTCATCGCCGAGCGGATGACCCCGCTCGGGCTCGCCGCGGCGGCGCGCAGCGCCGACGCGCTGGTCGCCATCGGCTGGCAGGGCGCGCTGCACCACAACGAATGGACCGTGCCGCTGGCAGCCGTCCTGCGCAGCTGGGAGGAAAGGTTCGGGGTACGGCTGGTCGCCCTGGGCTTCAACACGATGGAGCTGAGCGTGGCCGCGCCGCCCGTCACGGCGGCACACGCGCTGCGCGTGGCCGCCGAGCACTGGACGTTCTGTCCCGACGCCGTCTTCCAGGGGCCGGGAACGCTGGAAGACTACGCCGAGCAGATCATCGGCCAGAACTTCTGGTCGTTCTGGTGGGACTGACCCCCGGCCGTGATCTTGCAGTTTCTCGCAGGTCGGGCCGTGAGCTGGGATTCCACGTTCGTGATCTTGCAGTTTCTCGCAGACATATCCGCTGAGCGGCCAAAGCACCCTTCGTGATCTTGCACTACTCCGCGAACTGCAAGATCACGGGGGGTGTCGTGGCCGTCAAAGGGGGAGCACGCAGGAGGGGGTGCCGACGCGGAGGGTCTCGCCGGTCGGCTGCGGGATGCCGTCCTTCAGCGCGAGCACGGACACCGTGTCCGACCGCTGGTTCGCCACATAGAGGCGGTCGCCGTCGATCGCGAAATGCCTGGGCCAGCTCCCCCCGGCGGGCGTCTCTGCCGCCAGGGTGAGGCGCGGCCCGTCGATCTCGAAGGCCGACACGGTGTCGGGTCCCCTGTTGCCGACGTAGAGGTGGCGGCCGTCCGGGGAGAGCGCGATGTGCGACGGGTGGTTGCGCTCCCCGCTGCCGCTCGCGGGCACCCGGCCGGCCTCCCGCCAGCCCTCGTCGTAGACGGCGACGCAGCCGTCCAGTTCCCCCGCCACATACCAGTGGCCCTGGTGGTGGACGAGGTGGCGGGGGCCGCTGCCGGGGGCGAGCCGTACCGGGCCGTCGGGGTGCGGCCGCATGCCGGGCAGGAAGCGGCGCACCAGGTCGGCGCCGAGATCGGTGACGTGCAGCACGCCGTCGGGGCCGAAGACGACCTGGTGGGCGTGCGGCCCCTCCTGCCGGTCGGGGTCCGGGCCACCGCCCTCGTGGCGGAACAGCAGCGGCCCGGGCCCGGGCAGGCCGTCCGGCTCGAGCCGGAACGCGGCGACGGCGCCGTCGCCGTAGTTGGCCACGACAAGCCAGGCCGCCTCCGGATCGAGCGCGAGGTGGCAGGGGGACGATCCTCCGCTCGGCAGCTCGGCCACCGGACGCGGGCCGTCAGGCTCGTCCGCGAACACCGCCACGCCGCCCTCGTCGCGCTCCAGCACGGCATAGAGCAGCGGCAGCCGGGGATGGGCGATGACGAACGACGGCCCGGAGGCCGCGGCCTGCGCGAGCGTCGCGAGTCGCCCGGCGGCGTCCACCCCGGCGACGGTGAGACCGGGACCGGATCCGTCCGTGTCAGGGGTGTATCCGCCGATCACCAGTCTCCCCGATCGCGTCGGCCGGGGCATGGGTCGGGACATCGTCACTCCTCGGGTCGGGGCCGCCGCTCGGCATGCTACCCATCCCGCGGAGGACGTCCCGCCGGGGACGTCACTGCTCGCGCAGGCGCGCCAGGTCGCTCTCCATCTTCGCCATCACCAGCTGGTACCCCTCCCAGCCGTACAGGCGGACCAGTTCGCACTTCATCCGGAGCGTCTCCTCACGCACCGCCTCCGGGCCGTTCCGGCGTACGGCGTCGAGCGCGAGCCGCGCCTGCCGTTCTCGGTCGCCGTGGCCGGGAAATCCTTCGCTCCGGATATCAGGAGTAGGCATGGGGCCGTGCCCTCTCGCGTTTGGGGTCGAACGGTGCCTACGTCTGACGCTCGAAGACGGCGGTAGGTTGACCGCCTCGTGAAATCCGATCAGGTTGTTTTCCGGCCTGATCACAGGTGTCGCCCGGCCCCTCGGCGACCGGACGGCAGACGTCTCGGCCCTCTGGACCTTGTTAGGGCTATCATCGCCCTTGATGCGTACTTTGAGAGCAAGTGTGGCCAGACTCCACGGAGTGGGCGACATCCGCCTGCATGAGGAGCCGCCGCCCGTTCCGGGGCCCGGGGAGAGCGTGGTCCGGGTCACCGCCGTGGGGCTGTGCGGCTCCGACCTCCACTGGTACGGCGAGGGCGGGATCGGCGACGCCGTGCTGGACGGGCCGCTCGTCGTCGGGCATGAGATCGCCGGTGTCATCGAGGGCGGACCCCGGCACGGGCAGCGGGTCGCGGTGGATCCCGCGATCCCCTGCGGCGGGTGCGCCGTCTGCGAGACGGGCTACGGCAACCTGTGCCCGGACGTACGGTTCGCCGGGCACGGGAAGCTCGATGGCGGCCTGCGCGAGCGCATGACCTGGCCGTCGGAGCTGCTGCACCCGCTGCCCGACACGCTGTCCGACGCCGACGGCGCGATGCTCGAACCCCTGGGCGTGGCCGTCCACACGGTCGATCTCGGGCACGTACGGCTCGGCGCACCGGTCGCCGTCATCGGCTGCGGCCCGATCGGCCTGCTCGTCGTCCAGCTCGCCCGGCTCACCGGAGCCTCCACGGTGGTGGCCGTCGATCCCCTCCCCCATCGGCGGGCCGCCGCCCTGCGCAGCGGAGCCGATCACGCGCTCGCCCCCGAGGACGCCGAGCCGGGCTTCTGGGCCGAGCTGGAGGGAATGGGCGTGCGGACGGCCTTCGAAGTGGCGGGCACCGACGACGCGGTGCGGATCGCACTCACCGCGGCGCGGCCCGGCGGCCGGGTCGTGCTCGCGGGCATTCCCGACGAGGACCGCACGGCCTTCCCCGCGTCGCTGGCGCGGCGCAAGGGCCTCACGATCGCGCTGGTCCGCCGGATGAACCTCACCTATCCCCGGGCGATCCGCCTCGTGGAGAGCGGGAAGGTCGACGTCTCGTCGCTGGTGACCGAGCGCTTCCCGCTCTCCCGCGTGGCCGACGCCTTCCCCGCGGCCGTCTCCCGCGGCGGCCTCAAGGTCCTCGTCGAACCGAGCCGCACCTGAGCGGATTCACCGCGGTTCACCGGCCGTCGAGGACCTCGCGGACCTGCTCCTCAGTCGGCTCGCCGGCCCAGCCGCTTGTCACGGCCGAACCAGACCTCGCCCAGCCCACCCTTCCTGCGGGAGTTCGGGTCCGGCTCGTAGCGGCCGCCGATCACCATGCCCCTCGCCACGACGCCCTCGCCTTCTCTCCGTACGTGGTCAACCGGCCACTGTCACAGCTCGATCCTCCGCACGACGGCGAAGGCGGAATCGCAGCAACGTTAGTCATTCTTGGGATGGGCGTGAACACGGCTCGGCCGCATCGTTGCTCCCAGGAGATCGACCAGACCGGCGCGTTCTCAATCGATGAGAACGAGTGGCTGAACGTGCTGGAACACGCGGGCCTCCGTACGATGCAGGGAGATCGGGTCCACTGGCGGCGCCGTCTATGAGACTGCTGAAACGGCGGTCACGGGGAAAGCAGATGCCCCTCTCGGGAGAGAACCCTCAAATCGGACATTAAGGGATAAAACCGTCATAGGTGGCATATAAGTGCCCTTATGTAAATAAGGAGGGCCAAAACAGCGCAGATCGGCGTTTGTCACCCTTACGATCAGGCAATTATGACATCGCGGGGCGATGGCCACTTAACGGCCATCGAGCCAGATTCACGGTAAATCAGGCACATGATCCTTTCGAGGGGGACTCATAATGCCCAAGCTCAATAAGGTCATCGCCAGGCTCGCACTCAGCACCGCGCTTGCCGGTGGCGCTCTCACCATGAGCGCCGCGGCGGCAAGCGCGACCACCGCCCCCGCGGAATGGGGTTGGTCCGGCGCCTGCAACAACTTCTGCAACGACAGCTCGGACTGGGACAACATCGTCTGGGACATCTTCGTCGCCGGCAACTGCGGCAACACCTGCTTCGGACGGGACGGCTGGTTCCACTAGAAGGACGACCGGCCATCCGTGGTCGGTGTCCGACACCCCTCCCCGACCGGGGAGGGGCAATCGACCGGTGAAGGGCCATCCCCATACCCTGCCGGGAGACGCGCTTCCAGCGTCAGTGGCCGTCACCGCCGCGGTAGCCGCACCCGCACGTGCGGCCCGCGGGTTGCATCGCGTTGAGTAATCAATCGGTAACCCACAGGTGTGGATTCGGTTGTGGACAACTACGTGTCCAGCCGTCGTGTCCGGGCGGTCAGGTACCGTACGTGCCGCAGGTTGGTGGCATATCGGGCAGCTTGGGCGTACGCCTCCCGAGCCGCCATGACATTTCCGGACATCTCCAGGAGATGTGCCCTGGCCGCGTGCAGCCGATGATCGCGGGCGAGACGAGAATCGTCCAGCGCGTCGAGCAATGCCAGGCCCGTTGCCGGCCCCTCGGCCATCGCCACGGCAACGGCATGGTTCAGGCGAGCGATCGGGCTGGGGGCCACCCGCAGGAGCAACCGGTACAACGCGACGATCCGCCCCCAGTCGGTGGCGGCCTCGCTCGGCGCCTGAGCGTGGACCGCGGCGATGGCCGCCTGCAACTGGTAAGGGCCGACCGGGCCGCGTGGCAGCGCCCGGGCGAGCAAGGCCATGCCACGCCGGATCGACTCGGCCTTCCACAGCGTCCGGTCCTGCTCACGCAGCGGCACCAGCTCTCCGTGCTCGGTCGTACGGGCCGGAGCGCGCGCGATCAGCGTGTCGTCGGCGTCGTCCAAGCCGTGGGCGGCGGCATCTGCGGGCGGGCTCGACCGGTCCTGCGGCAGCACCCGGCTCGCGACGACGTCCTCGCGACGACGTCCTCGCGCCGCCGACGCGCCTGCTCTGACCGCAGCAGATCGGTCAGCCTGCGCGATGCGACCTGGATCAGCCAGGACTGCGGCCGGTCCGGGATGCCATCGGTCCGCCACCGGGTCGCCGCGGCGAGCAGTGCCTCCTGTACGGCGTCCTCGGCGGAGTCGAAGTGCCCGTAGCGGCGGACGAGCGCGCCGAGGACCTGCGGCATCAGACGACGCAGCAGATCCTCGATCATGTCATCGCTCATCGAACGGTCGGTCAGGCCTCGAAGTCGTCAGCGGATCCTTCGATGGCCCGGATGATAGTGCCGGTCGCGGGCACCGGCCCCGGACACTGGTTCAGGCGTGCGGCGATCTCGGTGGCGCGGTCGATGCCCGCGCACTCGACGATCCAGTAGCCCGCCAGGACCTCCTCCGTCTCGGCGAAGGGACCATCGGTGACGACCTGGGCGCCGTCCCGCAGTTGGACCCGGCGCGCGAGCACCGGTGCGCTGAGGCCCTGGGCGTCGACCAGTTCCCCGGACGCGGCGAGGTCGGCGGTCAGGAACTCACCGATCGCGGCCACATCCGCAGCGGACGAACCCGGCCGGCCCGTGTCCTCCCCCGCGTCCTTTCCTGCCAGCGCGTCGTAGTCCCGCTGGGAGCCGTAGGTGAGGATCATGTATTTCACAGCGTTCTCCCGTCCATTGGCCGGCGCCCCGATGGCGCCGCTCAGCAGAGACGTCGAAGCCGTACCCGCCGATCGGACACGATCCGGGGCCCGAAGTCGAAGATTTCGTACGCCCATCGTCGACGGCAGGAAGACGGCCCGGATAGCATCCCCGTTCGATGAACTAGACGAAACGGACAGCATGGGCAGCGCGAACGGCAGAGACGAACCAGCGGACGGCACGGATGAGACGGACGGCATGGACGGGACGGCTGAAGAGGTCTCCTCCCCCGAGGCCGCCAGGCGCATCCCACGCCGTACCGTCGTCATCGCCACCGTCTGCGCGGCTGTCCTGCTCCTCGCCGCACTCGTCTTCTCATGGCCGCCCCGATCGACCTCCGAGAACCAAGCGGGGCCTCCGGAGACCCCGGCAAGGACTTCCTCCTTCGGGCGGCAGATCGGCCGACCCCTCACCGGCCACAAGGGCCGGGTCGTCACCGTGGCTCTCGGCCGGCTCAACGATCGCCCCGTCGCCGTCACCGGCGGCGAGGACGGCACCGCCCGCGTATGGGACCTGACCACCCGCGAAGAACTCGGTCCGCCCCTCGAGCACGAAACCGGCGTCCTCTCGGTGGCGGTCGACCTGATCGACGGCCGGCCCGTCGCCGTCACCGGAGGCGAGGACGGCACCGCCCGTATATGGGACCTGACCACCCACCGGCAACTCGGCCTACCCCTCACCGGCCACAAGGACCGTATCTGGGAGGTGGCCACCGGCCTGATCGACGGCCGACCCGTCGCCGTGACCGCAAGCATGGACGGCACAGCCCGCATATGGGACCTGACCACCCGCGAAGAACTCGGCCCGCCCCTCGAGCACGAAACCGGCGTCCTCTCGGTGGCGGTCGACCTGATCGACGGCCGGCCCATCGCCGTCACCGGTCAGGACAACGGTCTCGTCCTCTTGTGGGACCTGACCACACGTGAACAGCTCGGCCGGCCCCTCACCGCGTACGCCGAAACCGCCGGCGCCGTCGCGGCCGGCCTGATCGGCGACCGGCCCATCGCGCTCACGGGAGGCCTCTCCTGCATCGCCCACGTGGTGGACCTGACCACACGCGAAGAACTCGGCGAGCCCCTCCGGCACGAAAACGAAGGCATGGGCACGGTGGTGATCGGCGAGCTCGACGATCGGCCCATCGCCATCACCGAATGCGGCGATGTCCGCGTATGGGACCTGACCACGCACAAGCAACTCGGCACCCCCCTCACCGACCCTCACGGAAAGACCGTAGGGGCCCTCGATGTGGCGATCGGCCGCCTCGACGACCGACCCGTCGCCATCACCGCGGACTCGGACGGCACCGCCCGGATATGGAGTCTCAGCGACCCGCCCGCGCCGTCGTGAGAGCCGTCAGAGCCGTGGCCCTCCACGTTCAGCGATCAGCGGCGGACTGTCTGCGACAGCGGTCATGAATCTCCTGATGGCAGTGGGGTGGGCGAACGCGGTCGTTCGTGGGCTCGGCGTAGGCGAATCGGCGACATGCCGATCCCAACTCCGCACGGGCCCTGGGGAGCAACGGCGTTGCGATCCAGTGTCGCGACGCCGGTGTCTGCGGCCCTCCCCGGGCTCAGCCGGCCATTGCTCACGCTCGCAGGCGAAAGCGGCCGCTGTGCCGCCCCGGGAGTCCCCCCTGTGCCGACCAGGAGTGACGTCTGACACGAGGGGCAGACGGCTTGGCGGGCTCGCCCTGCTGGACGGACCCGTCGAGCTCGCTCGACGCGCCTGGGTTCGCCGGCCGGCGGGGTGCACCGGAGACGCACGGCACTCCCGGCCCGCTGAACTCGCCGGACACGTACGGCGCTTGCCGCCTGCTCGACTCGCCGGGTTCGCACGGCTGGGCGGATGGTGCACACCCGCGATCTCCCTGCACACCGTCGCCGAGCCGTACGGGAAACCGTAAGCCCGGGCGGCCAAGGGATCGGCGACCAGAGGATCGGCGGTCGGGGGATCACCGCGTATAGAGGCCGGACCGACAGGGCCGGCGAACCCAGCCGGGCCCGCGGGCTTGGCGGGGCCAGCGGGCTTGGCGGGACGGGCAAGGTCAGCGGCGCAGACGGGCCCGGCAAGGTCGGCAAGGTCAGCAGGCCCGGCAGGGCCGGCGGCGCCCGCGGACTGGTGTGGCCGTGGCCGACTCACCCGCGGACCTCCAGCGGAGCAGGCCTCCGCACGGGTCTCCCCAGCGGCCTTCGCAGTGGCCTTCGCAGTGGCCTCCCCGCTGGCCTCCGCCTTGCTCTCCGCGGTGCTCTCCGCACGAGCCTGGGCCTCTCCCCGCGCGTGCGTCACCCCTGCATCCGTCTCCGCCGGCGCGTCCTCCCCCATCAGGGCCCACCGTTCCTCGCCCAGCAGGGACGGAACGGGAGAGAAAACAGTGGACGGATCCCGACCGGAGGGCGCCATGAGCATGTCCAGCTCCAGCGGATCGATCGGCCTCAGCTCTGCCAAGCGCAGCGCCATCCGCTTCGGCCGTCCCGGCGTCACGATATCCACGCGCCCCCCTCGGTCCAGTGCCACGAAATGGCCAACGAATGGCCCACCGGCTACTCCAGCAAGCCCGGCCATTCGAAAATCTATCTGAATAATCTCACGCCTAGAAGGTGAATGACAACTCTCCCCGCCAACTAATTCAATGAAAATTACGAGAAGAAAATACCAATAACCCCGAATATCCATAACGTCCGACCAAGGCGTATTCGGCCGCCGAAGCGCGAGGAAAAGAGACGTTTACCCAGGCTGGGACGCCATCGTTCGTGTACGAGTACTTCGCGAACATGTGCGAGATCCTCGCGGCCTACGACGTGGTGTTCTCCCTGGGCGAGAAGAGATGGAACAGGTGGCCCGGCGATCCGTACGCCGCCCTTCGCATCGCGGACTCCGGTTAAGCGCCCAACACGGAACAGCGCGGAGCCGGGGCGTCCGATTCACATCCGTACGGCTCAGACATCTGTACGGCTCTTACATCGGTACGGCTCTTACATCGGTAGTCCCGGCCTCACTTCCAACACCCGGCACATGGCGATCCGGAAGGACTGTCCGGCCCCAGCCGCGTATGCGCTCAGGCCGGCTCGTTCAGCGGGGTCAGCGCGGCCGAGGCCGTGTCGTGATCCATCCCGGTGGCCTGGAGCAGATCGACGGCGATGGAGCGCAGCTGCGCGATGGTGACGTTCGCGGAGAACCCCAGGTTCTTGGGCCGCTCCCGGGCCGCGACGGCGAGCAGCGCCTGTCTGGCCAGCATCGGCTCGCGGCCGGCCGCCAGTTCGAGCTGGAGCAGCAGCGCCGCCTCCGAAACCTCGCGCAGCGACTCGGCCAGCGCGGCCGGCGGCGGGCTGGACTCCCCCAGCGCCGCGAGCGTGCGGCGGACCAGCACCCGTGCGTTCCGCAGCGCGAGATCCACCGGTACGGCGGCGGTCTCGTACCTGGCCAGTCTGGCCCGGTGATGCCAGCGCAGCGGCGAGATCCTGATGATCTCCTTGCTGTTCGCCAGCGCCGCCGTGAGCTCCTCGACCGAGGTCTGGGTTCTGCGTCCGCGTTCCAAGGCCTCGGCGGCCAGGTCCATATCGCCTTTCTCGATCGCGTCCGCCGCCTGTTCCAGCACGGTGGAGAAGGCGTCGAGCACGCCGGACAGGTGCTTGCCCGCGATGGTGAGCGGGCTGGCGGGCAGCAGCGCGACCGCCGCGATGCCGACGACGCCGCCGGTGAGCGCATCGATCATCCGGTCCAGCCCGCCCGCGTCCTCTCCCGGCACCACCATGGTGACCAGCACCGCGGACGATCCGACCTGCGATATGAACAGCTCGCCGCTGTTCAACAGCCCCGCGACGCCCATCGCCAGCGCGATGACGAGCGCCATCTGCCAGGGGCCCGAGCCGATCCAGGACACCAGCAGGTCGCCGATGCCCACGCCCAGACTGACGCCGACCACCAGCTCGACCAGCCTGCGCAGCCGCTGCCCGAGCCCCACACCCACGCAGATCATCACCGCGATGGGCGCGAAAAGGGGGCGGGCGTGGCCGAGCAGATGTACGGCGACCACCCAGGCCAGCGCTGCCCCCGCAGCGCACTGCGCGATGGAGGGCACGATCAGGCCGAACGTACCCAGCCGATTCCTCACTTGATCATTCAGCCAATCTCGCACTCCTCCACCATGGCCAATTTTTATGACAGGGAGATCACATTTGCCCCGACTTATTCCGATTCGAACCATTCGGCGAGCCGGGCGGCCGACGGGTGTCCGGATGCTCACCGGCGGCGGCCGGAGGCCCGGGAAGACGGCCTGCCGGTACGGTACGGCCATCCGGCCACAGGGCTCGTTCACGGGATCGGCGGGGACGCCGAGGTGACCCGATGGCCGCTCCCGGCTGAATGTCGGTGCGGCCTGCCACCATGACCCGCATGACGACAACCGACCCCCTGGCCCCCTTCCAGTGGCTCAACGTGAGCAAGGGTTACGGCCGATTGGGTGCGATCTTCAGCGTGGCCTTCTTCCGCGGGCCCGACCCGGTGGAGGTGGTACGCCGCTTCAGCCGCGGCGAGGACTCCGGCCAGGAGTCGGATTTCGAGGAGCTCGACGACAAGGCCTGCGAGTACGTCTCGACGGACGGCGGGGAGGGCGGCGGCCACGTTGGCGTCTTCCAGGCCGGTGAGTGGTGCGTGGCCGTCGAGCCCTACGGCTGGATGGTCACGGACCACGAGGTGGTGACCGAGCTGTCACGGGGCTGTGAGGTGCTGGCGGTCACCCGCCACGACTACGCCGCCGAGCACAGCCTCGAGTACGCGATCGACGGCACGATCGTCACCGGCTACCCACTGCGGCGTCCCTACGCCCGCTACGGCTCCGACCCCGACCGGCTCAACGGCCTCATGCGGGAGCTGGGCATGAGGCCGGAGGAGCCGGAGGACGAGGCCGCGTGGGAGGCCGCCTGGGAGGACGACCACCGCACCGCCGTACCGAGGGGCTTCGCCCTGGCGGCGAAGGTCACCGGGGTGCCGTTCACAGCGGACATGCTCGACCGTCCGATGCTCGTGGGGTCCATCGCGGAAAGGTGACCGTCTTGTGGCCGCCCGACAGCGGTGTTCGAATCTGCTCGTCTCCCTGCGCGAGGGCAGCCTGTGCGAGGGCAGCCTGCGCTGCGATGGTCTCCTGCCAAGGGAGAGCCTGGCCCGGCTCACACAGTCGTCGGCGTCGACCATGCCGCACGCCCCACCGCCTCGGCGACCACCGAGAACGGCCGCTCCCGCGACGCCCGACGACCACCCGGCATCATTTCCGATCCCGGGATCCCGGTCCCGGGACGACGGGCGTACCCGGCGTGGGGCGGCGGCGCCGGGTACGCCCGTCGATCGGGCGTCAGCTTCCCGTGCAGGTGAGCGCGGGTGTTCCGGTGGTTCCCGTCGAGGACCCGAGGAACCCGAACGTGGTGCTGGCACCGGCCGCGAGCGAGCCGTTGTAGGAGACGTTGCGTGCGGTGACCGCGGTCCCCTGGCTCGTGACGGTCGCGTTCCATGCCTGGGTGATCGCCTCTCCGTTGGGGAGGTTCCAGGACACGGTCCAGTCGCTGATCGCCGAGGAGCCGGCCGTGACCCGGACCTCACCCTGGAATCCGCCGGGCCACTGGTTGATCACCGTGTACGTCGCGGTACACCGCGCGCCGCCGGGCGAGGGGCTCGGGCTGGGCGACGGGCTCGGGGAGGGAGACGGACTCGGCGAAGGCGTCGGCGTGGGGCTCGGCGTGGGGGTGACCGTACCGCCCCATGCCGCGGTCGAGTCCAGCCAGGCCGCGCGGCGCAGCATCCAGTCGCGCATGTACTGCACCTGCCCCTGCCAGGTGGACGCGGTCGGGGTGATGAAGAAGCCGATCATCGATGTCGTGAGGTTCGGCCAGCGCTGGAAGTTGCGCTGCGCGGCGTTGGTCAGCGGCCCGGCGAGCGCGTCGATCCTGGCCTGCATGGCCGAGTCGGAGAGCGGACCGCGGCGCAGCGTCTGCCAGCGTGCCTTGACCTGGTCGACGAAGGCCGGATCCTGCACGAGCCGGTTGAACCAGTCGTTGGCCAGCGGCTGCCGGGTCTGCTGGTACTGCCAGCCCGAGGTCTGGTCGTTCTGGAAGAATCCGCCCACGCCGAAGGTGAGGTCGTAGTCCCACAGCGGGCCCGCGAAGATCTTGGTGTCCCGGTCCTTGTAGAAGTAGGCGCTGCGGACGTAGGCGTCCATGTTCCGGCTGAGCTCGTAGATGATCAGCTGGTCGATGAAGGAGTCGACGTCGATGTACGCCCGGTAGCCGGTCTCCGGGTCGGCGAAGTTCGGCCCGTGCAGCGCGTCGTGGAAGGTCTGGATGTGGTTGCGCAGCCAGTCCTTCTGCTGCGGCTGCAGCGGCGAGGGGTCGGCCACCTCGAGGTAGTTCCAGCAGGTGGCCGACGCCCCGGTGCACGGCAGCGTCGGCTCCTCGGCGGCCATCCACTCGAACTTCCAGATGTAGCCGCCCTGGATCTTCGGCAGCGTGACGTCGTCCTCGTCGAGCTGTTTGAGGTCGAGCCGGTTCTTGCTGTTCTTGATCGTCTCGACGATCATGTAGACGCCCATGTAGTCGTCGGCGCCCACCGAGGTGGTGTCGGTGTTGAGGTAGAGCTCCACGAACCGGTATCGCGGCGCGTACAGCCCCATCTCCCTGCCGAGGTCGTAGACGAAGGCCTCCCGGATCAGCGACTTGTCGGGGAACGGCCCGCGCAGCACCCAGTCGGAGTCTTCGGGCATGCCGAGCACCGGGTAGTCGGCGTCGTCATCGTCGTTGTCCCGGAACTCGATGCGGTACGGCGTCTTCGCGAACGTGGCCGACGACTGCCCCCGCAGCTTGAATCCGGCGCGGGTGGCCACGGCCGGGGTCGCGGCCAGCGAGGTCGTCCCGCCGCCGCCCGGGTCGAAGATCATGGCGGCGGCGTCGAAGTACTCCCGGCCGGGCTTGCCCTTGCCGTACGAATCGAGCACCATCACCGGCAGGTCGTGGGCCGTGGTGGTGCCGCGGGCGACGTACAGGGCCGTTCCCTGCGCCCCGGACGCGGTCTGATCGGTGAACGGCTGGGCCCTGAGTTGGGTGGTGCGGGTGAAGCGCAGCGGGGTTCCCTGGTAGAGCGTCGACTGCGCGGTGGGCGGCCTCCCGTCGGTGGTGTAGCGGATTTGAGCACCACTGATCGCGGTGCTCAGCGACACGCTCACCTCTCCCTGGAAGGTGCCGCTCGGCACGGAGAAGACGATGTCGCCGACCAGGTCGTCGGCCGCGCTCGCCGCCGCCGTGGCGGCCGCGCTCGTGGCAGTGGTCTGCGCGGACACCGTCTCCGCCTGGGCCGATAACGGGGTGAGAAGCCCCGAGAGAAGCACGGCGGCGGCCGCGACCACCGTCGTGCGATGGGTCAAACGCACGATGTCTCCTGTTCGGGTCGGGGGGAGATGGTCGGTTCCGGGGATGTCGACGAGGCGGTGCCGCGGAAGTGGCGACGTAGCGTCCGGCGCCACGGCACGTCGGGCAGGTCCAGGCGGAGCGCGGCCAGACCGGTGGCGTACTTGGAGATCCGGGCGGGTCTCATCCCCCTCCGCCACAGCATGCGGTCGACCTGCGTGGCGGCCGAGGCGGTCTTGGTCTCGACCACGGCGAGGCCGGGCAGTCGCAGCGTGGCGGTGCCGTCCCGCCAGGTGAGCCCGGTGTCGATGGTGATCCGGCTCGCGGTCTCCGGCAGCAGCAGGGTGGCGCGCCGGTATTCGGTGACCAGGACCGGGTCGAGTACGCTCCCGGCCGCGGGGCCGATCGACTCACGGACGAGCGCTTCGTCCACGAAGTCACGCCCCGGCTGAACGGTGCCGCTGTCCCATGGGTGGTAGGGCAGCCGGTGTTTCCTGGTGCTCCCCCGCGCGCCACGGATCTTGACCTCCAGCCAGCACTGTTCCGAGTCGAGGTAGGTGCGGGTGCGCACCTTGAAACGCCGGCGCCTGCGGTACGCCGCGCAGTGGTAGCTGGCCAGTTGCGGGGTGTCGAAGTACACCGACTTGTAGCGGAAGGTGCGTTCGCCGTCGATGTCCAGCACCCGGGCCTGCGGCGTGAGCTGCTCCAGCAGGCGTGGCAGTTCCTCCGTGGGGACGAGGTACTTGCGGTCCACCCTGGTCTGCAACGCGGCGCGGTCGACCAGCTCGGCGACCCCGACCGGGGCCAACCGCGCCAGTTCCGGCACGATGGGCGTCGTGCTCATCGGCGTGCTCCCGCGGCCACGGGCGCGCCGGGCTCGGCGGTCAGGCGTTCGGTCAGTGCGTAGCGGACGTCGACGATGGTGGTCTCGTTGACCAGGTCGAGCCGCTGGACGGTGACGGCGTGCACCCGGGCGTGCAGCACTTGTTCCAGGTGCGCGACGAGCGCGACGTGGTCGGTGATGGCCGAGTCGAGCACGAGGATCTGATGCCGGTAGTGCCGGAACAGCCGCCGGTGGTCGCCGAGGAACATCACCACGAGGATGAGCGCCATCAGGCCGCCACTGAGCCAGACCGAGGTGGTGCTCAGCGCGCCGAGGATGCCCAGGGCGAGAGCGGAGAAGTAGTACGCCACCTCGTGCTGGTCGAGCTCCGTCGAGCGCAGGCGGATGATGGACAGCACGCCGAACAGCGCCAGCCCCAGCCCGAGCCCGGCGCCCACGTTGCTGGCGCTGAGCGCGCTCGCCACCGCGAGGACGCCGATATTGACCCCCAGATAGGCGACGACCAGATCGCGGCGGCGGTGTCGCGGGAAGTAGAGCCCGAAGACGAGCAGCACCACCGCGCAGATGTCGATCGCGAACAGGACGAGCTGTGACATTACGTTCGTTCCTCCTGAGCCGCTGCCGGAGTTGGCCGGACACCGCCCGTTTCCTGGCCGGGTCCGCAGGACAGGTAGCCGAAAATTTCGGCTCTTTATATAAACTTTCGGGAACTCGCCCGGAACCATAGATGAATGCCGGGTGACGAGTCAATGAACTTCCCTACGATGCGCATTTCGGCCCTTACGCTGCGTACAAGAGTCCATTACTCCTCGTGTAAACGATCCTGACGTCATCGTGTGGCGAGACGACGAGCTCGCCGATACGACCCGGTCACAGGCCGATGACCGGCACCAACCGCCGAGAGCGCAGGGTGACGCAGACCGGGTGCGCCCACACCATCCGACTTGAAACTTTCGCCATCTGCCCGAAATACACCAACTCGAGGGCGCGAGCGTGAGGCGGCGGTGTGGCCCGGCGGGGACCGATGCGTCGGCCGAACGTGGTGGTCGGCGCCAACGCCGGTCCCGGGGGTAAGAGGGATAGAGGCAGGAGACACAACGGGGAGAGCGACACGTGAACGATCCTGACGTCGGGCGTATCTGGGGAGGTCTGGCGCGTTCCCATCACCTGACCCCGCTGGACGACCTGGCCGACTCGGTCATCGAGCATGTCCGGCCGCTCGGCTTCACCGAGATCATGATTTATGTGGCCAGCCTGCGGCCGCTTTACCTCGTGCCGCTTCCCGGCCAGCGCGACGTGCACGGCGAACCGCTCGATCGGCTCCCCGTCGACACGACGCTGGCCGGACGGGCCTTCCGCAATCTGGAGATCGTCCAGGCCCGGCCCACCACCGTCTTCTCCTCCGTGGAGGCCGAACCGCTCGGCGGTGAAGGACCACGGCGGCTGTGGGTGCCGATGTTGGACGGGACCGAACGGGTCGGCGTGCTCGGGGTGACCGTGCCCGTGGTCGACGACCACACCAAGCGGATCGCGGCGGAGCTGGGCGCGCTGATCGCCCTTCTGGTGGTGAGCAAGCGCACCTCCAGCGACGCATACATACGGATGATCCGCACGGAGGAGATGGACCTGTCCGCCGAGGTGCTGTGGGCTCTGATGCCGATCCGCAACTACTCCACGGACAAGATCTCGGTCAGCGCCGCGCTGGAACCGGCCTACTCCGTCGGCGGGGACGCCTTCGACTACTCGCTCGACGGTGACATCCTGCGCCTGGGCATCTTCGACGCCATGGGGCACGACCTGTCCGCCGGGCTGACCGCCACCATCGCCCTGGGGGCGTACCGCAACAACCGCCGCCGGCGGGGAATCGATCTGCTCGCGGTCAGCGACGCGATCGACGAGGCGATCGCCGACCAGTTCAGCAGGTCCCGGTTCGCCACCGGCATCCTGGCCGAGTTGAACATCCATAGCGGCCTGCTGACCTGGGTGAACCGGGGACATCCACCGCCGTTGGTCCTTCGGCAGGGGCGGGTGGCCTCCATGCTGGAGACCCCGCCGGACACCCCGATGGGCCTGCGCCTGGGCCCGGCCACCGTGCTCTCCCGCCGCCAGTTCGAGCCGGACGACCGGCTGCTCCTTTACACCGACGGCATCCTCGAGGCGCAGACTCCCGAGGGGGAGATGTTCGGACTGGATCGCTTCACCGACTTCGTCATCAAACGCGAGGCCGACGGCCTCTCCGCACCGGAGACCCTGCGCCGCCTGGTCCACTCCATCCTGCTGCACCAGCGCGGTCGGCTGCAGGACGACGCCACCGTGATGCTGGTGGAGTGGCGCACCGAGCGGCTGCGCCAGCTAAGCGTGTGACGACCCGACCGGCATGGCCTGCCGTGTCGAGCCCGATGCCCCGCCGCCTCGTCGGCGGAACCCCCGGTCATGGTTCACCGAACCTCACGCGGATCGCTCTCCCGCCGGAACATCCGGCCCACGCCCCGGGAGCAGAGGGGGATTGACCGGTTTCTGACCGGGCATCGGACGGCCATGGACAATCAAGACAATCGGGACAATCCTTCTGAGGTGCGCCTCGCCCGTGCCCATGGGCTCTTCAATCTGGTGGGCGGGTTATGGCCCCTCGTGCACCTGCCGAGCTTTGAGATGGTGTTCGGCCCCAAGGCCGACAAGTGGCTGGAGCGTACGACCGCCGGGCTCCTCGTGGGGATCGGCTGGAGCCAGCTTTCCGCGGCGCCCACCCCCGAAGGCGTACGGCAGGCCCGGCGGATCGGCGTGGCCACCGCCGCCACCCTGCTCGCGATCGATCTGATCTACGTGCCGCTCGGCCGGATCCGGCCGACCTACCTGATCGACGCGGCCATGGAGGCCGGATGGATCATGGCGTGGTGCGGACTCTCCGCGGACTCCCGCCCGCCCATCGCCGATCAGCGTAGGAGGATGTTCACGATGAGAGTGAGCAGGATCGACGCGATGATCGAAATCGCGATCATCATCATGCAGCCCGCCGCTCCCCCGAGTGGACGGATCTTGAAGTTGCCAGGCATGGCAGACCACCTTTCGGCACCATCGCCGGTAACGCCTGACCTACCCGCCGCGTAGCCGATTCAGCAGGGTCTCCAGGATCTCATCGGTGACGGTCCACAGGAGGGATCCTCCGGCGTCGGGGCGCAGGTGACGGCGGGCGCCGGGGATCCGCCGTGCCAGGAGGTCGCCGAGGTCGGGCGAGTGGACCGGGCTCACGTCGTGACCGCCGTACCACAGGTCGACCGGAACGGTGATGGACTCGACCTCGAAGGGCCAGGGGGCGAAGGCCAGCGCCAGATCACGCGCGTAGGCCGCCGCGCCCTGGCGGAATCCCTCGTCCAGAGCCCGCCGGAAATGCTCGGCGAAGGCCTCGTCCCGATAAACGGCGAGATCGACCTCGGACGACGTCTCGGTGACCAGCCGCCACAGCATCTCGGGGCGGGCGGTGCGGGCGAACGACTCCTCGAACCCGTCCGGATCCGCGGTCAGCGCCTCCAGCATGCCCGCTACATCGGGATCGAGCAGGCCGGCGAGGCCGGGATGACGCAGATCGTCCTGCCCGGACACCACCGCCACCGCCGCCGGCAGGCCGGCGGCGGCGCACGCGAGGGCGAACGGCGCCCCCTGGGAGAACCCCACGATCCCGTACGGCGGCAACTCGAGAGCCGCGGTCAGGGCCTCGACGTCCGATGCCCAGTCGGTGAGGGTACGGCCGGGCCGGGGGTCGGACGCGCCCAGACCGGGACGGTCGACCGCGATCAGCCGTACGACCTGCTCGTCGAGAAGGTGGGCGCCGAACCCCAGGCTGCCGCCCATCGCGGCGCCGGAGAAGAACAGCACGGGTGTCCCGTCCCGCGGCCCCCACTCAGCCCGGCCGAGCACCCGGCCGTCGGGCGTCTTGATCTCTTCCCTGCGCTCGGGCGCGGCCACCCCCAGAACCATGCGCCGCATCGTAATGAGCACGAACCGCCCTACCAACTCGTTTTCCCGCGTACCGGGATAGATCACCCCGGTAGGGTCTCGCCGCCGATGGGGGCGAGGACCTCTCCGGTGTAGTACGACGAGAACCGGCCGGCGGCGAAGAAGACGTACGACGGGGCGATCTCGTCGGGATCGGCCGCCCGTTCCATCGGCACCTGGGCGCCGAACGCCGCCACCTTCTCCTCCGGGAAGGTCGACGGGATCAGCGGGGTCCAGACCGGGCCCGGGGCGACCGCGTTGACCCGGATGCCCCGCTCGACCAGCGCCTGCGCCATCGAATAGGTGAACGCGTTGATCGCGCCCTTGGTGGCCGCGTAGTCGATGAGCGACTTGTTGCCGCGCAGGCCGTTGATCGACGAGGTGTTGACGATGGCGCCTCCCCTGGGCAGGTGTGCGAGGGCGGCCTTGGTCACCCAGAAATAGCTGTGGATGTTGACCGCGAACGTCCGCTCCCACTGTTCGTCGGAGAGTTCCTCCAGAGACCGGACCGGCGCCTGGGTGGCCACGTTGTTGACGAGCACGTCGAGCCCGCCGAGCTCGCGTACGGTCTCCTCGACCACCCGCCGGCAGTGGGCGGGGTCGGCGAGGTCGCCGGGGATGGTCACGCAGCGGCGTCCCTCGCGCTCCACCAGTTCTCTGGTGTGGTCGGCGTCCTTGTGCTCGCTCAGATAGGCGATCGCGACGTCGGCCCCCTCCTTGGCGAACGCGACGGCGACGGCCCGGCCGATGCCCGAGTCGCCGCCGGTGACGAGCGCGCGCCGGCCCGCCAGCAGCTCGCGGCCGGTGTAGTCGCGCATCTCGTCCCTCGGCGCCGGGCGCATCTCGCCCGTCTCGCCCGGATACGGCTGGGTCTGCGGTGGCGGTGTGGCGTTCGGCTGCTCTGGCATGCCCGTCGGGTACCCCTGCCGTGACCGGGCAAACGAGCCTCCGTACGACCCGGTCTCCGCGCACGCCGACCTCGAGCATCGAAGGTTTCGATGCTCAGACCCGCAAGGTTTCAGGACGCTTTGGCGTGTGACCTCCTGCCAGCAGCATAATCTCAATCGTTCACAAGAGGAGGTTTCATGACAAATCGCCTATTTACGGCCATCGTCGGTGCGCTGGTGGTGACGGCGCTCGCCGGCGGCTGCGGACGGGCGTCGTCGGGAACCACCGCGGGCGAGGGCGCTGCGGCCGCGGCGGGCAAGACGGCGAAGGATCTCGTGCCGGAGGCCGTGCGCAAGACCGGGGAGCTTCGGGTGGCCACCTCCGAGGGCTACCCGCCGATGGAGATGTACAAGGAGGGCACCCAGGAGCTCACCGGGGTGGACCCCGACCTCGGGGCGGCCATCGCGGCGAAGCTCGGGCTCAAATTCACGATCACGAACGCCGCCTTCGACGGCCTCATCCCCGGCCTGCAGAGCGGCCGCTGGGACATCGTGCTGTCCTCGATGAGCGACACCGAGGAGCGGCGCGCCGCGGTCGACTTCGTCGACTACTTCAACGCCGGCGGCGCCATCATGGTCAAGAAGGGCAATCCGGAGGGCATCAGGACCCTCGACGACCTGTGCGGCAAGACCGTGGTCCTGGCCAAGGGCACCTCCAACCTCGCGATCGGCGAGCGGCAGAACGAGAAGTGCACCGACAAGATGAAGATCATGCAGAGCGAGGACGCGCCCACCGGCCTGCTCTCCCTGGACTCCGGCCGGGCGGTGGCCACGATCGTCGACTCCCCCGTCGCCGTCATGTACGCCAACGACACCGGCAAGTACGACGTCCTGCCCGAGCAGTACGACGCCGGGCCGTGGGGCATCGCGATCGACAAGCGCGCCACCGGCCTCCGCGACGCGGTGGCCAAGGCCATGGAGGAACTGCAGGCCGACGGCGGCTACCGGGAGGTGCTCGACAAGTACGGCGTGACGGCCAACGCGGTGCAGGGCGTCCTGGTCAACACCCGTCCATGGAAGTGACCCCGGCCCGGGACGCCGATTCCGGCGCCGCCCCCGGATCGCCGATCGACCCCGAGCTCTCGGCAGACCACGAGCTCCCGATGAACCCCGACCCATCGATGAACCCTGACCCGCCGAGCGACCCCGAGCCGCCGATCGACCCCGAGCCGCCGATCGACCCTGAGCCGCCGATCGACGCGGTGCGCCCGGCCCGGCCCGGGAGGTGGTTCGCGGCCGCGGCCGCCATCGCCTTCCTGGCCTGGCTGGCCTACACGATCGTCGTCAACGAGAACCTGCACTGGGACGTGATCGTCGCCTACCTCGGCGACGGCAGGATCCTCGGCGGCCTGTGGGTGACGATCCAGCTCACCGTGCTGTCCATGGTCATCGGCCTGGTGCTGGGCGTGCTCGCCGCGGTGATGCAACTGTCCGACAGCCCGGTGCTGCGCGGCACCTCGGCGCTCTACACCTGGTTCTTCCGCGGCACCCCGCTGCTGGTGCAGTTGATCTTCTGGTTCAACATCGGCCTGGTCTTCCCGACCTTCGGCATCGGCGTCCCGTTCGGCGGCCCGAAACTGATCGAGTGGCAGGCCAACGAGCTGATCACTCCGTTCACAGCGGCGCTGCTCGGCCTGGCCATCAACGAGGGCGCCTACATGGCCGAGATCGTGCGGGCGGGCATCAGATCGGTCGACCCGGGTCAGCGCGAGGCGGCCGAGTCGCTCGGCATGTCGCACCGGCAGGTGCTGCGCCGCGTGGTGCTGCCGCAGGCGATGCGGGTGATCATCCCGCCGACCGGCAACCAGTTCATCTCGATGCTGAAGACCACCTCGATGGTCTCCGTGATCGCCGGGGCCGAGCTGCTGACCGTGGCCCAGCGCATCTACCTCGGCAACTTCGAGGTCATCGCGATGCTCATCGTGGCGTCGATCTGGTACATGGTGCTCACCACGGTCGCGAGCGTGGGCCAGCACTTCATCGAGAGGCGTTTCGAGCGCGGCCACGCCCGGCTGTCCACCCGGGTGCGCCGCAACCTGCGCCCGTTCGCGAAGGAGCCCGCATGAACAGGCCGGACGAGCCCGGCGAACCGAACCGGGACCGGCCGGCGGATCCGGGGCTTCCCATGGTCCGGATCCGCTCGGTGCGCAAGCGGTTCGGCGCGGTCGAGGTGCTCAAGGGCATCAGCCTGGACGTCCCGGCCGGCGAGGTGGTCTGCGTGGTCGGGCCGTCCGGCTCGGGTAAGTCGACCCTGTTGCGCTGCGTGAACCGGCTGGAGACGCCGGACTCCGGGCGGATCTGGGTGGACGGCGAGCTGATGGGCCACGCCGAGCGCGGCGGACGGCTGCACGAGCTGCGTCCGGCCGAGCTGTCGCGGCAGCGGCGCGGCATCGGCATGGTCTTCCAGCGGTTCCACCTGTTCCCGCACCGGACCGCGCTGGAGAACGTGATGGAGGGCCCGGTCACGGTGCTCGGCACTCCGGCGGCGAGGGCCAGGCGCGCTGCCGCGGAACTGCTGGAGCGGGTCGGTCTGGCCGACCGGGCGGGCCACTATCCCGCCCAGCTCTCCGGCGGCCAGCAGCAGCGGGTGGCCATCGCGCGCAGTCTCGCCATGCGGCCCAAGCTGATGCTGTTCGACGAACCGACCAGCGCGCTCGACCCCGAGCTGGTCCAGGAGGTGCTCGCCGTGATGCGCGATCTGGCCGCGAGCGGGATGACCATGATGGTGGTGACGCACGAGATGGGTTTCGCCCGCGAGGTCGGCGACCAGCTCGTCTTCATCGACGACGGCAGGATCGTCGAGCGCGGGCATCCGCGCGAGGTGCTCGACGCGCCGCGGCACGAGCGGCTGCGCGCCTTCCTCGGGCAGGTCGGATGAGCCGCCCCTTCGACCTGCTGATCCGCGACGGCCTGGTCGTCGACGGTACGGCACGGCCGGCGAGACCGGCGGACGTCGCGTCGGACGCCGGGCGGCTGACGGTGCTGCCCCCGGGGTCCGGGGCGGCGGCGGCGCGGGTCGTCGACGCCGGCGGGCTCGTGGTGGCCCCCGGCTTCATCGACGCGCACACCCACTCCGACGGCGTCGCCATCCTGGACGGCGGCCGCGACCGGGAGCTGGTGCGGGCGGCGGTGCTGCAGGGCGTCACCACCGAGATCTGCGGCAACTGCGGCTCCAGCCTGTTTCCCGCGCTGCCGGAGCGGCTGGACGCGATGCGGGCCGAGGCGGAGATCTCCTTCGGCGGCGATGTGGGCGCCTACCCGGACTTCGCCGGTTTCGCCGCCGCGCACGCCGCCGTGCCGAGGATCAACCACCTCGTCTCGCTGGTGGGGCACGGCACGCTGCGCGCCGGGGTGGTCGGCCCGGTGGACCGGCCGGTGTCGCCGGCCGAGCTGCGCACGATGTGCGAGCTGCTCGACCGGTCCCTCGCCCAGGGCGCGGCCGGCCTGTCCAGCGGACTGATCTACGCCCCCGGGACGTACGCCGACACGGGGGAACTGGTGGCGCTCGCCGCCGTGGCGGCCCGGCACGGCAAGCCCTACGTGACCCACCTGCGCGACGAGATGTCGCGGGTGGAGGAGGCGCTGGAGGAGGCGGTGGAGATCTCCCGCCGCAGCGGCGCGGCGCTGCACGTCTCGCACCACAAGACGGCCGGCCGGCACGGCTGGGGCCGTACGGCTCGGACCCTGCCGCGCATCGCCGGGCTGCGGGCCGGCGGCATGGACGTCACCTGCGACGTCTACCCCTACACGGCGGGCAGCACGGCGCTGGCCGCGATGCTGCCGCCGTGGGCCAACGACGGGGGCCTCGCCGCGCTCACCGCCCGGCTGCGCGATCCCGAGGCGCGTGACCGGATGCGGCTGGCGATCGCCGAGGGCGTGCCCGGCTGGGAGAACACGGTCGGCAACGGCGGCTGGGACCGGATCTCGGTGGCGTGCGCGCCGCGCCATCCGACGGCGGAGGGCAGGACGATCGCCGAGCTCGCCGCCGCGGCTGCGGCCGATCCCCTGGACGTGGCCGCCGATCTGCTCGTGGCCGAGCGCGGCGAGGTGACGATCATCAGTCATTCGATGGTGGAGGAGGACGTGCGGCGGGTGCTGGCCGCGCCGTACGCGATGATCGGCTCCGACGGGGTGCCCAAGCCGGGCGGGCGGCCGCATCCGCGCTGGGCGGGCACGTTCCCCCGGGTGCTGGGCCGCTACGTGCGCGAGCTCGGCCTGCTGTCGCTCGAGGAGGCGGTGCACAAGATGACGCGACTGACCGCGATGCGCTTCGGCCTGGCCGGGCGGGGGGTGATCCGCGACGGCGCGCACGCCGACCTGGTGGTGTTCGACCCGGCGGCGGTGGCGGACCGGGCGACGTTCACGGAACCGCTGCTGCCGCCCTCCGGCGTGGCGGCGGTGATCGTGGGTGGGGTCGTGGTGGTACGCGACGGTGAGGAGACCGGCGCCCGGCCCGGGACGGTGCTGACCCCGTGACTGGCCCGACCGAGATCGCCGGCGAGCTGGCCGGGCTGGCGGCCGGGTGCCCGGGAACGCTGGCGGTGTGCGTGCCCGGACTGGCCGGGGTGAACGAGGACGTGGAGCTGCCGCTGGCCAGCACCGGCAAGCTGCTGCTGCTCGCCGCGGTCGCCCGGGGGGTGACGGCCGGCGACCTCGATCCCGACGAGCCGCTCGACCTGGTGGCGGAGGACCACGCGGCGGGATCAGGGCTGCTGACCGCATTGTCGGCCCGGCGGTGGACGATCGCCGACCTCGCCCTGCTCACCGCGTCGGTGAGCGACAACACGGCGACGAACGCGCTGCTGCGGCGGCTCGGCCTGGACCGGGTGGCCGCCGTGGCCCGTGCACTCGGACTGACCAGGACGCGGATCCACGACCGCATTCGCGAGCCTCGGCTGCCCGGGCACCCGCCCGCCTTCGCGACCGGGACGGCGCGCGAGCTCGCCGCGCTGGCCTGCTCGTTGGCCTCGTCGGCCCATCTGGCCGCCGGTTCCCTCGGCGACGGCGAGCCGTGGCAGCGGCTGATGCTCGGCTGGATGGCGCACAACACCGATCGGAGCCTGGTGCCCGCGCTGCTGCCGCACGAGGCGGAGGACCGGCGGATCCCGGCGGCGGCCGTGCCGTACCCGATGGTGTGGGTGGCGAACAAGACCGGCACGGACGCGGGGATCCGGGTGGACGTGGGGGTGCTCGTCGGCGCCCGCGCGACCGGCTACGCGGTGCTCGCCCACGCCCCCGGCGGGCCGGCCGGCGGCGAGCACGCGCTCGTCCTGGCGATCCGCCGGGCCGGGCTCGCCATCGCTGCGGCCGTGCGCTGAACGGACTCCACCCGGTCTCTGCGCCGGGAGGAAGCCGCTGCGAAGCCCGCTTCCGTGGGCTTTCGCTTGCGGTCCCCGCTCCGCTCCCTCGATTCCGGTGCAGTCGGGCGGAGGGACCGGGCCTCACCCCCGGATTCAGCGGCCGACGACGCGCAGGCGGGCCGCGGCGTCGCGGAGGTAGCCGATGAACGACTTGAGTGCCGGGTTGGGGTTGGTGGGGCGGGCCGCGGCGCCGATGCGGCGGTAGAGCCGGGCGCCGTCGACCTGGCGGATCCGTACGCCCTCGGCGCCCTGGGTGCCGAGGCTGGGCACCAGGGCGACGCCGAGTCCGGCCCGGACGAGCCCGAGAGTCACCTCGTAGTGGTCGCTGCGGCAGCGGATGGCGGGGCTGAACCCCTCCAGCGCGCTCGCCCGTTCGAGCACGGACACCGGGGTGTCCGTGCCGAAGGTCGTGATCCACGGCTCGTCGGCCAGGTCGGCGAGGCGTACCCTGGGGCGTTGCCCGGCCGGATGGCCGAGCGGCATGACGAGCAACTGCGGCTCGTCGAACAGGTGGGTCACCTCCACCCCGACCGGCGGCTTCCACGGATCGAGCGCGTGCTCGAACACGACCAGCACGTCGAGCGCACCCCGCTCCACGTCGGGAAGGAGTTCGTGCGGCTGGCCCAGCACCAGGTCGAGCTCCACGGCGGGATGCCGCGCGGTGAAGCTGGACAGTGCCATCGGCAGGAGCCGGTAGCCCGCCGAGGCGAAGAAGCCGATGCGCAGCTGCCCGGCGTCCGCCCGCGCCTGGGCGAGCAGGTCCTTCTCCGCCGCCTCGATGAGGTCGAGCACCTCCTGGGCGCGGGTGGCCAACCGGCGGCCGGCCGCCGTGAGCCGGAGGCTGTGGGCCGACCGCTCCACCAGTCCCACCCCGGCCTCCTCCTCTAGCCGGGAGAGCTGGTGGGAGACGGCGGAGGGCGACAGCCGCAGGCTCCGGGCGGCTCCGGCGATGCTCCCGGCCCTGAAGACCTCGAGGAGCACCTTCAGGCGGTGGCTGCTGAGCATGCACCCCAGTATGAGTGCAGGGCAGACCGACCAGTTCCTAGCAGTTGCTGCCGGTTTCTACCGATTCCTGTTTTCTACCGGTTTCTACCAGTTTCCGGGCCGGTGACCGCCGCCGCCACCACCAGCGCGCTCGCCGCCACGCCCCTGGTTACGGAACGCCAGCGCCATGGCCAGCGCCGCCGCGCCGAGCAGCAGGATGATGATCCCGGTCACCACGTTGTTCCAGATCGTCCCGGCCGTGAGCGCCGAGGCGCCCGCTCCGGGCAGTCCCGGGGTCCCGGGCATCCCGGGCGTCGCCCCCGGCGTGAGAGTGCGGCCTCCCCGCACCACCCACGGTGAGACGAGGGTCCAGATGCCGAGGAGCGGGAGCAGCCAGCTGATGCCGTAGGTACGGCCGAAGGCCGACGCGCACGCGAGCGCGAGGGCGGCGACCGACAGCCCGACGACCAGGTTGCTGACGGCGAGCCCCGAGAAGCGATTGAACCCCACGATCCAGGGCGAGAGGGCCAGATAGAGCCCGCTCAGGAAGGTGAGCCCGTCAACGATCTGGGCGGGGGTCGTCGACCCCACCCGGTCGTATGTCTGCCGGAGTTCGGCGAGATCGGGATGGCGCTCTAAGCCGGTGGGTCGAACCATGTCCGTACCGCCTTCCTGCTGATTTGGACGAACAATCGCGGCCCTACCCGCCCTCATCTCCCCATTCTCCAAAATTTCCAATAAGCACGTCTTTTCTTGGTTTGGCAGCGGGAAAGGCGGCAGCGTCCGCGTTCGGCCATCGGGAAAAACGAATGCCCGGCGCGGTCGGGCGACGCGGCCAGGCGACACGATCAGGCAACGCGGTCAGGCGACGCGATGGCGTTCCGCGGCGTCGTGCCGCAGGGTCAGGCCGAGACCGGGGACGTCCGCCCCCGGTCGCAGGCCGCCACCGGCCGGGTCGGCGGCGCCGTCGAACAGCTCGGTCTCGATCCGTGCGTGATCGTGGAACCATTCCACGTGGCGCAGGCCGGGGGTGGCCGCGGCCGCCGGGAGGTGCAGGTTCGGCGCGCAGTGCGCCGACACCTGCAGGTTGTGCCCGGCCGCGACCGCGGCCGCAGCGAACCAGCCGGTGTAGCCGCCGCAGCGGGTGGCGTCGATCTGCAGGCAGTCGACCGCGCCCGCAGCGCACATCCGGGTGAAGTAGACCTGGTCCCCGCCGTACTCTCCGGCGGCCACGTCGGCTTCGGAGCGCTCGCGCACCAGCCGCAGCCCCGCCAGGTCGTCGGACGAGACCGGCTCCTCGAACCACCGCACATCGTGGTCGCGCATCCGGCGCTCCAGGCGGACGGCCTGCTTGGCCGTGTAGCCGCCGTTGGCGTCGACGTACAGCTCGGCGTCCGGTCCGATCACCTTCCGGGCGAGGGCGACGCGGTGCAGATCGCGCAACGGCTCGGTGCCCCACGACTCACCGATCTTGATCTTCACGCGGGGAATGCCCTGGTCGTGCACCCAGTGCCGCAGCTGCGCCGCGGTGGTGTCGTCGTCGTAGGTGGTGAAGCCGCCCGAGCCGTACACAGGGACGCGGTCGCCGGTGGCGCCGAACAGGCGCACCAGCGGCACGCCCAGCAGCCGCGCCTTGAGGTCCCACAGGGCCACGTCGACCGCGGAGATCGCGTAACCGGCGATCCCCTGCCGCCCGGCGTTGCGCACCCGGCGGACCATCGCACGCCAGATCCCCGGGATGTCCAGCGCGGCGGCGCCCGTCACCACGGGGGCCAGCGTCCGCTCGAGGAACGGGGCCGCCGCGGCGGGCGCGTAGGTCCAGCCCGTGCCCGTGACCTCCCCCGCGCTGATCTCGGCCACCACGAGCGTCGTCGCGTCCCAGGCGAAGGTACCGTCGGCCTCGGGCCGGTCGGTCGGCACGCGGTAGGCCGCGGCGCGCACGTCGTCGACCACCGCGTCGATCGCACGGTCGGTCACGCGGTCGGCCATGCGGTCGGCCACGCGGTCGGTCACGCCGTCGAGCGGGTCGTGGGCCCCGCCGGGGATCTCGGTCATCACCCCGTCCCCTACCCGTCGCGTTTCGCAATTTTCCGGAACGCGATGGTTTGTCCCATCACCTGGCGGCAAGGCGGCAGAGTATGACCCGAATCGCCGCTGAAGTGCTCATCGAACGTCTGGCCGACTGGGGGGTCGACACGGTATTCGGCCTGCCCGGCGACGGCATCAACGGGATCATGGAAGGGCTGCGCCGCCAGACCGACCGGGTCCGCTTCGTCCTCGTCCACCATGAGGAGGCCGCGGCGTTCATGGCGACCGCGCATGCGAAGGCGACCGGCCGCGTCGGCGTGTGCCTGGCCACCTCGGGGCCGGGCGGCATCCATCTGCTCAACGGGCTCTACGACGCCAAGCTGGACCACCAGCCCGTGCTGGCGATCACCGGCATGCAGGAGACCAGCGTGCTGGGCACCGGCTACCAGCAGGAGGTCCACCTCGAACACCTCTACTCCGACGTCGCCGAGTACAACCTCATCGTCGACAACCCGACGCAGCTGCCCGGGGTGGTGGACATCGCGATCCGCACGGCGTACGCCCGGCGCGGCGTGGCCCATCTCAGCCTCCCCAACGACGTCCAGGTGGCCCCCGCCGACGCCGATCCGTACCAGCACGTGGCCCCGGCCAGGCCGCCGGCGACCGCGCCCGTCTACCTGTCCCCGCCGGGTCTGCCGCGCACCGAGGACCTGGAGGCCGCCGCCGACGTGCTGAACGCGAGCGAGCGACCGGCCATCCTCGCCGGAGCGGGCGCGCTGCACGCCCGCGATGAGGTGCTCGCCGTCGCCGAGGCGCTGGGCGCACCGGTGATCAAGACGCTGCCCGGGAAGGCCGTCATCCCCGACGACTCTCCGTACGCCGTGGGCGGCATCGGCCTGCTCGGCACCCGGCCTGGCGAGGAGCTGATCGAGGACTGCGACGCGCTGCTGATGGCCGGCACCAACTTCCCCTACACCAAGCACCTGCCGGAGCCGGGCAGGGCCCGCGTGGTGCAGATCGAGGCCGACCCGATCCGCGCCGGGGTGCGCGTGCCCACCGAGGTGCCGATGGTCGGCGACGCCAAGGAGGGGCTGGCCGCCCTGCTGCCCCTGCTCAAGCCCCGCTCCGACCGCTCCCATCTGGAGAAGTACCGGCGGGCGATGGACCGGTGGCGCGACGACATGGCCGCGCTGCAGTCCCCGGAGCGCGACCCGATCGCCCCGCAGTACCTCATGGGCTGCATCGACCGGGCGGCCGCCGACGACGCGATCCTCACCTGCGACTCCGGCACGATCGCCACCTGGGCGGCCCGGCACTGGACGATCAGGGGGGACCGGCGGTTCTATCTGTCCGGCAACCTCGCCACGATGGCGCCCGGCCTGCCGTACGCGATCGCGATGCAGCTCGCCTTCCCCGGACGGCAGGTGATCGCGTTCATCGGCGACGGCGGATTCGCCATGCTGATGGCCGAGTTCCGCACCGCCGCCCATCTGAACCTCCCGATCACGGTCGTCGTGAACAACAACGACTCGCTGGGCCAGATCCTGTGGGAGCAGATGGTGCTCGGCTTCCCCGAGCACGGCGTCCGGTTCGGCCTTCCGGCCGCCGACTTCTCGGCCTGGGCCCGCTCCTGCGGCGGCTACGGCCGCAAGGTCACCGACCCGGCGGACGTCGACGAGGCCGTACGGCAGGCGCTGGCGCACGACGGGCCGGCACTGGTGGACGTCGACGTCAACCCCGACGAGCCGCCGATGCCCGGCAAGGTCACGCACGACCAGGCGGTGAAGTTCGCCAAGGCGTTCATCAAGGGGCAGCCGCGCAAGGCGTCCATCGCCACCACGCTGTTCAAGGACAAGATCTCCCAACTGGGCGGGTGATCACCGATGACCGGCCAGGTGACCCTCCCTCCGTCGGTCTCCGCCGCCCGCCGGGCCGAGCCGTACGTGCGGCTGCGCGACCTGGAGCGGGACCTCGCCGAGCGGGTCGACGGCGAGGTGCGGTTCGACCCGGGCACGCGCGGCGCGTACTCGACCGACGGATCGAACTACCGGCAGGTGCCGCTGGGCGTGGTGGTGCCGCGCACGGTCGACGCGGCGGTGGAGGCGATCGCCGTGTGCCGTGCGCACCGGGCGCCGATCACCTCCCGGGGCGGCGGGACCAGCCTCGCCGGGCAGACCTGCAACACCGCCGTCGTCATCGACTGGTCGAAGTACTGCCACCGCCTGGTGTCCGTGGACGCCGAGGCCGCGACCTGTGTCGTCGAGCCCGGCATCGTGCTCGACGTGCTCAACCGGAAGCTGGCCGGCACCGGGCTGATGTTCGGGCCGCGTCCGTCCACCCACGGCCAGTGCACGCTCGGCGGGATGATCGGCAACAACTCCTGCGGGTCCACCGCCCAGGCGTACGGCAAGACGGCGGAGAACGTCTCCCGGCTGGAGATCGTCACCTACGACGGGCTGCGCATGTGGGTGGGCCCCACCGACGAGCCGGAGTTCCGGCGGATCGTCGCCGCGGGCGGACGACGCGCGGAGATCTACCGGGAGCTGCGTTCGATCGTCGAGACGCACGCCGGCGAGATCCGCCGCCGGTTCCCCGACATCCCCCGCCGCGTGTCGGGCTACAACCTCGAACAGCTGCTGCCCGAGGGCGGTTTCAACCTGGCCAGGGCGCTGGTCGGCACCGAGGGCACACTGGTCGCGGTGCTGCGGGCCGAGCTGTGCCTGGTGCCGGCGCCCAAGGCGGAGGCCCTGGTCCTGCTCGGCTACCACGACATCGTCGCGGCCGCCCGCGCGGTGCCGCACATCGCGGCGTACGGCCCGCTCCAGCTCGAGGGCGTCGACGACAGGCTCGTGGACTACGAGCGCCGCAAGCACATGCATCCCGACGCCCTCACCCGGCTGCCGGAGGGCGGCGGCTGGCTGATGGTCTCCTTCGGCGGCGACACCCGGGAGGAGGCCGACCGGCGGGCCCGCACCCTGGTCGAGGAGCTGCGCCGCACCGAGCACGCCCCGCACATCGACTTCACCGACGAGAAGCGGGTGGAAAAGGAGCTGTGGGAGGTCCGCGAGTCGGGGCTGGGCGCCACCGCCCGTGTCCCGGGCATGCGCGAGACCTGGGAGGGCTGGGAGGACTCCGCGGTCCCGCCCGACCGGCTCGCCGGCTACCTGAACGCCCTGCGCGGGCTGTTCCGGGAGTTCGGCTACGGCGACGCCTCGTTGTACGGGCACTTCGGGCAGGGCTGCGTGCACACCCGCATCCCGTTCGATCTGGTCACCGCCGACGGCGTCGCGGCGTTCCGGGCCTTCCTCGACCGGGCCGCCGACCTGGTCGTCTCCTACGGCGGGTCGCTGTCCGGGGAGCACGGCGACGGCCAGTCGCGCGGGCAGCTGCTGCCCAAGATGTTCGGCCCGGTGGTGATCAGGGCTTTCGAGCAGGTCAAGGCGGTGTTCGACCCCGGCGACCGGATGAACCCCGGCAAGATCGTGGCGCCGTACCGGCTGGACGAGAACCTGCGGCTCGGTCCGGGGTGGACGCCGGCCGACCCGGCCGGCCACTTCGGCTATCCCGACGACGAGGGCAGCTTCCAGCGGGCGGTCATGCGCTGCGTCGGCGTCGGCAAGTGCCGGCAGCACGGCGACGGCGTGATGTGCCCCTCCTATCGGGCCACCGGCGAGGAGGAGCACTCCACCCGCGGCCGGGCCCGGCTGCTGTTCGAGATGCTGAACGGCCACGCCGACTCGGCGGTCGGGGACGGCTGGCGCTCGGATGCGGTGCGCGACGCGCTCGACCTGTGCCTGGCCTGCAAGGGCTGCCGCCACGACTGCCCGATGGGGGTCGACATGGCGACCTACAAGGCCGAGTTCCTGGCCCACCACTACGCCGGCCGGTTGCGTCCGGCCGCCCACTACTCGATGGGCTGGCTGCCGCTGTGGGCGCGGCTGGCCGCGGCGGCCCCGGGTCTGGTCAACGCGCTCACCCACGCTCCGCTGCTGGGCCGGCTCGGCAAGCGGCTGGCCGGAGTCGAGCCGGCGCGGCCCCTGCCGCGCTTCGCCCGGGAGCGCCTGCGCGACTGGTACGGCAGGCGCGGACCGCGCGGCGACGGCGGACGGGGGCCGGTGGTGCTGTGGCCGGACACCTTCACCGACAACCTCACCCCGCACGTCGGGCAGGCCGCCGTCGAGGTGCTGGAGGAGGCCGGCTATCGGGTCGTGCTGCCGCCGCGCACGCTGTGCTGCGGGCTGACGTGGATCTCCACCGGGCAGCTCGACGTCGCCAAGCGGGTGCTGCGCCGTACGCTGCGGACCCTCGCGCCCGCGCTGCGCCGCGGGCTCCCCATCGTCGGCCTGGAGCCGAGCTGCACCGCGGTGTTCCGCGCCGACGCCGTCGACCTGTTCCCGCACGACAGGGACGTGACCCGGCTCGGCAGGCAGACCAGGACGCTCGCCGAGCTGCTCACGGGCACCGACGGGTGGCGCCCGCCGCGGATCGACCGGGCCGCGGTCGCCCAGCCGCACTGCCACCAGCACTCGGTGCTCGGCTACGACGCCGACCGTGAGCTGCTGGCGGCCGCCGGGGTCCGGCTCGACGCGGTCGGCGGCTGCTGCGGCCTGGCCGGGAACTTCGGGTTCGAGGCGGGCCACCTCGAGGTCTCGATGGCCTGCGCCGAGCAGGAGCTGCTGCCCGCGATCCGCTCCGCCGACCCCGCCACGCTGGTGCTGGCCGACGGGTTCAGCTGCCGCACCCAGATCGAGCACTCCCACTGCGGCCGCCGGGGCCTGCACCTCGCCGAGATCCTGGCCGCCGCCCAGCGGGGCACCCCCTTCGGCGACCACCCCGAGCGCCTGATCGGCGGCTGACATCCGCACGGGGAGGACGGGAAAGGCGAGGTAATGATCCGGAACGGAGATCATCCGGATGGCCGCCGGCGCCCCGCCGAGGGGTAGGACCTCTCACCGGTCATGTCGCGATAAGCCGGTGACTTCCTGCCCGCCGTGTGAACGGCACGAATCGAACAGCACGAACAGGAGCGTGACGAAAGTGATCCATCACGGTGCGCGGGTGCCGTACGGCACGGCGCCCGGCGTACGGCGGACCGCGTTCACCGCGCTCGCGATCGCCGGAGTCTTGGCGTTCTCGCCGGGGGCCGCGCACGCGACGGCGCCGCGGACGGACGCTCCGGCCGCATCGGCGGTCGGCGTGGGAGACGGAGACGGTGCGGCGGGCGGGAACGGCGGGGACGGCGTCGGCACGGGCAGCGGGAACGCACACAACGCCAGCGCGGGCTCCCCCGTCCAGCAGGCCGTGTTCACCATCAACGGATACAACACCTTTCAGACCGCCAACTGCGACCAGGACTTCCGCGTCTGCAACCATCACCAGACGGCCGCGGTCCGGCGCGGCGGGTGGTGAGAGGCGCGCCGGCCGATCACGCCCGGGGCGGCGGAAAAGCAGTGGTAATGATCTGGAGCGGAGATCATTCGGACCGGAGACGGCCGGCACGCAGGGGGTAGACACCCTCTCACCGGTCATGTCCCACAAATGGGGATGGGCTGGGCTCACCACACGACCTGGAAGATGGGGGCGCGAAGAGAAATGGTTCGTCACAGTGCGGGGACGCCGCTCGCCGGGGTACGTGCCGGTGCGCGACGGCTCACGCTCGCGACCGTCGCGATCGCGGCCGCGGGGGCCCTGGCCGCTCCGCAGGTCGCCGCGCACGCGGCGGTAGCGCGCCCCGCCGTTCCCGGCATCGCCCCGGCCGGTGCGGGAGGAGGAGGAAACGGGGGCGGCACGGGCACGGGCACCGGCAGCGCCGTCAACTCCAGCGGCGGAACCCCCATCCAGCAGGCGGCGATCACGGTGAACGGGCTCAGCACCTTTCAGGCGGCCGTCTGCAACCAGCGGATGCAGATGTGCAACATCAACCAGCAATTGTGGACCCAATGGTGACCAGGGAACGACCTCCGGCGGACCATACGGAAATGGGACGTCCATGACCCGCCCCTGATCGTCGAAGACGCACCTCGGAGAATGCCGCCGCGTACGCTGACCAAGGCGTCCGGTCGGCCGGGCGCCTGCCCGGACCCGTCCGACTCCCAGGGGCGAAAGCGAATGATTCGTCAGCGGTACGGCAAGGCATCCAGAACATCGCTCTCCGCGTGCCTCGCCGCCGGTGTGTCCATTTCGGCCGTACTCCTCCTCGGCGGCGCCGCCCCCGCCTCGGCCGGCCCGGACACCGAGCCCCATCCGGCCGGGAAGACGTCGAAGAACCTCAGATCCGACCGCGGCGGAAAAGGTGTCCGCGGCCCCTCCCCGAGCGCGGGACGCGACCAGCGCATTCGGCGGAACTCATCCAAGATCAAAACTCGGATGGCGAACATGCAGAACGCCCAGTGCCAGGGCGCGAAGGTCTGCAACGTGGTCCAGAGAATAGTTCTCGTCGTGCCCAAGAATTTCAAGAAGTTCAAAAAGAAGATCAGAAAAGCGATGCGGGGGAAATCGCGGAAAACGCCGATCATGAGTCTGCCGGAGATCCCGTCGCCGCCCGCCGTGCCCGTGCCTTCCGTGCCTCCGGTGCCCGCCCTGCCCCCGATCGAAATGCAGCCCGCCGAAACCCCGGCCGCCGGAACCGTGCCCGCCGAAGCCCCGGCCGCTGAAATCCCGGCCGCCGAAGTCCCGGTCGCTGAAACACAGCCCACCGGAGCCCGGCCCGTCGCGGCCCGGCCTCTCGAAACCCCGGCCGCCGAGACCCGGCCGACCGGGGCGGCGGAGCGGGTCGGGACGGCGGAGCGGGTCGGGTCTCGGCCCGTACGGCGCCGGGCCGCCGACGCGTCCGCGCCCGCCGCGCCTCCGCTGCTGGGCGGGCTCGCCGGCACCGGGCTCGGCCTGGTCCGGACGCTGCTGTGACACGCGTGCCGAGCCGTACGAGCCCCCGACCCCCGCGCGGCCCGCGCCGGAGGCCTGGTGTAGGCTCCGAGCCGCAAGCGACGGAAGCGGAGTGAAGTCCGGTGTGAATCCGGCGCGGTCCCGCCACTGTCACCGGGGGTGACCCTCGATCTCGGCCGCCGCCCTCATAGGCGAGGCCGGGAGAGCGCCCGACCGGGAGCCAGGATATTCCGGCCGTCGGACCTTCGACCGGGGGCGCGGACCCCAGGGAGGACACGCCATGGCCGGCTCCGGCCCGCGCGCACGCACCTCATCGCCGGCCTCGCGGCCCATCCTCTGACGTGCCACGACACAACGGCGGCGCGCTGCTCGTCGCCGGCACCACCTCCGACGCGGGCAAGAGCGTCCTCACGGCCGGGCTGTGCCGGTGGCTGGCCCGCCGCGGCGTGCGGGTCGCGCCGTTCAAGGCGCAGAACATGTCGCTGAACTCGACGGTCACCGCTGACGGCGGCGAGATCGGCCGCGCCCAGGCGATGCAGGCGGCCGCCGCACGGGTCGAGCCGGAGGCGGCGATGAACCCCGTGCTGCTCAAGCCGGGCGGGGAGCGGCACTCCCACGTCGTCGTGCTCGGCCGCCCGCACGCCGAGGTCGACGCGCTCTCCTATCGGGGGCACAAGCCCGCGCTGCTCGACGTCGCCGTGGCCGCGCTGACCGACCTGCGCCGCCGCTTCGACGTGGTGATCTGCGAGGGCGCGGGCAGCCCGGCCGAGGTGAACCTGCGCGACCGCGACATCGCGAACATGGGGCTGGCACGCGCCGCCGACCTGCCCGTCCTGGTCGTCGGGGACATCGACCGGGGCGGGGTGCTCGCGCACTTCGCGGGCACCCTGGCCGTCCTCGACCCGGCCGACCAGCGGCACATCGCGGGTTTCGTGGTCAACAAGTTCCGCGGCGACCCCGCGCTCCTGCGGCCGGGCCTGGACTGGCTGCGCGGGGCCACCGGGCGGGCCTGCCTCGGCGTGCTGCCCTGGCGAGCCGGACTCTGGCTCGACGTGGAGGACTCCCTCGACCTCGACAGCCGGCCCGGACTGCTCACCCCGCCCGTCGGGCGGGACATCCTGCGGGTCGCGCTCGTACGGCTCCCGCGGATGTCGAACGTCACCGACGCCGACGCGCTCGCCGCCGAACCCGGCGTGAGCGTGCGGCTGGTCACCACCCCCGCCGAGATGGCCGAGGCCGACCTCGTCATCGTGCCGGGCACCCGTTCGACGGTGTCGGATCTGGCCTGGCTGCGTGCGCGCGGCATCGACGCGGAGTTGCGGCGCCGGGCCGGGGACGGCCGGCCGGTGCTCGGCGTGTGCGGCGGGCTGCAGATGCTCGGCACCGAGATCGGCGACGACGACGGCGTGGAGAGCGGGACGGCCGCCGTCCCCGGTCTCGGACTGCTGCCGGTGCGCACCGTCTTCACCCGGTCGAAGGTGCTGGCGTCGGCGACCGGACGGTGGCGCGACCAGGAGGTGTCGGGCTACCAGATCCACCACGGCCGGATCTCCGTCGACGGCGGCGAGCCGTTCCTCGACGGCTGCCGCAGCGGTCAGGTGTGGGGGACGACCTGGCACGGGATCTTCGAGCGCGACGGATTCCGGCGGGCGTTCCTGGCCGAGGTGGCCCGGGCGGCCGGCCGCACCTGGCTGCCCGGCACCGAGTCGTTCGCCGAGCGCCGTGAGGCCCGCCTCGACGCGGTCGGCGACCTGGTCGAGGAGCACCTGGACACCGACGCGGTGTGGCGGCTGATCGAGCGCGGCGTGCCCGCCGGGCTGTCCACCGTCGCCCTGACCTCGCCCGACCACCAGATCTGATGGACCCGGTGATGAACGCTGCCACCACCCCCGCGACCGGGCACGACCTCGGACACGGTGACTACGATCTCCGGCACCACGGCGACGCCGAGGCCGTGCCGGGGATGCTCGACTTCGCGGTCAACGTACGCCTGACCGCGCCGCCCGAATGGCTGCGTGCCGTGCTCGTCGACGCGCTCGGCACGCTCGGCCGTTATCCGGACGCGGGCGCGGCGACCGCCGCCGCGGCCGCCAGGCACGGCAGGCCCGTCGACGAGGTGCTCCCGACGGCGGGTGCGGCCGAGGCGTTCGTACTGCTCGCGCGGGCGCTTCGGCCGCGCCGTGCCGTGTGCGTGCACCCGTCGTTCACCGAACCCGAGGCGGCGCTGCGCGCGGCCGGACACGCCGTCGAGCGCGTGGTGCTGCCCGAGCCGTACGGCCTGCGGCCCGAGCCGGCCTCCGCCGGCTCCATCCCGGCCGATCTGATCCCGGCCGACGCCGACCTCGTCGTGCTCGGCAACCCGACCAACCCGACGGGCGTGCTGCACGACCCCGCCGACCTGGTGCGGCTGGCCCGGCCGGGCCGGATCCTCGTCGTGGACGAGGCGTTCATCGACACCGTCCCTGGCGAGCGGGGCAGTCTCGCGGCCCGGCGGGACGTCCCCGGCCTCATCGTGGTGCGCAGCCTGACCAAGACGTGGGGGCTGGCCGGGCTGCGGGTGGGCTACGTGCTGGCGGAACCGGCGATGGTCCGCACGCTGGCGCGGGCGCAGCCGCTGTGGTCGGTGTCCACACCGGCGCTGGCCGCGCTCGTGGCGTGCTGCTCGCCCGCCGCGCTGGCCGAGGCCGACCGGGCCGCGGCGCTGCTCGGTGAGCACCGTACCCGTCTGGTCGCCGGTCTCGCCGAGCTCGGGATCGAGGTCGCCGCGCCGTCGTCGGCCTCGTTCGTGCTCGTCCGCACGGCGGGCGGCCTCGACGTACGCGAACGGCTGCGCGCGGCCGGCATCGCGGTCCGCCGGGCCGACACGTTCCCCGGTCTCGGCCCCGACCACCTGCGCATCGCCGTACGGCCGCCCGCCCTGACCGACCGCCTGCTCACCGAGCTGGCATCGGTCATCGCCGGGGCCTCGGCCCCGGCTCTCCCGGACCGCGCCTGACGGTTCAGTCGAGGCCGACGTCGAACCGCACCTCGACGTCGTCGCTGAGCTTGAGCGCGCCGAAGAACGCGGAGTACGGCTTGATCCCCCAGCGGCTCTGGGTGACGGTCGCCGTGCCGCGCACCCGGTCCCCCTCGAACCGGCAGTCCAGTGTCACCGGCCGGGCCACGCCGACGATGGTGAGATCGCCGTGCACCCGGAACGACTCCGGGGTCCCCTCGACGCCGGTCGACCGGAAGGCGATCGTCGGGTGCTCCGCGGTGTGCAGGACCTTCTCCCGGATGTTCTTCTCGATCTCCCGGCGGTCGGAGTCGGTGAGCGGTTTCACGCCCCCGGTGCCCTCCCTGACCTCCAGCGAGCCGGCCTCGGCCTCGACGGTCAGGGAGGAGGCCGCCGGGTCGCCGGGGTCGACCACCGCCTCCCCGTGCCAGCGTGCGACCTCGATGACGAGATCGTGACCCGCCTTCGCGCCGAGTCCGGTCCGGCCGGTCCGCACGAGAAGCCGGCCGGACCGCGTCCCCAGCTGATGTGTTCCCGCAGCGACGTCCATATCCCCAGGCTAGGCCGTGTCCCCGGGACCGCGGCCGCCCCCGTCGCGCTGCCGTACCGGAGAGATCGCGGGTAGCAGGGTCGCCTCGAGGACGTCGGCGGCGCCCGCGGAGGTGAGCCGGCCGGCGTCGACCTCGAGCGCGGCGGCGTGCAGCATGCTGTAGACGGTGGTCGCGAGCCAGTGGGGCGGAAGATCGGCGCGGACCGTGCCGTCCCGGCGGCCGCGATCGAGGAGATCCTCCACCAGCAGGAGCGGCTGCTCGTGGTGTTCACGCAGGCGGTCGGGGCCGATGATCTGCACGGCCGCCGCGTGCAGCCTCCGGTGGCGGTCGAGCACCTGCCAGGCCGACCTGATCAGAGCGGCGAGCGCGTCGCGTGCCGGCAGGCCGTCGGTGGGGACGGCCCCGAGCGTGGCCCGGGCGTCCTCGATCGCCCGGGCCATCACGGCGTCGAGGAGATCCTCCCGTGAGGGGAAGTGACCGTACAGCGTGACCCGTCCGACGCCGGCCGCCCGGGCGATGTCGGTCATGCTCACGCCCGGGTTCCGGCAGAACTCGGCCAGCGCCGCCGCGACGATGGCCTCGATGTTCCGCTCGGCGTCGGCCCGGCGTCTGCCGCCGTGTTTCCGATCAGTGGGCATGCCTGAAGCGTACGGCCCCGGCTTGGTGACGGGACGGCTCAGTGGGCGAAGATCGGGCCGGTGTGCGCGGGCGGCCTGCCCTTGGGCAGGGCCGGCGCCGCCGCCACCGCGACCACGATCGCCGTGACGGCCGAGACGAGATATCCCTGGGCGAAACCGCCGGAGGCGACCGCCGCGACCACGGCGATGCCGAGGCTCGCCCCGAGCTCGTGACCCATGTTGATCGTTCCCGAGACCACGCCCGCCTCCTCATCGGCGACGTGCGTCATCGCGGTGGTCGTCGCCGTGACGAAGGCCGCGCCGAGGCCGAGCGCGGCCAGCACGAATCCGGGCTCGACGTCGAGGAGGACCTCCGGTGCGGCCGGCAGCCGCGACAGCAGCCACATCCCGGCCGCCGTGATCAGGAAGGCGACGACCGCGACCGGCCTGGGACCCGTACGTGGGATGAGGTGCGCCGCCAGATGCGCCCCGGCCACCGTGGCCAGCGCCGCCGGGAGGAACGCCAGGCCCGTCTGAAGCGCGGACAGACCGGCGACGTACTGAAGATATTGCGAGGTGAGGAAGAACGCCGACAGCAGCAGCGCCGACGCGGCGAGCATGACCATGCCGCCCGACGCGATCGGACGCCTGGCGAACAGGCCGAGCCGCACCAGCGGGGCCGCGGCGCGCCGTTCGACGAGCACGAACACCCCGATCAGCGCCGCCCCGGCCGCCGGCGGCAGCAGCGCGGCCGGGCTCGGCCACCCCCCGTCGCCGGTCTTGAGGATGCCGTAGATGATCAGTGCGACGCCTGCGGTGATCGACAGCGCACCGGGCAGATCGAGCCCTCCGCGACCGGGGGTGTCGGGCTTTCCTGCCGTCACCAGGCGTGGCATGGCGACCGCGACCAGGACACCGACCGGCACGTTGACGATGAACACCCACGCCCAGCCGGGGCCCGAGGTGAGCAGGCCGCCCAGCAGGACGCCCACGGCCGCTCCCCCGCCGCCGATCGCCGCCCAGACGCCCAGGGCGCGGTGCCGTTCCGGCCCGTGGAAGGTGGTGGTCACGATCGACAGGGCCGACGGGGACAGCAGCGCGGCGCCGACGCCCTGTACGGCTCGGGCCGCGATGAGCGCGGCTCCCGAACCGGTGAGGCCCCGGCCGATGAGCCCGGCGACGAGCGAAGCCAACGTGAACAGGACGAGACCGGCGAGGAAGACCCGGCGGCGGCCGTGAATGTCGGCCAACCGTCCGCCCAGCAGCATCAGGCCGCCGAAGCACAGCGTGTACGCGGTGACGACCCAGGACGCGGCGGACAGGCCGAGTCCGAGATCCGCACGGATGTCGGGCAGCGCGACGTTCACCACCGTGACATCGAGGACGACCATGAACTGGGCCAGGCCGAGCACCGCGAGCGCCCACCACCGGTGCGGCGCGGGAACCGGGGTGGAACGAGCGGGCGGGGCGTGGCCGGGGGACGCATGGGTCATGGCAACCTTCACCTTCCGAAGTCGAACACTACTGTTCGAATTGAAGGTAACATAACCCGAACACGAGCGTTCGACTTAATTGGGCGGACGTTCGTGGACCAGGCCGTACGGCGTCGGCTCGACCGCGAGCCGGAGGGTTTGCCGAGGGTGGGTCCGGGTAGGGCGGCGGGCTGACCCGCCGTCGCGTCCGGAGGAGGGGACACCGATGCCCGATCGTTTCGACCCCGAAATGGAGCGACTCTCGGGGGAGTTCCACGGACTGGTGAACATGAGCTCGGAGGAGCTGCGTACCTGGCTGCTCACCCAGGCATCGGGCGAGGAGGGCTTCGGGGCCGGCCCGGACCTGAACCTCCCCGATCTGGGCCGGGGCGTGGTTCACATCCAGGGCAAGCGCAAGGTCGATCTCACCGATGCCGATGTCGAGGTGATGCGGCACGTGATCCGTCGCATCCGGGACCTGCTGGCCGAGCCCCGTCCGCTCGAGGACGCCGACTGGCGCCACGCGCTGATGACCGTGGGCCACGACCCGTTGCAGCCCACTCCCGGACAGGGCGAATCCCCCCGAGGATCATGACCCGCTGAGGAGACCCCTCACGGCCGGGGAGCCGCCGACCGGCGGAGCTCGACGCAGCACTCGCCGGGACGGGGATCGAGCACGGCTTCGACGGCGGTGCAGCGCAGCCCGCCGAGATAGCCCTCAAGGAACGCGAGGTTCATGCCGCAGACCAGGTCGGGGGCCTTGGCGGCGAGAGGATGGAACGGGCAGTTGCGCATCCGCAGCCGGGTGGGGGTCTCCCGGACGGGCTCGAATCCATGCTCGTCGAGCATCCGCCGGCAGATCGTGAGCGCGCGTTCCGCGCCGAGCCGGCCGAGCCGGGTCCGTCCGCGCTCGGCCTCGCCCAGCTCCCGCCCGGTCTCCCCCGCCGTGCGGGTGGCCGCCTGCCCGGCGGTCTCGTCGTCGCGCTCGGTCAGCACCGCCCGCATGAGCATGTCGGCCAGCAGTTCGTGGCGGCGGTCGGGGATGCTCACCCGGATCTGCGTGTCGGTGGGTTCGTACGCCTTGGGCTGCCGTCCGACCTTCCGTACGCCGCCGGGAGCCGCGTAGCGGGCCCGCAGCAGGCCCGCGTCGACCAGCTTGTCGAGGTGGAAGGCGGCCAGCTTGCGGGAGATGCCGGCGCTGGCCGCCGCCTCGTCCCGGGTGACGGGACGGCGGGCGCGGCGGATGAAGGCGAACATCTGACGCCGGGTGCGCTCCCCCAGCACGCTGACCGACTCGATCGCCGCGTCGCCGGAGCGATCCGCCTCGGCCTGATCAATCACATCGGTCGGATCAGTCGGGGTCGCGTCCGGCGGAGGCGTCCCCGGGACGTCGGGCGGGGGCATGTCGGGCGGGGTCGGTTGGGCGGCCACGGTCCCACAGTAACGCCGACGAGCATGGGTCCGAGCCGAGCATCGGCCTTTTCATCAGGAGCGCTTGACCATCCGCCCCCAATAAGACCAATATTCGTTGGTGAAAAGGAGGTGGTCGACGTGAGCGGAACCACGCGACCGCAGGCCAAGCGGCCGGTCAGCGCCGCGCTCGCCGGGCCGTACGGACACCCGTTCCATCCCATGCTGGTCACGGTGCCGATCGGGGCATGGGTGGCGAGCCTCGTCTTCGACGTCGCCTCGCTGTTCGCGAGCGAGCCGGAGTTCCCGGCCCGGGCGGCGATGTGGCTGATCGGGCTCGGCGTGATCGGCGCGCTGGCGGCCGCCATGGTCGGGTTCCTCGACCTGCTCGCCATCCCGCCCGGCACCCGGGCCTTCCGCGTCGGTCTGACCCATATGGCGCTCAACCTGCTGGTGACCGCCGCCTACGCGGGCGGCTTCTGGTGGCGTCACGCCGGTCCCCCGCCGAGCGGCGGCGTCGAGCCGGGACAGCTCGCGCTCAACGCCGTTGGCCTGGCCGTGCTCGCCGTGTCCGGATATCTGGGCGGCATGCTCGCCTACCGCTACGGCGTGCGGGTCGCCGACGAGACGACCCAGGCCGAAGGCTTCGTCCCAGTGAACAAGATCGACGTCGACAGGGACGGCGCCGGCGCCCGCTGACCCGCATTCCCTCCCCCGTTTCCGTGGCCGCCATCCCGCGACGGCCGCTCCCAACCCCCGTCTGGAGAGACAATGGACATCGCCGCACTCGTCACCTGGCTCGTCACCGCCCTCGGCGGTTTCTACATGCTCGGCATCTGGATCTCACGGGGCGGCGCCCGGAGCGGCGCGAGCCGGCTGCCCGTCCCGGTCGTCCTCGGCCACTTCGCCCTCGCCGCCGTCGGGCTGATCGTGTGGATCGTCCACCTGATCATGGGCGGCACCGCGCTGGCGTGGGCCGCGTTCGTCCTGCTCGTGCCGGTCGCGCTGCTGGGGTTCACCATGTTCGCCCGCTGGATCCCCCAGCGCAGGGCGGGCCAGGCCGCCGCCGGGCGGCACACATCCGCCGAGCGGGGCTTCCCGGTGCCCGTCGTCGTGGCGCACGGCCTGTTCGCCGTCGCGACCGTGGTGCTCGTGCTGCTGTCCGCGCTGGATGCCGGCGGCGTGCTCTGAGGCGAGAATGGACCCATGGAGATCTGGATCAATCCGGCCTGTTCGAAGTGCCGGTCGGCGCTGTCCCTCCTGGACGCCGAGGGCGCGAAGTACACCATCCGGTACTACCTGGAGGAGCCGCCCACGGCCCGGGAGATCGGGGACGTGCTGGACCGGCTCAAGCTGGAGCCCTGGGACATCACCCGCCTCGGCGAACCGCCCGCCGTCGATCTCGGCATGGCCTCGTGGCCGCGTGGTCAGGCGGATCGCGCGCGGTGGATCGAGGCCCTGGCCGCACACCCCTCCCTGATCCAACGGCCGATCATCACGGCCGACGACGGGACGGCGGTGGTCGGCCGCTCTCCCGAGGCGGTGCGGTCCGTCCTGCCCTGAGTCGTGTTTCAGGGCGACGCGAGCAGCTCGGGCGTGATCTCGGCCGGGCAGGTGACCCCGGTCAGCGCCATCGCGATCTCCAGCTCGGCCAGCAGGCAGCGGATCACGTGCCGCACTCCGGCCTCTCCCGCCAGGCCGAGGCCATAGGCGTACGGACGGCCCAGCATGACGGCCTTCGCCCCGAGCGCCAGCGCCTTGAGCACATCGGTGCCCGTGCGGATGCCGCTGTCGAACAGCACGGTGATCCGGTCTCCCACGGCGGCGGCCACCCCGGGCAGCGCGTCCAGCGAACCGATCGCGCCGTCCACCTGCCTGCCGCCGTGGTTGGACACGACGACGCCGTCCATCCCCGTGTCGGCCGCCCGCCGCGCGTCGTCGGCGTGCTGGACGCCCTTGAGCACGATCGGCCCCGCCCAGTGCTCCCGCAGGAAGGCCAGGTCGTCCCAGGTGAGCGAGGGGTCGCCGAAGGTCGCGGCCCAGCGCATGACGGCCGCGTCCCGGTCGGTGACCTCGATCGGGCCGCGGCTCCCGATCGCCCGCTGGAAGGCCGGATCGGTGAAGTAGTTCGCCACGCCGACGCCGCGCAGGAACGGCAGGTACCCCTGATCGAGGTCGCGGGGCCGCCAGCCGAGCGTGTGCGTGTCGAGGGTGACGACCAGCGTCGTGTAACCGGCGGCAACGGCACGCGCCAGGAAGCCGGCCACCACGTCGCGGTCGCTGGACCAGTAGAGCTGGAACCAGCGCAGGCCACCGGCGTTCGCCTCCGCCGCCTGCTCCATCGAGTGGGAGGCCGCCGTGCTCGCCACGAACGGCACGCCGAGGTCGGCGGCGGCACGCGCCACGGCGAGATCCCCCTCGGGATGCATGATCGCCAGGACGCCGATCGGCGCGAGCAGCACCGGGACCGGCAGCGTCTGCCCGAGCAGCCGCACCGACAGGTCCCGTACGGCGACGTCGCGCAGCATGCGCGGGACGAGCCGCCTGCGCTCGAACGCCTCCCGGTTGGCGCGGGCCGTCGACTCGGTGCCCGCCGCCCCGGCCACATAGCCGTACGCGGCCGGCGCGATCCGCTCGCCCGCGAGCCGCTCCAGCATCGTGAGGTCGGTGGGCAGCTCCGGCAGCACGTCGCCGAGCCCGTTCAGGTAGATCTCGTTCTGGAAGTCAGCCGGCGAACCCATGCGGGGATTCATTCCCCGATCTCCACGTGATGCGACCTGTGGGCCCGCCGGTCTGACGGGCCCACCGCGTTCCCGGCCGCTCCATGGCGGGCGGCCGGGACGGTCCTCTTCCGGCGAGGGTCCCCCGTCCCGCGTGGGTTCCCTGGAGCATCGGTCAGGTGTCGTCACCGCTGCCGCGGCGTCGGTCCCTCCACCCACGAAGATTCCTCGCAGGCTCGGAATTTCCGCGGGGCCCGGGATGCGCCGGGAGGAAGCTCCGGTCCGCTGCGAAGCCCGCCGGCCGCGGGCATCCCGTGCGGTCCTCGCTCCCTCCCGCGCCGCTCCCTGCCCCCGGATGGCGGCTACCTGACCGACTCTCCAGGCGTTGGCCACTTATCCGGCGTAGGTCTCGAACTCGGCGACCTTCGGCGTGCCGCTCGACCCGGTGATCCTGAAGGTGATCTTCTTCAGCGTGGTGGGGGCGAAGCCGATGGAGCCCGCCCCGCTGCCGGAGGTCAGAACGGTGCCGGTGTCGTGGTTGAGCACCTGCCAGGAGCGGATGGTGCCGGCGGAGCCCGCCGCCTCACGGATGATGATCCTGGACACCGTCTTGGCGGAGCCCCACTTGATCGAGATGTCACCGGTCGAGCCGTTCGGCGACCAGTAGGTGCTCATGTCGCCGTCCCGCACGTCGCCGTAGCTCGTTCCGGAGGCCTTGCTCGAGCCGTCGGAGCCGGCCCCGATGCTGAGGTTGGTCCCGCCGGGTGTCGGGTCGGTCGTCGGCGTGGGGGTCGGTGTGGGGGTGGGCGTCGGCTTGGGAGTGGGCGTCGGCGTCGGTGCCGGCGTCTGGGGCGTGCAGTTGCCGTTCGACACCCGCAGGCCCTTGTTGGCGCCCGCCGTCTGGCGGACGATGTCCGGCACGCAGGACGCCCCGTCCAGTCCGTAGGAGTACGGGACGCTGACCGTGGTGTTGGACCGGGGGTCGGGTCCCGCGGGGTGGTTCTTGCTGCCGGGGGCGGACCAGGTCACGTTGTCGAAGATGTTGCCGGCGACCTGCCAGTAGCCGGTCGCGTCGGTGTAGAAGGTGCCCAGGACGTCCTTGGAGTCCTTGAAGTAGTTGTTCTCCACCTTGGCGCGGGCCCCGGCCCGGGAGTTGATGCCGGACTCGTTGAGCTTCACGTAGGAGTTGTTGTAGATGTGCGCGATGCCGCCGCGCAGCAGGGGCGTACGGGAGTCGATGTTCTCGTACAGGTTGTGATGGAAGGTGACGAAGCCGTTCGAGAGCTCGCTCTCACTGGATCCGATGAGCCCACCGCGGCCGGAGTTGCGCAGGACGCTGTACGACAGCGTCACGTACTGGGTGTTGTTCTTCATGTCGAAGAGGCCGTCGAACCCCTCCGACTCCCCGCCGGAGGCCTCCAGCGTGACGTGGTCGACCCAGACGTTGCGCACGTCCTTCTCCATGCCGATGGCGTCCCCGCCGTTGGACGTGGGCGACCCCGACTTCTTCACGTTCCGCACGGTCACGTTCTGGATGATGATGTTCCTGGACTCGCGGATGTGGATGCCCAGCTGGTCGAAGACGGCCCCGCCGCCGACCCCGATGATCGTGACGTTGCTGATCTGCTTGAGCTCGATCACGCCGTCGTTGGTGTTGCAGCTGTTGCCCGACACCTTGCTGGTGTTGCCGTGATTGATGGTGCCCTCGACCTCGATGATGATCGGGGTGCTGCTGCTGGCCCGGTTGCACAGGGCCGCGTGGATGGCGGTCCCCGTGGTGGCCCGCACCGTCTGCCCGCCCGCGCCGCCGGTGGTGCCGCCGTTGACGGACGCGTAGCCGGTGGCGCCGCCGGCGGCGGCCGAGGCCTGCGTCTGCGGTAGGGCCACACCGATCGTGGTCGCGAGGGCCGCGGCGGCCAGCGCCGCCGCGTTTCGCCGTACGGCTGCTCGGTTCATCTCTTCTCGCCTTTCCTCTTCACGGGCTGGGGGGTTCTCGGTCGCGAGGATGCGGAAGCGGCGGCGGACGTCGGGGCCTGCCCGTACTGAGCCTTGCTCGGATCGGATATGGCGCACGGATCCGCGCAGGGTGGTGCGGCGACCTGCGTACCGTCGGGCTTCCTCTGAAAGCGCTTTCAGGGGCGAGTGAAGCACAGCACGGGGAGCATGTGAAGCGAAAACGGCCGATTTCGCGGCGGCGCCCGATCCCGACGCCGCGAACGGCCTGCGGGACCGAGCCGCGCCGACCGTCGTGGATCACGGATTCACGCAGGTCGACGCGGGTGGCGGGAGGAGTTGGGCGGCCCGTGCCCGGCCGGGCGGAGGCGAAGAAACTTTCATGCCGTCCGTCCGGCGGGGTCCTGCCGGACCCCGGCGTCGCCGGCCTTCACGCACGGTGAAGTCAGGGCGGGGCCGCCGATCGTCAGGTGACGTACTCGGTGGCGGCGTCGAGGAGCCATTCGGCCGTGTAGCCCGCGAAGGACGCGCGGCACAGCACCCAGAACTCGTCGGCTTCCCGGGCGACGAGCACGACCTGGGCCCGCGCCAGCAGCGTCTGCGCGCACCGGCCGGGGCCGAAGACCCGGGGATGCAGGTCGAGCGCGCAGCCGTGGGCCAGCAGGTCGCGCGACCGCGCTCCCGCGACCACCAGCGTCGTCCGCTGCGCCGAGACGTCCACCACGGAGACGTGATCGTCCGCCGTCCCGGCCGCCGTCTCCGCCAGCCGGTCGCGCAGCCCGGGGCCGCGGGCATCGCCCTCGTCCTCGCCCTCATCCGGGCCGACGACGAGCCACTCGTCGGGGCCGAGCCACAGCACGGTCAGGTCGCCGGATCGTACGGCTCCGCCCGGCTCGACGGGCAGCGGGACGCCGAGCGCGCGGCCGATCCGCCCGGCCGCCCGGCCCTCGGGGTCCACCCGGACGTTGATCTGCGTCAGGAAGGGAAGCTCGGCCAGGCGCAGCCGCCCGCCCGCGCCCGCCGCCTCGAACCTGGCCGCGAACCCGGCCAGGGGACTCCTGCGCTCAGCCATCGCGGCGTGCTCCTTCCGGGTCGTACAGCACGTGATGGGCGACCGTCACCGGGACCGTCTCCGCCCCCATCGCCGCGTGCAGCCGCGCGCCGATGCGCTCGCGTCCGCCGCTGATCAGGGCGAGCGCGAAGGTCCGCCCGAGGGCCGCGCTGCGGTAGCTGGAGGTGACGTGGCCGAGCGGGCGCGTGCCGCCGGGCTCCACCAGGTGAACGCCCTCGGGCAGCAGCCGACCGGTGTCCTCCGGCAGCAGCCCGACGAGCTGCTTGCGGTCCGGCCGGGCGGTGTCGGCCCGGCCGAACGACCGCTTGCCGATGAAGTCGGGCTTCTTCTTCGACACCACCCAGGCCATGCCGAGGTCCTGCGGGGTGACGGTGCCGTCGGTGTCCTGCCCGATGATGGGATATCCCTTCTCCGCGCGCAGGACGTGCATGGTCTCGGTGCCGTACGGCGTGACGCCGGCGGCCTCCACCGCCTCCCACAGCGCGAGGCCGTACCATGACCGCACGTTGATCTCGTAGGCGAGCTCGCCGGAGAAGCTGATGCGGCACACCCGCGCCGGGATGCCGGCGACCTCCGTGTCCCGCCAGGTCATGAACGGGAAGCTCGGGTTGCCCACGGCGAGGCCCGGCGCGAGTCCGGCGAGGACCTCGCGCGAGCGCGGCCCGACGAGCGCCACCGTCGCCCACTGCTCGGTGACCGAGGTGCAGTGCACCCGCAGCGAGGGCCACTCGGTCTGCAGCCACTCCTCCATCCAGTCGAGCACCGCCGCGGCGTTGCCGGTGGTCGTGGTGACGAGGAAGCGGTCGTCGGCCAGCCGGATGACGGTGCCGTCGTCGAAGACCATGCCGTCGGGGCGGCACATCACGCCGTACCTGATCGAGCCGACGGCGAGCGTGCTCATCATGTTCGTGTAGAGCCGGTCGAGGAACTCGGCGGCGTCCGGCCCGATCACGTCGATCTTGCCGAGCGTCGACGCGTCCATCATCGCCACGTCCTCGCGGGCGGCGCGGCACTCGCGCAGCACCGCGGCCGCCATGTCCTCCCCCTCCCTGGGGTAGTACCACGGCCGCTTCCACTGCCCGACGTTCTCGAACAGCGCCCCGCTGTCCACGTGCCGGTCGTGCATGGCGGTGACGCGCACCGGGTCGTGCAGACTCCCCCGGTCGCGCCCGGCCAGGGCGGCGAAGGAGACCGGCGCGTACGGCGCGCGGAAGGTCGTCACGCCGAGGTCGGCGACGTCGACGCCCAGGGCGTGCGCCGTGATCGCGCTGGTCAGCAGCCCGGAGGTGCGGCCCTGGTCGTGGGCGGTCCCGGCCGTGGTGTACCGCTTGACGTGCTCGACCGAGCGCAGGCCCGCCCCGGTGGCGCGCAGCACGTCGGCGACGGTCACGTCCCGCTGCAGGTCGACGAAGTGCTCGCGGTGGTCGGCGCCGTCGGCGGGCGGCACGAGCCACAGGTGCCGCGCGGGCGCCGCCTCGGGCTCGTGCTCGACCGCCGGCGGCGGAGCCGGGTCCGGTACGGCGAAGCCCGCGGCGGCGAGCGCCCGCCGACCGGCCTCCGCGCCGTCGCGCAGGCAGCCGGACAGGGTCGGCACGCCACGGGCGGACCCGGCCGCCTCCACCGCCTGGCGGATCTCGCCCGGCACGAACGCGCCGATCTCCTCGTCGAACCGCAGCGCCCCGCCGGCCTGGCTGAACAGGTGGACGACCGGCGTCCAGCCACCGGAGACGAGCAGCAGGTCGGCGGGCACCTCGCGGGCCTGCCCACCGGCCTCGGATGCGATCGAGACGGCGGCGACCTCGCCGTCTCCCACCGCTGCCCGCACCACATGCCCGGTGCGCACCTCGATGTCGCGCTCGGCGCACCGGCGCGCCCACTCCTCGCCCGGCGCCCGCCGTACGTCCACGATCGCGGCGATCTCGATCCCGGCGCCGGCCAGGTCGAGCGCGGCGGGATAGGCGCTGTCGTTGGTGGTGAAGACGACCGCGCGCCGCCCGGGCCGCACGCCGTACTGATTCACGTAGGCGCGGGCGGCCCCGGCGAGCATGACGCCGGGCAGGTCGTTGCCGGCGAAGGCGGGGAAGCGCTCGTGGGCCCCGGTCGCCAGCACCACCCGCCGGGCCCGGATCCGCCAGATCCGTTCGCGTGCCATCGTGGCGGGCGCGGCCGCACCCAGATGGTTCGTCCGCCGCTCGACCGCGACGACGTAGTTGTCGTCGTAGTGGCCGAAGACGGTCGTACGGCACAGCACCCGCACGTCGTCGAAGCCGCCCAGCTCGGCGGCGCGCTCGGCGGCCCAGCGGCGGCCGGGCAGGCCGTCGACGGTCTCGGCGGTGCCGAGGAGGCTCCCGCCGGGCTCGGGCCGCTCGTCCGCGAGGATCACCCTGGCCCCGCCGCGCGCGGCTTCGGCGGCCGCCATGAGGCCGGCCGGTCCCGCGCCGACCACGAGCACGTCGCAGTGGGCGTGCACGCTGTCGTAGCGCGCCGGGTCCGGCCGGTCGGCGAGCCGTCCCTTGCCGGGCAGGCCGGTGGCGACCAGGCCGTCGTAGAGCTCGACGGTCGTGGCGGGCAGCATCGGCTCGGGGAACGGCGTCTCGACCTGGACGAGCGCGTTGGGCTCCTCGACGCCGGCCGAGAAGATCCCCCTGGGCCGGCCGAGCTTCACGCTGGTGGCCACCCGCCGGACGCCGGACGCCAGCAACGCGGCCGCGAGCGTGTCGCCGCTGCGGCCCTCGTAGTCGCGGCCGTCGAAGCGGAACCGCAGCACCTCGCCCGGCCGATCGGCCTGAACCGGCCGTTCCGTCGCCGTCATGCGATCACCGGCCGGGGCTCGCCGATCCGGTAGACGGCGTGGATCTCGTTGGTCGCGGTGTCCCGTACGACGTTGAACCAGCGGCGGCAGCCCGCCGAGTGGCTCCACCGTTCGGCGAAGGGCCCCTTGGGGTTGTCCCGGAAGAACAGGTAGCGCGCCCACTCCTCGTCGGAGAGAGCGGCGGGGTCGTCCGGATAGGCCACGTGCGCCTGACCGCCGTAATGGAACTCGATCTCGTCACGCGGCCCGCACCAGGGGCAGGGGATCAGCAGCATTCGGAGGGGCTCCTCAGTGCACGGCAAGCGGAATCAGTGGGCGACGGCGGCGGCGCCGTGCTCGTCGACGAGCGCCCCGGTGGTGAATCGGTCGAGGGAGAAGGGGGCGCTCAGCGGATGCGGCTCGCCGTGCGCGATCGTGTGGGCGTAGCACCAGCCGACCCCGGGGGTGGCCTTGAACCCGCCGGTGCCCCAGCCGCAGTTGACGTACAGGCCGTCGACTCCGGTGAGCCCGACGATCGGCGATGCGTCTGGGGTGACGTCGACCACGCCGCCCCACGTCCGCAGCACGTGGGCGCGCGCGAAGATCGGGAACAGCTCCAGCGCGGCCGACATCTGCCGCTCGATGACGTGGAACGCCCCGCGCTGGCGGTAGGAGTTGGGCGCGTCGATGCCCGCCCCCATGACCAGCTCCCCCTTGTGGGCCTGGCTGACGTAGACGTGCACCGCGTTGGACATGACCACGGTCGGGTGCACCGGCTCCAGCAGCTCCGACACCAGCGCCTGCAGCGGATGGCTCTGCAGCGGCAGCGCCACCCCGGCCATCGCGGCGACCACCGACGAGTGCCCGGCCGCGCACAGCGCGACCCGGCCCGCCGCGATCGGCCCCCGGGTGGTCCGCACCCCGGTCACCCGGCCGTCGCGCACGTCCAGCCCGGTGACCTCGCAGTTCTCGATCAGGTCCACGCCGTACGCCGCGGCGGCGCGGGCGAACCCCCACGCCACGTAGTCGTGCTTGGCGATGCCGGCGCGCGGCTGGTACGTCGCGCCGAGCACGGGATAGCGCACGTCCGGGGAGACGTCGACGATCGGGCAGACCTCCTTGACCTGCTCCGGTCCGAGCCACTCGGCGTCGACCCCGTTGAGCCGGTTGGCGTGCACGCGGCGGACTCCGTCGCGCACGTCCTGGAGGCTGTGGGCGAGGTTGAGCACGCCGCGCTGGCTGAACAGCAGCGGGTAGCCGAGATCGTCCTCGAGCCCCTCCCAGAGCTTGAGCGCGTGTTCGTAGATGCCCGCGCTCTCGTCCCACAGGTAGTTGGACCGGATGATCGTCGTGTTGCGCGCCATGTTGCCGCCGGCGAGCCAGCCGCGCTCCAGCACCGCGACGTTCGTGATGCCATGATTTTTCGCCAGATAGTAGGCGGTCGCGAGGCCGTGGCCGCCGCCGCCGACAATCACCACGTCGTACGAGCGCTTCGGCTCGGCGGCGGCCCACAGCCGGTCCGGGTGGTCCAGCGAACTCTCTGTCATCGGGTCAGTTCCGGGTAGAGGGGATGCTTGGCCGCGAGGGCCCCGACCCGCTCGCGCAGCGCGGCCAGGTCGGCGCCGGGCTTGAGCACCTGCGCGATCACGTCGGAGACCTCCTCGAACTCGGAGCGGGCGAACCCGCGGGTGGCCAGGGCCGGCGTGCCGATCCGCAGGCCGGAGGTGACCATCGGCGGCCGGGGGTCGAACGGCACGGCGTTGCGGTTGACCGTGATGCCCGCCTCGTGCAGCCGGTCCTCGGCCTGCCTGCCGTCCAGCTCGGACTCGCGCAGGTCGACCAGCACGAGGTGGACGTCGGTGCCGCCGGTGAGGACGCGTACACCCGCCCCGGCGACGTCGGCGGCGAGCAGCCGGTCGGCGAGGATCCGCGCCCCCTCGAGCGTGCGCCGCTGGCGGTCGCGGAACCACTCGCCTGCCGCGACCTTGAAGGAGACGGCCTTGGCGGCGATCACGTGTTCGAGCGGGCCGCCCTGCTGTCCGGGGAACACCGCGGAGTTGATCTTCTTGGCCAGCTCCTCGGTCGACAGGATCACCCCGCCGCGCGGCCCGCCGAGCGTCTTGTGGGTGGTCGTGGTCACCACGTGGGCGTGCGGCACGGGCGAGGGGTGCAGCCCGGCGGCGACCAGACCGGCGAAGTGCGCCATGTCGACCATGAGGTAGGCGCCGACCTCGTCGGCGATCCGCCGGAAGGCCGCGAAGTCGAGGTGGCGGGGGTAGGCCGACCACCCCGCGATGATCAGCTTGGGCCGGTGCTCGCGGGCCAGCCGTTCCACCTCGTCCATGTCGACGAGGTTGTCCTCGCGCCGGACGTGGTAGGCGACCACGTTGTAGAGCCTGCCGGAGAAGTTGATCCGCATGCCGTGGGTGAGGTGGCCGCCGTGCGCCAGGTCGAGCCCGAGGATCGTGTCGCCCGGCTCCAGCAGCGCGGCCATCGTCGCGGCGTTGGCCTGCGCGCCCGAGTGGGGCTGCACGTTGGCGGCCTGCGCGCCGAACAGCTCCTTGACCCGGTCGATGGCGAGCGCCTCGACCACGTCGACGTGCTCGCAGCCGCCGTAGTAGCGCCTGCCCGGGTAGCCCTCCGCGTACTTGTTGGTGAGCACGGAGCCCTGCGCCGTCATCACCGAGACGGGGGCGAAGTTCTCCGACGCGATCATCTCCAGCGTGGTCCGCTGGCGGCGCAGCTCGTCGCCGATCGCGGCGGCGATCTCGGGGTCGACCTCGGCGAGCGGTGTGTCGATCATCGGTTCTGTCACCGGTTTCCAGCCTTTCTACGCGTGGTGCGCACGGAGCGCCTCGGGTGCGGAGCCCTGGGAGCCCCGCATGCGCGGCGGCCCTCGCACTCGAAGATCCTCATGCGCGAAGACGCCGCATCGCGGGATCGTACAGAGGCTCCTCGGCCACGATGGCGGCCACCCTCCGGTCGAAGTAGCCGATGTCGAGCGCCCGGCCCGGGGTGGCCAGCTCGGCGGGCAGCCAGGCGTAGGCGATGCCCTTGCCGATCGTGTAGCCGAACCCTGCGCTGGTGACGTACCCGACGCAGGTCGCGCCGTCGTACACCGGCTCCCGGCCCATCACGACATCGGCCGGGTCGTCGATGGTCAGACAGGTGAGCCTGCGGCGGACCGACGCGGCACGCTCCGCCAGCGCGGCGCGGCCGATGAAGTCGCCCTTGTCCATCTTGACGGCGAAGCCGAGCCCGGCCTCGTACGGATCGTGCTCGAAGGTCATGTCGGTGCCGAAGGAGCGGTAGCCCTTCTCCAGCCGCAGGCTGGTGAACGCCCCCCGGCCGCCCGCGATGATCCCGTACTCCCGGCCGGCCGCCCAGAGCGTGTCCCACAGCCTGGCCCCCATGTCCGCCGTGGTGTAGAGCTCCCAGCCGAGCTCGCCGATGTACGACAGCCGCAGCGCGGTGACCGGGACCGCCCCGATGTGGGCACGCTTGGCGCGGAAGTAGCGGAAGCCCTCGTTGGAGAAGTCCGCGTCGGCGAGCGGCTGGACGAGGTCGCGGGCGAGCGGTCCCCACACCCCGACGCAGCAGGTGCCGGCCGTGACGTCGCGGATCACGACCGTGTCGTCCGCGTGCCGGTGCAGCCAGTCGAGGTCGAGGTTGCCGTTGGCGCCGACCTGGAACAGGTCGCGGCCGAGCCTGGCCACGGTGATGTCGCTGCGGATGCCGCCGTCGACGTCGAGCAGCAGGCAGTACGTCACAGAGCCGACCGACTTGTCCACGTCGCCGGTGGTCAGGCGCTGGAGGAAGGCCACCGCGCCGGGGCCGGAGACCTCGATCCGCTTCAGCGCGGTCATGTCGTAGAGGGCCACGGACTCGCGGGAGGCCAGGGCCTCCGCGCCGACGATCGGCGACCAGTAGCGGGCCGCCCAGTCGTTCGGCACCGGGATGTCCCGCCCGTCCAGCAGGCGGGCGTTGGCGCCGTACCACTGCGGGCGCTCCCAGCCGGACGCCTCGAGGAAGAAGGCGTCCAGCTCCCGCTGGCGCGGGTGGAACGGGCTCAGGCGCAGCGGCCGGGGCTCCTCCATCGGCTGGAGCGGGTGGAGGATGTCGTAGACCTCGACGTAGTTCTGGCAGTCGCGGGCCAGCACGTAGTCGGGCGCGAGCTGGTGGGGCTCGAAGCGGCTCAGGTCGCACTCGTGCAGGTCGAAGGACGAGCAGTGGCCGTCGACCAGCCACTCGGCCATCGCCCGGCCGACGCCCGCCGAGTGGGTGACCCACACCGCCTCGGCGACCCAGAAGCCCTTGACGTCCGGGGCCTCCCCCATCAGCGGCATCTGGTCGGTGGTGAACGAGAACAGCCCGTTGATGCCCTCGGTGATCTCGGCGGCCGCGGTGGCGGGCAGCAGCCGGTGCGTCTCGGCCCAGGCGGGGGCGAAGTCGCCGGGGGTGAAGGTGAGCACCGACGGCATGACCTCGGCCTTGTCCACGGAGACGATGTCGTCGGGGTCGACCGGCATGGGCCGGTGCCCGTAGTAGCCGATGCCGAGGCCGTCGAAGCGCTGCCGGTAGTAGAGGTCGGCGTCCTGGTGCCGCAGGATCGGCAGCGTCGCCTCGTCCGTACGTCCGGCCAGGGCCGGCACGGGGCCGGTCCAGGCGAGCTGGTGGGCGAGCGGGGTGAGCGGCAGGGGCAGCCCGACCATGCGGGCGATCCGCGGCCCCCAGATGCCGGCGCAGCACACCACGATGTCGGCGGCGAGCTCGCCGTGGTCGGTCACCACCCCGGTCACGCGGCCGTCCTCGGTCCGCACGTCCAGCACCTCGTGCCGTTCCAGGACCCGCACGCCGCGGGAGCGGGCCGCCCGGAGCTGGGCCTCGACCGCGTGTACGGCCCTGGCCAGGCCGTCGGTGGGGATGAGCAGGCCGCCGAGCACCACGTCGGGGTCGACGAGGGGATGGCGCTCGGCGCACTCCTCCGGGGTCAGCAGCCGGGACTCGATCCCCCAGGCCGTGGCCCAGCCGTGGCGGCGGTGCAACTCGGCGAGCCGCTCGGGGGTGGTCGCCACCTCCAGTCCGCCGACCTGGCGGAAGCAGGGCTCGCCGTCCAGGTCGAGCGCGCCGAGCTTCTCGACGGTGTAGCGGGCGAACTCGGCCATGGTCTTCGACGCGTTGATCTGGAAGACCAGCCCGGGGGCGTGGGACGAGGATCCCCCGGTCGCGGGCACGGGGCCCTGGTCGACGACGGTGATGTCCGACCAGCCACGGGCGGACAGCTCGTCGGCGAGCGCCGCCCCGACGACACCGGCTCCGATGATGACGACGCGGGGGCCCGTCATTCCCACCTCCAGGCGAGAGGTTGCGCATAATGCAACATCATGCGCCCAACGCAACAAGCGTGACGCGCAGCCCGCCGAGTGTCAAGAACGAGATTCCGCCCGCCAGCGGCGAGCAGGAAGCCAAGGAAGTGGCGGTCCACGACCAGGGCGAGACGATCACCTGCGCGCGGCTCAAGAGGTAGGTCTGATGCGAGAGTGCAACGCCTCGAGCCAGTCGGCGGCCACGGCTGTTACTGTGATCC
>BCRI01000025.1 GCA_001552515.1 Sphaerimonospora mesophila NBRC 14179 = JCM 3151
GATGTCTCGTTCATCTCGCGCTTGCGGCTGTAGTGACCGAGATCGGCGACGTGGCCGGTGTAGGGCAGGCGGAGCTGGACAGGGTCGGTGTCGTGGTCCCGACCGTTCTCGCACGCGGTGATCAGGGTGTGCATGATCAGCCCGACGATGGGGGCGTTCTTGAACTGGTTGCCACTGGTGCCGATGGCGACGTAGTAGCCGTCGACGGCGGTGCGGTCATAGATGGGAGTCCAGTCCGAGCTCACGTCGTAGATGCCGACGATGCCGCGCGGCGCGTGCGGCAGCGCGAGATCGGGCAGCCGCCGGGCCGCCCGGCAGGTCTGGGCCTCGTATACCGCCTGCGTCGGCGCACCGTGATAGTCGTCCGGGTCGTCCAGCCAGTGCAGGGGGTCGCACCGCGGTTCTGTACCGCCGACCAGGAGGTTGCCGCCGGGGGTGCCGCGGAAGTAGACGCCCAGGTCGAGGTCGGCCACGATCGGACCCGGAGCACCGTAGCCGGGAGGGGCGGGGACCTCGTGGACCTCCTGACGCAGCGGGCGGGTGGTGACGGTGAAGTCGTCCAGCACTCCGTCGACCAGGGCGTTGATCGCGGCCGAGTGCGGACCCGCGCAGTTGATGACGACGGGGGCGTCGATCCTCGTTCCGTCCGCGAGCGTCACCCCGGTGATCGTCCGGCCCTTGCTGCGGATCTCGACGACGGCGGTGCGGAACGCGACCTCGACCCCGCTGCGCCGCGCCGCGTTCAGGAGATTGCGCGCGGCCAGTGCGGGGTCGTCGATGAAGCCGGAATCCGGCGTCCACAGGCCGAAGAGCTCGCCCTGCGGGTCGTCCCAGAAGGCCTTGTCGTCCAGCGACTTCGGTGGATAGTGCCGGTCGGGGGACAGGCCGGGAATCTTCGCGCGGATGTCGTCCGGCGACAGCACCTGATAGGTCACGCCGGCCTGCTGGAAAAGGTCCCGTACGACCGTGAAGTCTTGATCGGGAGAGTCCAGGGCCAGCCCGCCGGTCTTGAAGTACTTCGCCAGCGGGCCGTCGTCGAGCCCGCAGAGGTGCTCGCCCCACCGTTCCCAGGCGTGCTTGGACTCCCAGGCGGTGACGACGCCCGTCCATGTCGAGTAGTTGAACCGGACGATCGCGGAGGACGCGCTGGTGGATCCGTGACCGGGACCGGGACCGCGGTCCACAACCACGACGCGCCGACCCGCCCGCGCGAGCTCCAGCGCTACCGAGTTGCCCATGACGCCGGCTCCGATGATGACGACGTCCGCGGTCTGCCCGGACATGGCACCTCCCCTTGGCTCAGCAATCACGTTAGGGCGCGGCCGGCCCGGGCCGACACCGCCCGCTGTCGAGAGTGTGCGGGGCGCATTGCGACAGGTGACGAAGTCAGATGTCATACTTTTGGGGTGTTGGCGCAGTTAGATGGGCTTGCTCACTCTTTGGCTGCCCGCATCCACCGAACCGTCGCTGTCGACGACCCCACTCTGCGGCTGCTCGTCCACACCCCGCACCACGGGCCCATCGACCAGACGCGGATGGAGTCGATCCTGCACCTGCGGGCACAGCCGGAGGTCGTGACGTGGGTCCTGGGAGTGTTGGAGAGCTCCAGCGAGGACATCGTGCGGATCCCGGCACAGAAGCGCTGGGAGATGCTGTCCCGGGTGTGCGTGCCGCTGCGGCACGCGGGACGGCTGCTCGGCTACCTGTGGATCATCGACGAGGACGAGTCGCTGACAGACGCCGAGCTCGACGAGGTCGCCGCGGCCGGGAGGGCGGCCGCACGCATCATGGCCCAGGGCGGGATGCCTCGGGACACCTCCCTGGTGTGGGAACGCTCCATCCTCGAAGACCTGCTCTCCGACGACGTCCGGGTGCGTACGGCCGCCATGCGCCTGGCGGGCACGCGAAGCGGTGTCGACGGGCCGCTGCGAGTGCTCGCCTTCGGGCCGCTGCCGGAACCTCCGCTTTCGCAGGACCTGAAGGACGCGCTCTACCTGGGCCTGGACGGCGTCGCGGCCAACACCGCCCATCTACGTTGCCTGGCACTCGTGACCGACCAGGCGGCGGTGCTGCTGGTGCCGCAGCGCACCGGCGGGGACGGAGCGATCGGTGCCCTGGCCAAGGCCGGTCGCGCCGCCTGCACGCGGGCACTCGGGGGGACGCCGGTCGTCACGGGCATCGGCGAGGTCCGCACCGGCCCCGACGCGGTGCTGACCAGCTATCGGCAGGCGGTGGCCACGGCGCACGTCGTGAAGACGACCGGACGGTACGGCGCGCAGGCCGACTGGTCGGAGATCGGCGCCTACCGTTTCCTCGCCCACCACACCGAGGCCGCTGCGGCCCTGCGGGATCTGGTGCCCGACAGGTTTCGCGAGATGCTGGCCGATCCCGCGGCGGCGGAGATCGTCCGTACCGTCGAGGTCTACCTGGACCACGCCGGCGACGCGCTGTCCTCGGCGAGCGCCCTGGCGATCCACCGCACCAGCCTCTACTACCGGTTGCGTCGGTTCAACGAGGTCTGCGGACTGGATCTGCAGGATGGCGACGCCCGTCTGACGCTGCACCTGGCCTTCCGGCTGGCCCGCCTGCTCGGCTGGACCCCGGGCAAGCCGCTGTCCGCACCGGGCGGGGAGTGACCCGGCCGAGGGCCCGGCGCTTCGACAGATGTAGGTGCCCGAGCGGGAATGTTGCGGCATTCTTCGGTAGCGATGCCGCGACGGCGATGCCTAGCGTTGACGGATGTCACGAACTTTCCCCCCGGCGTCGTACCGCCGGCTCGTAGAGGACTGGTTGCAGCGCACCGAGGGCCCGGCCTTCGGACAGGTCAGCAGGATGGGGGCGGTCCGGGTCCGGCCCGACGGCTCGACCGCGGCCGCGATCGGCACCGTTCTCACCGACATCTCGCGTCCGGCCCACTCCGTCGTATGCCTGGTCGACGTGCCCTCGGGGGCGATGCGCACCCTGCACCTGGAGCCCCAGTGCCTGGGCTGGGCCGGTGACCGGCTGCTGATCGGCTCGGGGGACTCGGTGCTGGTCTGCGACGAAGACGGTCATCCGGTGCATCGGATAACGACGCCCGGCTGGGTGGAGCACCTGACCGGATCGCCGTCCGGTGGCCGCCTGCTGGCCGTCACCAGCCCCTCCCAGGACGAGCATTACGACGTGGCCCCGGCCGGCGGTGACGGCGGCGACGGCCCCCTGGCGTACACCGACGACCCGCAACGCCCGCGGGAGCTCGTGCTCGTCGAGGCGGCCTCCGGGCAGAGCCGGACGTTGGACCTGCGGGGTCGCGACGTCTGGGAGGCGGAGTGGATCGACGAGGACCGGATCGTCGCGATCATGTCCGACAGGGCCGGTGAGGGCGCCTGGTACGCCGCGTACCTGGCCGTCGTCGACACCCGTGACGGTTCGGTGGACGTACGGTACGACCCCGTCGACGGGCGGCAGCTGTCGCATCCGGTCGGTCTGGGCCGGCACCTGCTGGTGATCGAGTCGATCAGCAGCGACCGGGGGGTCGTGGCCGGTGACGTGGTGTGCGTCGACGACGCCGGGTCGAGCACCCGGCTCGACACCGACGGGGTCGACGTCTCCTGCCTGATGCGCGCCGGCGACCGGGTCGGCTACGTCGGGCTGCGCGGGCTGACCACCGTGGTGGGCGGCATCGACGTCTCGGCCGCCACCTGCACACGACTGTGGGCCGGACCGGAGACCCTGTCGGGGTTCACCCCGATGGGCGACATCGACGTGGACGGGCGCGTACACGGGGTGATGGAGTCCTTCACCCGCTATCCCCGGTTGGTGCGGATCGAACCGGGACGGGTCCGTACGACCCACGACCTGCGTCACCCGGGCGCCGACGCCTACCTCGCCGCGGGTCAGACGGCCATGGAGGTGTCCTGGCGGGCGCCGGACGGGCTGGAGATCCAGGGCATCGTGGTCCTCCCGGCGGGGCCGGGTCCCTTTCCGCTGCTGCTGAACGTCCACGGCGGCCCGGTGGCGGCCTGGCGCAACCGGTGGGGCATCGCCAACGGAAACCGTCATCCCTACGTGGGGCTGCTGGCCGAGCAGGGGTACGCCAGCCTGTACGTCAACCCGCGCGGCAGTCACGGCAGGGGACAGGACTTCATCGACCGAGTCCGTGGCGACATGCTCGGGAAGGACGTCGACGACCTGCTCAGCGGCATCGACCACCTGATCGGGCAGGGCCTCGTGGACGGCTCCCGGGTGGCGGTGACCGGCAACAGTTACGGCGGGCTGATGTCGGCCTGGCTGGCGGCCACGACGGACCGGTTCGCGGCGGCCATCGCCACCTCTCCCGTCACCGACTTCGTCAGTCAGCACTACACGTCCGACATCCCCGAGTTCGACGAGTTGTTCCTCAGGGACGACATCACGGCACCGGGCAACGCCTATCACGCCCGCAGCCCGCTGACGCACGTGGCGGGTGCCCGCACCCCGACCATGCTGACCGCCGGCCTGCTGGACAAGACGACCCCGGCGGACCAGGCGGTGATGTTCCATCAGGCGTTGCGCCGTCAGGGCGTGCCGACCAGTCTGGTGCTGTATCCGCGGCAGGGGCACGGCATCGCCGGCTTCCCCGACACGGCGGACTTCCTGCCGCGTATGTTGGCCTGGCTGGGGCGCCATCTGAAGAACGAGGCGGAGTGACCCGGTTTCCGCGCAGCGGTGCGCTCGCCTTTCAACGGACGTCGAACCGGGGGTCCGATGATTTCATCAAGGGTCGGTACCCTCCTGACCAGCCCTTCGGCAGGATTGCGCTATGACTCCACTAGCTGCGGACACCCCGATCTGCGTCGTGGGCGCCGGAATTCTCGGCGCGAGCGCGGCTCTTCATCTGGTCCGGGCCGGTGCGCGAAACGTCACGCTGATCGACGCGGGTGACCCGCTGAGCGGCACCACCCCCGCGGGAGCGGGGTTCGTGGCGGCGTTCGCGGCCGACACCAACCGGCGGTTCCACCGCGGGTGCGTCCCACTGGAGATCTACGGCATCGAGTTCTATCGCAGCCTGCACGAGGCCGGTCACGATCTCGACTTCGCCGCCAACGGCAACCTCGTCCTGGCCCTGACAGAAGAGTCCCTGGACCGGCTGCGCGCCGGGATCATGGAGCACCCGGACCGGCTGCCCGGCACCCGGGTGCTCGACCCCGCGCAGATCCAGGAGATGACCTCCGGGGCCGTCGACGCGGACAAGATCGCCGGTGGGATCTTCATGGCCGAGGGCATCCAGCTCACCACGGGCAAGGCCGTCGTCGCGATCCTGGACGACCTGGCCGGGGCCGGGGTGAGCGTGCGGCACAACACCAGGGTCACGGGGATCCGTACCCAGGACGGGGCGGTGACCGGGGTCGAGACGGCCGACGGGGCGATTCCCGCGCAGGCCGTGGTCATCGCCTGCGGGGCGTGGAGCAACGAGGTGCTGGCGACCGTGGGCTGGCGGCTGCCGCTGGTGCCGGTCGTCGCGACCCGCTTCGTGACCCGCGACGTCGGGCTGAGCCCCACCATGCCGACCGTGCAGTGCCCCGACCTGGGCCTGTGGATCCGCGAGCTGGACGGTGCCTACTCCTGGGGGGTGGGCACCGCCTACCGGCGGGCGTCGCTGCTGCAGGATGACGGCGTCGACCCGTCGGCCATCGGCCGACCCCACTCGCCGAGCCTGATCGAGATGCAGCGGGGGAGCCAGCCTGACGTCGCCGAGGTGTTCCCCGCGCTGAACGGCGAGGAGCCGGAGCTGATCACCCAGGGCATGCCGTGTTACTCGGCCGACGGCAACCTGTACGTCGGACCCGTTCCGTCCTGTCGTGGGGTCTGGTTGATCGGCGGGGACAACGAGTCGGGGGTGACCCACGGGCCGGGGATGGGCCGTCTCGTCGCGGAGCTGATGATGGGCGACGAGCCGCTGACCGACCCCGCGCCGTTCCGGTTGGACCGGACCACTCCACAGGACTTCCCCGACGAAGAGGCGGCCGTCCGCGCCATGGCAGAGGACCGCATCGCCACCGCCATGGGCTGACCACCCGCCGATCGCGGCGGACTCGGCTTCCGCCGTCCGTTCACCATGAGGAGATGACATGAGGGTTGATCGGCTTGCGCTCGCCCTGACGGGCACCCTGCTTGTCGCGCTGTCCGCCTGTGCCCAGGTCGATTCCGACCAGGCGGGTGGTGGCAGCCCCTTGACCATCGGCACCACCGATCAGGTCACGGGACTGGACCCCGCCGGCACCTGGGACCTGGGGTCGGCCACCCTGCACGGGCAGGTGTACCGCTGGCTGATGACCTCCAAGCCCGGCAGCACCCAGCCGGTGCCCGACATCGCCGAATCGGCGGAGTTCACGTCGCCCACCGAGTTCACGGTCAAGATCCGGCCCGGCCTGACGTTCGCCAACGGCCACAAGCTGACCGCCTCGGATGTGAAGTTCAGCTTCGAACGGATGCGGCGCATCAACGACCCCAACGGTCCCTCGCAGCTGCTCGCCGACCTCGACGACATCACGGTCCAGGGCGACGACACCGTCGTCTTCAAGCTGAAGTCGAAGGACAACGTGCTGTGGCCGCAGATCCTCACCAGCCCGGCGGCGATGATCCTCGACGAGGAGGTGTTCCCGGAGGGGAAACTGGCCGAGGACGCCGAGATCGTCAAGGCCAACGCGTTCAACGGCCCGTTCGTCATCACCGCGTTCAAGAAGAACGAGGTGGCTCAGATGAAGCGTAACGAGAGCTACGACGGGATCCTGGGCGAGGCCAAGAGCGCGGAGCTGGTCGCCAAGTATTACGCGGAGCCCAGCAACCTCAAGCTCGACATCGAGCAGGGCAACATCGACATCGCCTACCGCACCCTCGGCCCGACCGCCGTGGCCGACCTCGAGAGCAAGCCGGGCATCAAGGTCTACAAGGGGCCCGGCGCGGAGATGCGGTTCATGGTGTTCGACTTCACGGCGATGCCGTACGGATCGAGCACCGGCCAGGCCGACCCGGCCAAGGCGACGGCGGTGCGCCAGGCGGCGGCCGACCTCATCGATCGAAACGCGCTGGCCAAGGACGTCTATCTCGGCACGTACAGCCCGGTTTACAGCCAGGTCCCGGCCGGGTTGGACGGCGCGGCCGAGCCGTACAAGAGCCTGTACGGCGACGGCAACGGCGGCCCCGACGTCGAGCGCGCCAAGAAGCGGCTGGCGGACGCGGGTGTCGAGACCCCGGTCGCGCTGAACCTGCAGTACAACAACGATCACTACGGGGACACCTCGGCCGAGGAGTACGCCCTGATCAAGGCCCAGTTGGAGACCGGCGGGCTGTTCGAGGTGAACCTCCAGACGACGATCTGGAGCCAGTACATCCAGGACCAGGCGAAGCACGAGTACCCGGCCTACCAGCTGGGCTGGTTCTCCGACTACCCCGACTCGGACAACTACCTCAACATCATCTACGGCTCCGACGACGTCAGCTCGCTGCTCGGCAAGGAGAACGAGAAGCCGGAGCTCAGCAAGCTCATCGAGGAGTCCCGCGTCGCCGTCGACCCGGCCGCCCGCACGGGGCTGATCGAGAAGGCTCAGCAGATGTACGCCGAGTACGTCCCGACGCTGCCGCTGCTGCAGGGTTCGGACATCGTCATCGCCCGGGACACGGTCGAGGGTGTGGAGACCACCCTCGACGCCTCCTTCCGGTTCCGCATGGGAGTGCTCAGCAAGTCGTCGTAGGGACGTGTGCTCGGGGCCCGTACGGCAGGAGCCGGCGGGCCCCGGGCGTACCGGGCTTATCGCGCGTACCCGGGCGTATCGGCAGGAAGACGTGAGGGAAGCATGGCGACGACGTCACTGGAGGACAAGGCCACGGTGGCCGTCAAGACGGGCGGTGGCCTGGGCCGTTACATCCTCGTACGTTTCCTGCTCATCCTCCCCACCGTCCTGGTGCTGGTCAGCCTCGTCTTCGTGCTGATGCGCGTGGTCGGCGATCCGATCACGGCTTCGGCCGGCGGTCGGCTGACCCAGGAGCAGTTGGCCGAGCGCCTCGCCGCCGCCGGCTACGACCGCCCCATCGCGGTGCAGTACGCCGAGTTCATCCGCGACATCTTCACCGGCGACTTCGGACGCACCGTCACCGACAACCGGCCGATCTCGGAGGTGCTGCTCACCTACGGCGCCGCCACCTTCGAGTTGGTGTTCTTCTCGGTGATCGTGGCCCTGGCCGTGGGCATCCCGCTCGGGCGCTGGGCGGCCTACCGCCGCGACCGCCTGCCCGACGCGGTGCTGCGGGTCCTGGCGATCCTGGCCTATGCCACCCCGGTGTTCTTCGCCGGGCTGCTGCTCAAGCTGGTGTTCTCGGTCTGGCTCGGCTGGCTGCCGCTGGGCGGCCGGGGCACGACCGCCACCCAACTGACCCTGTCCGGCATCGACGGCGCTTCCGGGATCTACACCCTCGACGCGCTTCGCACCGGGCGGTGGGACCTCATCTCCGACGTGCTGTCCCACGCGGTGCTGCCCGCGCTCGCGCTCGGACTGATCACCGGAGGGGTGTTCCTGCGCCTGGTCCGCATCAACCTCATCGGCACACTGTCGATGGACTACGTCGCCGCGGCCCGGTCTCGTGGGGTCCGGGAGCGCCGGCTGGTCCGCAAGCACGCCTACCGTCCGGCGCTGATCCCGATCATCACGGTGATGGGGATGCAGATCGCGCTGATGCTCGGCGGGGCCGTACTGACCGAGACCACCTTCGAGTGGCGTGGCCTCGGCTTCGAGCTGGCGCGCTATCTCGCGGCGCGCGACTACGTCGCGGTGCAGGGAATCGTGGCGCTGCTCGCGGTGATCGTGGCCGTGACCAACTTCCTGGTGGACGTGATCGCCGCGTTCATCGACCCCCGGGTGAGGTACTGATGGAGAACTCGCAGCGCGCGGCCATGACGCGAGCCCGGTCCTGGCGTTCCCTGCCGATCGTGTGGCACCTGCGCCTCAGCAGCGGGCTGCAGCGCGGCATGCTCATCGCCGGTCTCGTTCTCGTCGGCGTCTTCCTCCTGGCGGCCGCCCTGGCCCCGCTGATCGCCCCCTACTCCTATAACCAGTTGTCGGGTCCCGGCGGCGCCTTCCCCCGGCATGCGTCCCCGTCCGCCGAGTTCCTCTGGGGGACCACGGTGGGCGGCTACGACGTCTTCTCCAGGGTGGTCTGGGGCTCTCGGACCGCCCTGCTGACCGTGGTCATGGCCATCGCGCCGTCATTGGTGATCGGTGTCGCGCTGGGACTGATCTCCGGCTATCTGGGCGGAGCCCTGGACCGGGTGCTCGCCATGATCGCCGATGCGATCTACGCCTTCCCCTCGCTGCTGCTGGCGATCGTGGTCTCGATCGTGATCTCCGGCGGGCAGTCGAGTTTCCTGGGCGGGATCCTCGCGGCCGCCCTGGCGATCAGCGTGGTGTTCGTGCCGCAGTACTTCCGGGTCACCCGGGCCGAGACGCTGCGGATCAAGGCCGAGCCGTACGTCGAATCGGCCCAGGTGATCGGCACCTCGACCCGGCGCATCCTGGCCAAGCACGTGCTGCGCAACGCCACACGGTCGCTGCCGCTGATCATCACGCTGAACGCCTCCGAGGCGATCCTGACCCTGGCGGCCCTCGGCTTTCTCGGCTTCGGGATCAACCCCGCGGCGGCCGCCGAGTGGGGCTACGACATCAACCGGGCCATCTCCGACGTCGCCAGCGGCATCTGGTGGACCGGCGTGTTCCCCGGCCTGGCCATCGTCCTGCTGGTCATGGGGATCACCTTGGTGGGAGAGAGCTTGAACGATCTGGCCGACCCGCGGCTTCGGCTCCGTCGAGAAAGCCGCCGGGCCAGAACGACGGAGGGCGCGGCATGACCCCGGTCGTCACCATCAGCAACCTGTCGGTGGAGTTCGCCACCGACACCGGCCGGGTCACCGCCGTGGCGGACGTCTCCCTGGAGGTACGCCCCCGGGAGGTGCTGGCGATCGTCGGCGAATCCGGTTCCGGCAAGACGGTGACCGCCAAGTCCATCCTGCGGATGCTGCCGGAGAACGCCACGATCGGCGGGCGGATCCTGCTGAACGGCGAGGACGTCGTACGGATGGACCACCGTAGGCTGCGCCGCGCGCGTGGGACCGACATAGCGATGGTCTTCCAGGAGCCCTCGACCGCGTTGAACCCGGTGTTCACGATCGGCTGGCAGATCGCGGAAGGGCTGCGGGCGCACCGCAGGATCACCCGTCGGCAGGCGCGCGAGCAGGCCGTGGAGTTCCTGCGCCGTGTCGGAATCCCAGAACCCGAAGTGCGGGTCGACTACTACCCGCATCAACTGTCCGGAGGGCAGAAGCAGCGGGTGGTGATCGCCATGGCGCTGGCGCTCGACGCCAAGGTGATCGTGGCCGACGAACCCACCACCGCGCTCGACGTCACCGTGCAGGCCGAGATCCTCGATGTGCTGCGCCGGGTGCGGGACGAGTTCGGCCGTTCCGTGGTGCTGATCACTCACAATATGGGCGTCGTCGCCGATCTCGCCGACCGGGTGGTCGTCATGAAGTCCGGTCAGATCGTGGAGGTGGCCGACACGACCACCCTGTTCCGCGCGCCGGAACACGACTACACCGCGGCGCTGCTGGCCTCGGTTCCGTCGCTGGAGACGACGGTCGTCGCGGATCCACCGCGTACGGCCCTGGCCGAAGCGGGCGGCGATCAGCCGGTGATCAGGGCGCGGAACCTGGAGGTCACCTTCCCCGGCCGTTGGGGGGCAGGCGCCGTTCCGTGCCGTGTCAGATGTGTCCTTCGACCTCGGCCCAGGCGAAGTGCTGGGGCTGGTCGGGGAGTCCGGTTCGGGCAAGACGACCATCGGCCGCGCCATCGCCGGGCTGGTTCGTGCCAGCGGCGGCTCGCTGCGGGTGCTGGGCCGGGAAATGATCGGCGGCAAAGAGCGGGACATCCGGCCGATCCGTTCCCAGATCGGGTTCGTCTTCCAGGACCCGGCGACGAGCTTCAATCCCAAGATGACGATCGCCGACTGCATCGCGGAACCGCTCATCGTCCACGGTCGGGCCGCGAGCATGTCGCAGGCCTGGCCCAGGGTGACGGAACTGCTCGACGCGGTCCACCTCTCGGCGACGCTCGCCACCCGCTACCCGCACGAGCTGTCCGGCGGGCAGCGGCAGCGCGCCAGCCTCGCCCGGGCCCTGGCCCTGGACCCGGCCCTGCTGATCGCCGACGAGCCCACGTCGGCCCTGGACGTCTCCGTACAGGCCAGGGTGCTCAAGGTGTTCTCCGAACTCCAGGAGCGGCTGGGCTTCGCCACCCTGTTCATCAGCCACGACCTGGCCGTGGTCGGCATGCTCGCGCAGCGGATCGCGGTGCTGCGCGGCGGCGAGCTGATCGAACTCGACACGGCGCGCCGGGTGCTCGCCAGCCCGGCCCACCCCTACACGCAGCGCCTGCTCGCCTCGGTGCCGGTGCCCGACCCGGTCGCCCAGGCACAGCGCCGCCGGCACTGGCAGGAGCTGGTGGCCTCGGACCGGCCTGCCCCCGCGGTAACGGCGGAGGGACAGGCCCCGGCCGTACGGGAGGCCTGACAAAGGCCTCCTCACCTCGACCCCGAGGCCTCCGGTTCTGTCGATCTAGTGCCCCTCCCGCCAATCTTTGCCCCGTCGCGTCGTCCAGGGCGGCACCTCGCGGCGTTGGAGTCGTCGCTCGTAGCTCCGCTACTCAGCTCCTCCTCCGCCTTGCGATGCACCACCCTGGCCGCCGCTCCTTCCGGGCAAACCTTGGCGGTCGCGGCACTAGGTCGATCGACCGCTTACCGGAGGCCTTGTTCGTCGTCGATCTACCACCCGGGTTTCAGGGGGTGGTCAGGTCGAAGCGGCGTACGGTCACCGAGCCGCCCAGGGACTGGGTGGCGTAGTTGAAGATCCCGAACCGGTAGCCCATGAAGAACTGCCAGGCGTTGTTCAGGGTGAAGGCCGGACCGAGCGTGGTGAAGTTCGTGCCGTCCGTGCTGTAGGAGAACCGGGCCTGCCGGCCCGAACCCGGCCGGATGTCGGCGTTGACGCGCAGCCAGATCCGGCCGCCCGACACCGCGGCCGAGGCCGCCTCGCTGCCGGTCGACGTGGTCTGCCAGCTGCTGTTCATCGTCAGGTTGTTGGTCATCACGACCCGGTACGCGCCGTTGTCACGGCGTACCCCGATCCAGGCCGAGGAGTCGCGCAGCATCGCGAGACCCGCCCGGTCGCCGTTGGCCATCGCCGAGTAGTCCAGCTCGATCGTCGCCGTGGACGATGGGCCCTGGATGCGGTGGGTCAGCGTGTTGCGCGCGTTGTACAGGTCGTTGGTGACGGTCGCGGTCTGCAGCCGCAGGCCGCTGCCGGACGACCACCTGCCGTTGTCGGGGTTGTGGTTCCACTCCCAGCGTGGGTCGAGCGCGCTCGTGGTGAACGTGTCCGGGCCGATCATCGACTTGACGGTCTTGGCCGTGGAGATCGCCGGCTTCGGGTATGTGGCGCCCCAGCCGCCGTTCACGGTCTGCACGGAGGGCCACCCGTCGGAGCTCCACGAGATCGGCGCCAGCACCGGCACCCGGCCGCCGGGGAAGGCGTCGACGAACGCCATGTAGTACCAGGCGCCGTTCTGCGTCTGCACCAGGCCGCCCTGGTGCGGCACCCCGCCGCCGGAGATCGGGCTCGGCATGTTCAGCAGCACCTGGCGCATCTCGTACGGCCCCCACGGGCTGCTCGACCGCAGCACGTACTGGCCGTTGGCCGGGCGGGTCAGCCAGATGTAGTAGTAGCCGTTGCGCTTGTAGAAGCGGGCGCCCTCCAGCGTGCCGACGCTGGACGGGGTGCTGAACACCTGCTGGGCGCGCACCTGGCTGAGTCCGTCACCGGACAACTGCGCGACGCTGATGTTCGAGTTGCCGTAGGCGACGTACATGGTGTCGTTGTCGTCGATCAGCAGACCGGCGTCGTAGTAGCAGTTGTTGATCCGCGCTCGCTTGGTCCATGTGCCGTCGACGGCGGTCGCGGTGTAGACGTAGGTGCGGTTGAACTCGGTGCAGCCGAGCCAGTAGAAGGTGCCGTTGCTCTTCCGGTAGTTGAACGCCGAGGCCCAGATGCCCTTGACGTAGGCGCGCCCGCCGTTGAGGTCGTAGGCGTTGGAGTCGAAGTCCAGCCGCGGCACGGAATGGCCCGCGTACTCCCAGTTGACCAGGTCATAGGAGCGCAGGATCGGCGCGCCCGGCGAGTAGTGCATCGTCGAGGCCGAGTAGTAGTAGGCGTCGCCGACCCGGATGATGTCGCCGTCGGCGAAGTCCTGCCAGACGACGGGGTTGTCGTACCGGCCCGATGGCGTGGAAGGGGTGGGTGTGGGTGTGGGCGTGGGCGTGCCGCCGCCGCCGTCGTCGACGCGGACGAGCTGCCACTGCTGGTTGTTTCCGCCCCAGTCGTCGTACTGGACGATGTTGGCGTTGTCCGCGGTGGAGGCGTTCTGGACTTCCAGGGCCTTGCCGCTGTTGCGGTTGATGAAGCGGACGTGGCCGCCGGAGCTGTCGGCCAGGCGCCACTGCTGGTTGGCGCCGTTGTGGTCGGTCCACTGCACGATTTCGGCGGCGTTGGCGGTGGACCAGTTGTAGACGTCGAGGACCTTGCCGGAGTGGCGGGATTTGATGCGGTAGTAGCCGCCGCCGGAGTCGACGAACTGCCATTGCTGGTTGGCGTTGCCGCCGCGGGTCCACTGGGTGATGCGGGCACCGTCGTTGGTGGCGAAGTTGTAGACGTCGAGGGCCTTGCCGCTGTTGCGGTTGACCAGGATGTACCAGGCGTTGGTGTCGACGGTCGCGGCCGATGCCGGGCCGGTGCCGAGCACGAGCGCGGAGGCGGTCAGGACGACGGCGGCCACGGCGGCGATCAGTGATCGCCAGTGGCGCCGCACAGGGAGGGCTCTGGGGACCTCACCGATGGTGATCATGAGTTTTTCCTTCGATCTCCGGGCCGGGCGGCCCGGTGGGGGGATGTACGACGGGCCGACGCTGAGCTTTCGTCGCGTCGGCGGCTACACGAATCGCCAGAGGTGATCATTGGCTCCGTTGTCGTCGGAGAGTACGATCTGGGCGCCCTGAGCGGTGGAGCCGCCGCTCACGCCGAGGACCCGGCCGCCGTTGGCGCACTGGATGCGGAAGTACCCGTTGGATCCGTACCGCAGCCGCCACCGGTGGTCGGCGGTGCCGTTGTCGTCCCACTGGATCACCCGGGCGCCCACCGTGGTGGACATGTTCTCCACGCCGAGCACCTTGCCGCTGTTGGAGTTGCGCAGGCGCAGGTAGCCGCCGGAGTCGACCACCGCGGTCCACAGATGGTCGGCGGTGCCGCTGTCGCCCCACTGGATCACCAGGCCGCCGTTGGTGGTGGACATGTTCTGCACACCCAGCACGAGTCCGCTGGCCAGGTTCTGGATCCGCCGCGCCCCGTTGGGCACGAACCGCCACCTGTTGTCCGCGCTGCCGTTGTCGGAGTCCTGGGCGGCCTGCGCCCCGTTGGCGGTGGAGCCGTTGAGAATGCCGAGCAGCTTGCCGCTGTTTACGTTGCGGATCTTGTGGGATCCGTCGCCGGCGTCGATGATCGTCCAGCGGTGGTCGGCGGTGCCGTTGTCGGTCCACTGCAGGATGCGGGCGTTGTCGGCGGTGGACATGTTCTCCACGCCGAGCACCTTGCCGCTGTTGACGTTGCGCAGCCGTACGGCGCCGCCGTCCACGATCATCTCCCAGTCGTGGTCGGCGGTGCCGTTGTCGGTCCACTGCAGTGCCGTCCCGCCGTCGGCGGTGGACATGTTCTGGATGCCCAGCACGAGACCGCTGGCGGCGTTGACCAGACGGTAGCTCGCGTTCCCGCCTCCGCCGCTGCCGCCGCCGGTGTTCCAGTAGACGGTGTAGTTGTGCCCGTGCGCGTCGTAGAACGGGCCGAGGTTCACCGACGATCCGTTGGCGGTGGCCGTGAACGCCAGCGACGTGGTGCTGGTCCGGGTGATCGACGCGGTGTTCAGGGCCGGCAGTGCCGACAGAGCGGTGTTGCCGTAGTTTCCGGACAGGACGACCGGGCCGTACGTGATCGCCGCGACGTTCGGGTTGTCGTTGGCGGCCTTCATGAGCACGCGCATGGGCAGGCGCACGGTGACGGTGTCGCCGGAGGACCACGTGCGGGTGAGGGTCGCGTACGTGCCGGGGGTGGTGTCGACGTTCTGCTGGACGCCGTTGACGCTGATCGTGGCGCCGGTGGTCCAGGACGGGATGCGGACGCGCATCGACCACGACCCGCCGGCGTTCCCGGTGACCTCCAGGGTGGTGGTGTCGCTCGCCGGGTAGGACGTCGTCTGGGTGACCGTGATCCCCCGCTGGGTCCAGTTCAGCACCGACGGAGTGAACAGGTTCACCGTCAGCGTGGTGCCGTTGTAGAAGTAGATGGAGTCCATCAGCGCCGTGTTGACCTCCACACCCGTGCCCTGGCAGCACCAGAACGAGTTGTAGTCGGTGCTGTAGGTGCCGCCGCCCCACGCCGGGCCCACACCACGACGGCCACCCGGCTTGAGCGGCGTGAAGTAGGTGATGTGCCCGTGGGAGTCGGCCGGGTTCTGCGCGCCGATGACGTGGTTGAGCAGCGCCTGCTCGTAGAAGTCGAAGTACGCCACCCGGTTCGGGTCCAGCAGCCACAGCTCGCGGGTCAGCTTGAGCATGTTGTAGCTGTTGCAGTGCTCACAGGTGTCGTTGGCGAGATATCCGGCGATCGCGTTGGGGGCTCGGAAGTGCTCCGCCTGGCTGTTGCCGCCGATCGCGTAGGTGTGCGCGCCGACGGTGATGTTCCAGGCGTTGGTGGCGATGTCCCGGTAGCGGGTGGTGCCGGTGGCCTTGTACTCGCGGGCCGCGCCGACCCACTTGGGCACCTGGGTGTTGGCGTGCAGACCGTTGAGCTGGTCCTGGTTGGACGCCAGCGGGTTGAACGCGGCGGCGTGGTCGAACCGCTGGGCGGCGGTCAGCCAGCGGGCGTCGCCGGTCTGCTGGTACAGGTCGGCCAGTACGGCGTTCATGCCGCCGAACTCGGTGCCCAGCATGGCCTGCATCTGGGCGGCGGACAGCCTGCCGGTCCGCCAGTCGACCCAGCCGGCGAGCGCCAGCAGCACGTCACGCGCCTGGGTACTCCCGATGTGGCGCCACACGTCGAGCAGACCGGCCATGGTCTTGTGGATGCAGTAGTACGGCACGTTGCCGTTGTTCAGCGTGCGGGCCTCGAGGGCGTTGAAGTCGGACTCGGGAAAGCCCGACAGGTAACCGGTGTTGAATCCGGCCGCGCCGTTGTTGGCCTGGCACTTGGCCATTTCGGCGACCATGTAGGTGGCCTTGTCCCGGCATGTGGTGTCGCCGAGCACGGCGTACGCCTGCGCCCACGCGCTGAGGAGGTGCCCCTGCATATGGGTGCGGAACGGGAACGAGGGGGCGTCCCACCCCCCGTTCGTCGCCGCCCCCTGCGTGGACAGGCGGTGGTTGGCCCGGAAGTTGTACAGCATTCGGTTGACGTCGACGAACCGCAGGTACGACAGCGTGCGGTTCTGGTTGTCCATCCAGCGTCCGGCGGTCAGCCGCACCTGCCCCAGCTCGAACGGGTACATGGACACGCCGATGTCGGGCCGTGCCGGGGCGACAGCGGCCTGAGCCGTGGCGGCCTGGGCCGTGGTGGCGGCGGCTACCTGCCCGGCGGCGGAGGCGACGACGGCGATGCCCGCCGTCTGAAGTAACTGTCGGCGGCTGAGCGGTGATAGCGACATCTGAACTCCTGTGGGCTGGGTGAACCGATATGGGCGGGCTGGTAGTACGGGTGGGCCGATATAGGCGGCTGGTACGGCCGAGTCGGCACCGTGGTCGTGACCTGTCGTTGTTAGCGCTAACACGACCCCTCAAGGCGTGCTTCACGCGAGGCGGTCGTGCCGTCGCCGCCGACGAGAGCTGCTCACTTTAGAGTTAGCGCTAACACTAAGGCTCTAACGCTAAGGCTCTTCCGGATGCGGACTCACCCGTGAGGGGACGGCGAAACGCATCGGGCCCGGCGTCGTGCTCAGGCATCCATTTCCGCCTCCAGGCCTCGTGGTGACGTTCGGTGATGGAAACCCGGTCCACCGGGGAGCACGCCACGGGAGCCGGACGTGACATCGGAGGTCCAGGCTGCGGCTCCTCGGCCAGTGGACCGGAGCGCCACTATGCGCGAGCGAACATCGGCGGGAGGGAACGCGTCAACGACGGGCGTTCCTGCCGCCTGCCCCGGTGCTTCGCCGATGGTCCTGACCTCGGTGTCGAGGACGATCGGAGAGCGCGGGGAAATGAAACTTTCATATCACGCGGCGCTAGGTTTCTCGGCCGAAGAAGGTGAGCCGAAGCACTCCTCCAGGCGGTCGATCCCGTAGACCGATGTGGACCCGGGCGCTTCCGCGAACCGGATCACGCTTGGGCTGGGTGCCGCAGTCGGTTCGCCCTGCCCGCCAGGCAGGCGCGTCGTAAGAGGGAACCCGGTGTGATTCCGGGGCTGCCCCGCAGCGGTGAGTGGGAGCGACCGCCGTCACACGCACTGGACCTGAAGATCCGGGAAGCGACGGCCAGTAGGAACGAGCATCACGCCCACAAGTCCGAAGACCTGCCGCTCCCCGCACGTTCCCCGCGTGCGGTGACGTCGACGGCCTCGATGGTGGGCCCGGCGAGACCGGGCAGGCCCATGCGCCTGTCCACCGGTTACGCCTTCGCACTCCCGGGACCGCCGAGGTCTCTCGTGACTCGCGAAGGAGAGTTCCGTGACCGACACCCTCGCCGCCGCGCTCGACACCGTGCACGACCATCAACGGCGTGGGCTCGACCACGAGCCGAAAAGAGTACGTATAGGCCGGGGCCGAGCACGGGGCGGCCCGGCCCCGGCGGCGTCCCGCTCCACTTGAGCCGCTCAGCGGCCCTGAGCGGCTCCCTCGGTTCCCCGGCGGGCTGTCCCGGGGAAGGTGAGCGGGCGGGCGAGTCTTGTGTGAAGGCGTGCCGCCTGCGCCGGAGTGACGAGATCGCGCAGCGCGAGCCACGCCGCCGCTCCCGCGCCGTCCCCCGCCACGGCGACCGCCACGTCCGGTTCGAGAAGGTCCCGTACGGCCCGCCGCACGGGACCTTCGCTTGTCAGCACGCTCCCGGCCAGCACCACGGGCGCGTCGTCACCATGGGTGTGGACCTCGAGGGCGGTGCGCGCGAGCCTCCGCGCGGCCTCCCGCACGATGCCGAGCGCGGGGGGATCGCGCTGCAGCGCCGCCCGGCTGACCAGCGGCGCCAGCTCGGCGAGCATGAGCGGAGGCCGCCCCTGCACGATTGTGGCAAGTCTGTCGACGATGTCCCCGCCTGACTCCGCCCCGTTCGTCAGGAGGTGCCGTACGACGAGATCGGTCAGCCGGCTCACCCCCCGCGGCACGTGAGGCACGTCCGCCAACTCCTGACCGGCGTCCGCCGCCCGGCGGACCGCATCCGCCCGTTCGGTGTGCCATGTCCTGCCCGCCCGGGCGGTCGCCTCGGCGAGTTCGCGTACGGCGAGGCGGCACGCGGCGCGGCCGAGCCAGAACGCCGATCCCTCGTCGCCGAGCTGCCAACCGAATCCGTCGGCCAGAGCGACGGGTGTGTGGTCAATAATTTTTGCCGAGATGGCTCCGGTGCCGGAGATCAGTACGGTTCCCGAGGGGGATGCGGAACCGGCGGCGAAGGCCACCACGACGTCGCCCACGACCCGCGGCGCGCACGTGAGGCCCGCGTCGGCGCACACGCGCTCGAACGTCGCCCGGACGGCGGCCTCGCGCAGCAGGCCGGATCCCGCCATCCCGACGACGACGGCCCGTACGTCCGCCGAATCCTCCCCGCTCAGGGCATGCCGTACGGCTGCGCCCACGTGTGCGAAGGCGTCTGTGGGATCGAGTGCCATGGGATTGCCGCCGCCCGCCCTGCCGCGTCCGACGACGGTGCCGTCGAGTGTGCTCACCACCGCGCGAGACGACGTGCCTCCCGCGTCCACTCCAACGATCAGAGTCATGTAAAAAATTATTCACCGATTGTCTTGACGAAGCCAGTGTTCGAGCATAATTTTCACCGCAAGGGCGAGATGGAGGAGCGACGTGGATCTACTGGGCCGGATCCGAGCCGAGCAGCCGGAGCTGCCCGAGGCGCTGCGCCGGGTGGCGGAGCTGATTCTCAGCAATCCCGGCGAGGCCGCGCGATCGACGATCATCGACCTGGCGGAACGCAGCAGCACCTCGACCGCGACGGTCACCCGTTTCTGCCGGGCGCTGGGCTTCGGCGGCTACGCCGAGCTCAGGGTCGCGATCGCCACCGAGCAGGGCAGGGTCGCCCAGCAGACATGGGAGACCGACATCGGCCAGGAGATCCTGCCCGGCGACAGTCTGGAGCGGGTGCTCGGCGTGGTGTCCGGGAACGACATCCGGCTCATCCAGGAGACCGCGGCCCAGCTCGATCTCGCCGCGGTCGAGAAGGCCGCGGCCGCGATCTCACAGGCGGGCCGGGTCCTGCTGTTCGGCGTCTCCAGCAGTGCGGCGGTGGCCAGCGAGATGGAGTATCGCCTCCAGCGCATTCGGATCCCCACCTGGAGCAGGTCCGACGCGCACAGCGCGCTTACCGACGCCGCGCTGCTCGGCGAGGGCGACGTGGCCGTCGGCATCTCACACAGCGGCAGGACGCGCGAGGTGATCGAGGTGCTCGCCGAAGCGGGCAGCCACGGAGCGATCACGGTGGCGGTCACCTCGCACCCGCGGTCGCCCCTGGCCGAGGTGGCCGAGCTGGTGCTCACGACGGCCAGCAAGGAGACCATGTTCAGGGGCGACGGTTTCGCGGCGATCCACTCCCAGCTGCTCGTCCTCGACGTCGTTTACGTCTCGGTCGCGCAGCGCACCTACGAGCGCACCCGGCAGGCGTTCGACCTGACCTTCAGGGCCGTGGCCGGCCACCGGCTTCCCGAAGGAGACATGTGATGATCGACCCACGCCGCTACGCCGAGCACGTCGAAGGGCTGGTGCACACCATCCCCGCCGACCAGGCCACGTCCATCAGGCGGGCGGCGGCCCTCGTCACGACGGCCCTCGGCAGGGGCGGCATCATCCAGGCATTCGGCTCAGGCCACTCCGAGGCGGTCGCCATGGAGATCGTCGGCCGGGCCGGGGGCCTGGTTCCCACCAACCGGCTCGCACTCAGGGACATAGTCCTGTACGGCGGCGCCGACCCGAAAGAGCTCCAGCGCTACGACCTGGAGCGCGACCCCGCCATCGCACACCGCATCCTGGACCTCGCGCCCGTCGAGGACCACGACCTGTTCGTCATCATCTCCAGCTCGGGCGTCAACGGTGTCGTCATCGAGCTCGCCACCCTCGTGAAGGAGCGCGGTCACGACCTGATCGCGATCACTTCCCTGCAGCACAGCTCGGCGGTCTCCCCGAAACACCCCTCGGGCCGCAAACTGTGCGACCTCGCCGACGTCGTCCTCGACAACCGGGCTCCGTACGGCGACGCCGTGCTCCCGCTGCCCGGTGGAGGAGCCGTCGGAGCCGTCTCCACCATCACCTCCGCCCTGCTCGTCCAGCTCGTGATCGCCGAGGCGGTACGTGAGCTGCTCGCCGCAGGACAGGTGCCGCCGGTCTACCTGTCGGCGAACGTTCCCGAGGGCGACGCGCACAACCTCGCCATCGAGGCCCGCTACGCCGGCCGGATCCGCCGGGGCGCCTGACCCGTCTCGGGGGAATCCCGGTCGAGGCCCGCACCGCCGGGGGAGGCGGCCCCGACCCGGTCACCGACGGCGGCCCTCGCCGCCGTGCCGTACAACCAGCCGTGCCGTACAACCAGCCGTGCCGTACAACCAGCCATGTCGTACAACCAGCCGTGCCGTACAACCACTCGGGGGTCCCCGCAAAGGAGATCACTTCATGTCCCGACATTTCCTGAAGGTTCTGCTGGCCTTAGTCCTCCCGGTCTCCCTCGCCTGCATCGCCCTCGCGACGCCGGCCTCCGCCGTCCAGTCGGTGCGCCTGCAGTACAAGAACAGCTCGACCGGCGCCACCACCGCGCAGGCCGAGCCGTGGTTCAAACTCGTCAACACCGGCACCGAGTCCATTCCGCTCAACCAGGTGAAGATCCGCTACTACTTCCGTGGGGAGACGACCTACCGCTTCGCCTGCTCGTGGGCCGTGGTCGGCTGCTCGACGGTGACGGGACGGTTCGTCGACCTCGCCACCCCTGTGCCGACAGCCGATCGCTACCTGGAGGTCGGCTTCACCTCGGGGACCCTCGCGGCCGGTGCGAACACCGGAGACATGCAGCTGCGCTTCTACCGTGCCGACTGGCAGAACTTCTCCCAGAGTGACGACTACTCCTTCGGCACCCAGACCGCTTACGCCGACTGGAACAAGGTGGCGGTGTTCGTGAACGGAAAGCTCGCCTGGGGCATTCCCGCGGCCGGCGGTGACGACCCGTCGCCGAGCCCGTCGCCCAGCCCCTCGGACGATCCCGGCACCGGCCAGGGCGTCCTCTTCGACGACTTCGCCTACACCGGTTCCGCCGACCCGCGCCTGGCCCAGCGTGGTTGGACGGTGCGCTCCAGCTCCGGTGGTCCCGGTGTGCCCGGCGCCACCTGGTCGCCCGCCGCCGTGACCTTCCCCACGGTCGACGGCGGCCAGGTGCTCCAGCTCGCCTCTTCCACCAACGGCACCGGCTCGGGCACCGTCCAGACCGAGCTTTCGACCACCGACCGCAAGTTCTTCGAGGGCACCTACGCCGCCCGGGTGAAGTTCAGCGACGCCCCGGTCAGCGGCCCCGACGGCGAACACATCGTGCAGACCTTCTTCACGATCACCCCGCTGGCCCACGACCTCGACCCCGACTACGGTGAGCTCGACTTCGAGTACCTCCCCAACGGCGGATGGGGCGAGCCGGGCAACATCATGTACGCCACCAGCTGGGAGACCTACCGGAACGACCCCTGGCTGGCCGTCAACACCCACACCGAGGAGCGGGCGAGCTTCGCCGGGTGGCACGACCTGGTGATCCAGGTCGCCGGGGGCCGGATCAAGTACTACATCGACGGACGCCTGTTCGCCGACCACGGCGGCGATCACTACCCCGAGACGCCCATGTGGATCATGTTCAACCAGTGGTTCATCGACCTGCAGGGCGGCAGCACCCCGCGCACCTACCACCAGCAGGTCGACTGGGTCTACTACAGCAAGGGCGAGGTCGTCTCGCCCGCCGAGGTGGGCAACAGGGTCGGCGCTTTCCGCGCCGCCTCCACCACGTTCACCGACACGGTTCCCAACTCCTGAGCCACCGTGCGGCTCGCGCCATCCGGCGTGAGCCGCACTCCATACTTTTTCGCCCCAAGGCCGACGCCAGTCGTACCCCCCGAAAAGAGAAGCACCATGAAGCACCGCCTCCTGGCCGCAGCGGCCGCTCTCGTCATGACCGCGGGCGTCGGCGCCTGTGGTTCCGGCGAGTCGTCCGACGGCGCCCCTACCGGCGCGGGACCGACCAAGCTCACCGTCTGGATCATGGACGGCAGCGTCACGGACGAGCTGCTCGAACAGTTCGAGACCGAGTACGAATCCGCGCACGAGGACGTCGACCTCGACATCCAGATCCAGGCATGGGACGGCATCGGCGAGCGCGTCACCGCCGCGCTGGCCAGCACCGACGCGCCGGATGTGATCGAAGTCGGTAACACCCAGGTCGCGCAGTACTCCTCGAGCGGCGGGGTCAAGGACCTCACCGACAAGATCGCCGACCTTGGGGGTACGGACTGGATCCCCGGCCTGGCCCAGCCCGGCAACATCGACGGCAGGCAGTACGGCATCCCCTGGTACGCGGCGAACCGCGTCGTCATCTACAACAAGGACCTGTTCGCCAAGGCCGGGATCGACTCCCCGCCCAAGACCCGTGAGGAGTGGCTGGCCGACACCGCCAAGTTGAACACGGGCGGCGACCAGGGCATCTATCTGACCGGGCAGACCTGGTACGTGCTGGCCGGGTTCATCTGGGACGAGGGCGGCGATCTCGCCGTGAAGGACGGCGACCGGTGGAAGGGCGCGCTCGACACGCCCCAGGCACTGGCCGGCATGGACTTCTACGCGAAGCTCCAGGCGCTCGGCAAGGGCCCGAAGGACGCCGACGAGGCCAACCCGCCGCAGCACGAGGTCTTCGCGAAGGGCAAGGTCGCGCAGATGATCAGCGTGCCCGGCGGCGCCGCCCGAGTGCTGGAGGTGGAGCCCGGGATGAAGGACAAGATGGGCTTCTTCCCCATCCCCGGCAAGACCGCCGACAAGCCGGGCGCGGTGTTCACGGGTGGCTCGGACCTGATCATCCCCGAGGCGTCCAGGCACCAGGATGCCGCCTACGAGGTCGTCAAGGCACTGACCGGCGAGAAGTTCCAGAGCGACCTGGCCAAGGCGATGAGCTTCGTGCCGAACAGGACGTCGCTGGCGCATGTGCTCGACTCGAACGAGGGGACCGCCGCGATGGCCGCGGGCGCCGCCAACGGCAGGGCCACCCCGAACACCCCGAACTGGGCCGCCGTCGAGGCCACCCAGGTCGTCAAGCAGTACATGACCGCGGTGCTCACCGGTGGAGACCCCGCCGCCGAGGCGCGCAAGACCTCCGAGGCCATCACCTCGACGCTCAACAACGGCTCCTGAACGACCCCGCGTCGCCCGGCCGCACGCCGGGCGACGCCCGAAACGGAGGGAGGGCGCCGTGCCCACCGTCCACGCCCCCACCCGGGAAGCAGGAGCCGACCACCGACCCGCGACGCCACCCGTCATTCGCGCCGGAGGCCGACGGATTTCGCGGGCGTGGCCGTACCTGCTGATCGCCCCGGCCGTGGCCGGGGGCGTGTTCCTCCTGCTCTACCCGCTGCTGCGGGCCGCCCTGATCTCCTTCCAGCACTTCAGGATGGGCGAGCTGATCAGGGGCGGCGCCGCCTTCATCGGCCTGGACAACTACCGGGAACTGCTGGCCGCCGGCGAGTTCTGGGCCGTGGTGCTGCGCACCTTCGTCTGGACCGCGATCAATGTGGTGCTCATCGTGGGCATCTCGACCGGCATAGCGCTGATGCTGGTACGGCTCGGTCGCCGTATGCGTACGGCCCTGATGAGCGTGCTCGCGCTGGTCTGGGCCACTCCGATCATCGCGGCGACGACGGTCTTCCAGTGGCTGTTCCAGTCGCGGCTCGGCATCGTCAACTGGCTGCTCGTGCGTGTCGGGTTCGACTCCTTCGAGGGATACTCCTGGTTCGCGAACGGCACGACCATGTTCGGCGTGCTGGTCGTCCTGGTGGTCTGGCAGTCGGTGCCGTTCGCGGCACTCACTCTCTACGCGGGCCTGACCACGATCCCGGTCGAGCTCTACGAGTCGGCCAGGCTCGACGGCGCGGGCGGATGGCAGGTCTTCCGGCAGATCACCTTTCCGATCCTGCGCCCGATGTTCGCTCTGATCACGTCTCTGGAGGTGATCTGGGTCTTCAAGTGCTTCCCGCAGATCTGGGTGCTCAGCCAGGGCGGCCCCGACGGCGCGACGACCACCCTGCCCGTCTACGCCTTCAAGATCGCTCGGGCGCTGCACCGCTACGACCTCGGCTCGGCCGTGGCCATCCTCACCGTCGTCATCCTCACCGTCGCTCTCGTCGGCAACCTGCGGCGGATGCTCAAGCAGGAAGGAGCCGACACGTGAGACCACGCCGGATCGCGCTCAACACCGCGGCCCTCGCCGTCCTCGCCGTGATGATCTTCCCCGTCTACTGGATGGTCGTCACCTCGTTCAAATCGGCCACCGACATCCAATCCGAGACGCCCACCCTGTGGCCCGCGCATCCGACGATCGAGCACTTCGCCACGGCCGTCGGCGCCGACGGGTTCTGGACGTTCTGGCGCAACAGCCTGATCGTGACCGGCGGCGCCGTCTTGATCGCGCTCGTCGTCTCGCTCCTTGCCGCGTTCGCGGTCGCGCGGATGCGCTGGAAGGGGAGGGGGCCGTTCATCGTGGCGGTCTTCGCCGCGCAGATGGCGCCTTGGGAGGCATTGCTCGTGCCGATGTTCATCATCGCCCGCGACAGCGATCTCCTGGACTCGCTCGCCATGCTGACCGGTGTGTACTTCACGATCACGATGCCGTTCACGATCGTGACGCTTCGCGGCTTTCTGGCCGCCATCCCGGTCGAAATCGAGGAGGCGGCGCTGGTCGATGGATGCACCCGGTCGGCCGCCTTCCGCAGGGTGATCTTCCCGCTTCTCGCGCCCGGCCTGATGGCGACTTCGCTGTTCGGCTTCATCACCGCCTGGAACGAGTTCGCGTTCGTGAACGTCCTGATCATCAAGGATCAGGACAGGCGGACGCTGCCGGTGTGGCTGTCGTCCTTCCGCGACGTGTTCGGCGCCGACTGGGGGGCCACCATGGCGGCGGCCACGCTGTTCGCCCTGCCCGTTCTCATCGTCTTCCTGTTCCTGCAGCGCAGGGTGGGTACGGGAATGGTCGCCGGGGCGGTCAAGGGGTGATCCGGCGCAGGCGGCGGTGTGCCAGGACGTCGGCGATGAGGCCTTTCCATGGGCTGACGTACGCGGCGCTTCGCCTCCGCGTGCCCGTCAGCGGCGCTTCGCCTCCGCGTGTCCGTCAGCAGCAGAAGCACAGGTAATCCCGCAGGTCGGTGAGCATGCGCATCGCGCGTTCACGGTCGCCGCGATACAGCACTTCCTTGCCATCACGGCGGGAGGTGACGATGCCGCCGCGGCGGAGCAGGGCGAGTTGCTGGGAAGCCGTGGACTGGCTGATGCCCGCGTGTTCGGCGACCTGGCCGACCGACAGTTCTGCGCCACGTGCGAACAGCAGCATGATCTGCTGGCGGCCCGGGCTGGCCAGGGCCTTGAGGAAGTCGTGGACGTCCTGGCCGAGTTCCGGCACCGTGCACGGGTCGCCGCACCCGCAGCCCGGCCCGGCGGCCGGCGGTGTGCAGGGGACGGTGCTTTCCGCGTCGCCGACGGTGTCGCGGGGTGTTGTCGTCTCGGCCATCTCATCCTCCTGAGGCGCACCCTACTGCTCGCATCGTCATATTGACATATTAGAAGATGACGATATGTTTTCCCGCATGACTTCTCACAGGGACTCCGTGGTCATCGTCGGGGGCGGGCAGGCGGGCCTGGCCGCGGCGCACGCCGCGCTGGGGGCAGGGTGGCATCCGCTGGTGCTGGAGGCCTCCGATCGGCCGGTCGGATCCTGGCGGGGCTATTACGACAGCCTGAAGCTGTTCTCGCCCGCCCGCTACAGTTCCCTGCCGGGCCTGGCCTTCGGTGGTGACGGCGAGCGGTATCCGTGCCGAGACGAGGTGGTCGACTACCTGGAGCGCTACGCCGCCGGTCTGGTCGGACGCGGTGCCGAGATCCGTACCGGCGCCCACGTGACGGCGGTGGAGGCATCGGACGGCGACGGTTTTTCCGTACGCCTGGCCGGTGGCGAGGTGCTGACCGCGCGCATCCTGATCGCGGCCAGCGGCTCGTTCGCCCGCCCGCACCGACCCGTCCTGCCGGGACTGGACGGCTTCACCGGCCAGGTCCTGCACGCCGCCGACTACCGTTCCCCGGCGTCGCTGTCCGGCGAGCGCGTGGTGGTCGTCGGAGCGGGCAACTCGGCGATCCAGATCGCCTACGAACTGGCCGCGCACGCGCGGGTCACCGTGGCCAGCCGTGACCCGATCCGGTTCGTGGCCCAGCGTCCGCTCGGACGGGACCTGCACTTCTGGCTCCGCCTGACCGGATTCGACCGGCTCCCCCTGCGCCGAGCCGATCGCCCGCCGACCGTACCCGTGCTCGATGACGGCCGCTACCGCCAGGCCCTGCGCCAGGGGCGGTTCGACCGCCGCCCGATGTTCGACCGGCTGGACGGCGATCACGTCGAATGGGCCGACGGCCACCGTGAGCGCATCGACGCGGTGCTTCTGGCCACTGGATATCGGCCCAATCTGGACTATTTGGCCGATCTCGGTGCGCTGACCGCTGACGGACGGCCACTGCAGCGCGGGGGAGTGTCGCACACGCACCCGGGGCTGGGCTACCTCGGGCTGGAATGGCAGCGCACCCCCTCCTCCAACACCTTGCGCGGGGTCGGCGCCGATGCCCGTCACCTGGTCCGGAGCCTCGCCCGCATGGACGGCGCGGGTGGTTAGGCCTGTCAGACCCGGCCGGGGCCGATCACGGGCTTGGTCGCCTGGACGATCGCCGAGTGGACGCCGTCACCGTGATCGGCGGTCAGGCGGATGGTGAGGCCGACGAAGCCGGCCCGGCGCAGCAGGTCGCGGTACTCCGCCACGGTCAAAGACCCGGCCACGCAGCCCACCCGCTGCTCGGCGGCCTCGCGCCGTACCGGATCGACCGGGCCATCGGTGACCACGTCGCTCACGCCGAACCGCCCGCCGGGGCGCAGGACCCGGAACGCCTCGGCTATAACGGCGGCCTTGTCATCGGACAGGTTGATCACACAGTTGGAGATGACGGCGTCGACCGCCTGATCAGGCAGCGGGACGGCCTCGATGGCGCCGTGCAGGAACTCCACGTTGGCCACCCCCGCCTGCTCGGCGTTGGCGCGGGCCAGCCGGACCATGTCGGGGCTGGCGTCCAGCCCGTAAACCCTGCCGTACGGTCCGACCCGGCGGGCCGACAGCAACACGTCGATCCCGCCACCCGAGCCGAGGTCGAGTACGGTCTCACCGGCGCGCAACTCGGCGACGGCCACCGGGTTTCCGCAGCCGAGGCTGGCGCGCACCGCGCTCTCCGGGATGCCGATGGTGTCGTCGTACCCCGCGGCGCCGAAACAGCCCTGATCGAACTCCTCCGCACTGCAATCCAGGGCGATCTGTCCCTCGAGGGCGGCGCGGGCCAGTCCTGAATAGCGCTCGACGACCTCGTCGTGTGCCATCGCGTTCTCCTTCACTCGCAGACGGGAGCTGCCGGAACCGGGTTGCCCATCACCACGTCGGCGGCGGTGGGGAAGCAGCTGACGCAGCTGTCGTTGATCCGGTAGAAGGCGGAGGTGCCCTGCCGCTCCACGAGGACGAAGCCCACCTCGGCCAAGATCTTCAGATGGTGGGAGACCGTCGACTGACCCACCCCCGACGCGGTCACGATCTCGCCCACGCTCATCGGCTCGCGCCGCCGGGCCAGCAGCGACACGATCTGGATCCGCGTCGCGTCCGCCAGCGCCTTGAACCAGCTCGCGTACTCCTCGGCCTCGGCCCGGGGCAGCGGACCCTTCTCTTCACCGTTCATCGAAAATCGACGATAATCGATAAATCAAGGGAGGGGAACCCCCGTCCGGGAGCGGCTGGGCACGCGAGCCCATCGATCACGGTGAACATCTACGCGCACGTCACAAATCCGCCGCCGCACGGGAGGGTAGCCGTGGAGGTCCCTTGTATCGCATCTCCGCGATTGTCGATAATGTCGGTTCAGGTGAGCCGGGAAGTCTGGTCGGCACGTCATGCCGCCTGGAGCCGGAGGTCATACCGTGCGCGCCCGTGATCTGCTCATCGATCTTCCGACGATCGATCTGGACTCGACCGTTGTCGACGCGGTGAGGCTGCTCACCGAGCAGGACCTGCCCGGCCTCATCGTGGTCGACGATGACGGGTCGCCGGTCACGGTCCTGTCGGAGACCGAAGTGCTACGTCTGGTCGTCCCCGGCTACTGCCAGGTGGATCCGGTCCTGGTCCGGGTGGTGGACGAGGCTCACGCTGACGGGATTCTGCACCAGACGAGCGGCCGAACCATGCGTGCCTGTCTGTCTGCCCCGCCGCGCGAGCTGCCGATCAGCGGCCCCGACGCCACCGCGCTGCAACTGGCCGAACTCATGATGCGCACCCAAAGCCCATTCGTCGCGGTCGTGGACGAGGGCCGGCTTCTGGGCGCGCTCACCCTCAAAGCCCTGATGGCGCGCGTTCTCGCCGCATGACAGTCCTGGTCACGTTGGCGCTGGGGTCGGCTCAACGACGCGAAAGGCGCCTCACCGCCTCTGCGTCAGCGATCGGCCGCTTCGGACCGGCCGATCTGATAAACGTCCGGCACGCCATCCTGGTTGACGTCGGCGGTCTCGATCTCATGGATGCGCCGGTAGACGCGGTTACGCAACCGCAAAACCACTGTCGCCAACAGCGCTGCGGTCACCGAACCGGACAACACCGCCACCTTGACGTGCTCGTCGTTGCCCAGGCCGAAGGCAAGTTCGCCGATCAGCAGCGAGACGGTGAACCCGATCCCTGCCAGGATTGACAATCCCAGCATGTCCACCCAGGTCAGGTCCTCGTCCAGGTCGGCGTGGGTGAAGCGGGCCATGAGCCATGTCGCCGTCATGATGCCGATCGGCTTGCCCACCACCAAGCCCACTGCGACCCCCAGCACGACCGGATCACGGAAGGCGCTCCCCAGGCCGTCCAGCCCGCCGAGGGACACTCCCGCCGACAGAAACGCGAACGCCGGTACGGCCACTCCGGCCGAGATGGGGCGGAACCGGTGCTCGAAATGCTCGGCCAGACCGGGCCCGGCCTCAGGGCCTCCGGCCTTCTGGCTCCGCAAGACCGGTACGGCGAAGCCGAGCAGAACGCCGGCGACGGTGGCGTGCACACCCGAGGCATGCACCAGCGCCCACGTGGCGGCGGCCAACGGCAGCAGCAACCACCATGATCGAACCCGGCGTTGCACCAGTACGGTGAAGACCGCCAGCGGTGCCAGTGCCGCCAGCAGCGGGACCGGTGACAAGTCCTCGGTATAGAACAGCGCGATGATGGCGATGGCCACCAGGTCGTCGACCACGGCCAACGTGAGCAGGAAGGTGCGCAGCGCCGTGGGCAGGAAACGGCCGATGACCGCCAGCACCGCCAGGGCGAAGGCGATGTCGGTGGCGGTGGGGATCGCCCACCCGCGGGCCGCGCCTTCCACGCCCCGGGTGATGAGCAGGTACAGCAGAGCCGGGACGATCACCCCGCCCAGCGCCGCCGCTATCGGGACCGCGGCTCGCCGTGCGTTGCGGAGGTCACCGGCGACGAATTCACGTTTGAGCTCGAGCCCTGCCACAAAGAAGAAAATCGCCAGCAGGCCGTCAGCGGCCCAGGTGGCCAGGCTCAGATTCAGATGGAGCGCTTCGGGCCCGAAGCGGACGTTGCGCAGCGTCTCATATGCGTCCCCCCAGGGGGAGTTGGCAAAGATTATCGCCGCCATCGCGCCGACCAGCAGCAACACCCCGCCGACGGTCTCCTTGCGAAGGATGGCGCCGATCCTGCGCGCCTCGCCCCAGGAGCCCCGATCAAGCAGGGCCGGCTTATGTGGCGAGGCAGGGTTCGTCATGCGGCGCTCCAGGCTTTCCGGGTACAGATCGGCCATTGCCGACCAGGCTTCCCGGCGCACCCCACGTCACTCTACTAACACGTCGGTGGCATCTGTCGATCGGAGCCCCAACAAACCCAGGCGCCTGGTCGGCCCTCGGGGAAGCACGTCTGCAGCCCTGCTCGCGGCGATCCACGCCACGACCGTCCTTCGGAGTGAACAACGGCTCCCGTACGGCGGGCTCGATCAGCACGAGCGATCCGTCGGCCAGGCCGAGGATCCGCTCCGGTGCCATGCCGGCCACGCATAGCAACCACTCTGACTCGCAGACCAGCCCCTGCCGGTGCCCGAACTCACCGGCATTTCCGCCTGCCAAGATCCCTGAGCGGTGCTCATAGCAGCACGCAGATGGCGTTCCGCTTGCCTGCATAGCCACCGAGCTGTGAGCCGGCGTGCCATCGTTCGCAACGGTGAGCGAATTGTCGGGAGTTCACCTGACATCGGCGTGGCACGGTCTTCTCTAGCCTGGGTACGGCTTTGGGGCCGTTGTTGCCGAATGCGGGAAAGCGGGCGGCACCGGCTGTTGTCGGCTGTGGCAAGGCGCTCGCCGGGCGGGCCCCCACCGGCCATCAGCGGGGAATCCTGATATCAACCGGAAAGGGACATATCGATGTTCAAGGTTAGAGGCGGCACGTCGTTGGCCAAGATCTGTGTCACGGCCGCGATCGTGGCGGTGGCGAGCGCGGCGATGCCGGCGGCTCAGGCTGCGTCCGCGCCGGCGCGATCCACCGGCGCCCCGACCAAGGCCACCGGCGTCTCCAGTTACAAGCAGTACAGCGGCTCGCTGGGAACCCTGCAGCTGCGCACCGGCACGTACGCGGGTCATAAGTACTACTGGGCCCGAGTCACCAGCCCGAGCAGCACCATGAACTCGAAGTACAACATCAACCTCATCGTCAGGGGCCCCAACGGCTACAAAAAGGTCGAGACCAAGGACATCAGCGGCACCAGCTACACCGCCGCCTACTCCATCAAGCGCGGCTACACCTACTACGCCTGCTACACCAAGAAGACCAACGCCGTCGCGGAGAAGTGCTTGAGCACGACTGCCTGACCGCGGCGGGGCTCTCGCGGCCGAGGCGGTGGATCAGACCTCCACGTGGTGCCGCGAGCTGAGCGACCGTCAGCCTGCCATGAAGGCCGCCGTTCCTCACGCAGGAGGGGCGGCGGGCCGCAGGCCGGCTCTCAGGACGGCGCCGCCCCGTCCCCGCCCGCCGCCGACATCCGCCCGCACACCGGGCCGCCGCGCCCGCCCGGCTACGACCGCGCTCGCATCCTGCTGGACAAGTACGCTCACCGGCCTGGGCTATGAGAACCTCAGCCCGGCCCTGCGTCACCCGGTCAAGAAGGTGTCGTGACCGGACTCACACCCGCTGACCCGCTCGTTCCCGGGGACAGGCGGCAGGGTCATCTGACGATCTGGAGCAGGGCCTGGTTCCGCGCCTTCGCCGGCTCGGCGAGCCGCTGCAGTTCCCGGCCGGTCGAGTCGAGCACGACCAGGGTGTTGTGCGTGCGGCCGCGGACGCGGACCACGAGACGGCCGTCGGGGAGGTAGAACGCACCCATCTTCGTCCCCTTGACCGGAATGGGGACTCGCTTGCCCGTGACGGTGTCGACGATCGTCGGGGTGGACCCGATCGGCCAGACGTAGTCGCCTTCCGGGTCATTCCCCGAAAACGTGTGCACAACGACCTTCCTGGCGTCCGGCGACAGGCTGTGCACGTGGTTCGCGTACTTGATGCCCTTGACCCGGACCGACCGCCCGGTCTTGATGTCGAAAATGAAGACGCCGTCGCCGGCCGCCCCCGCGAGGTGGCGTCCGTCCGCGGACCAGGCGAGGTGGCAGGCGCCAAGCGGTACGCCGACCTTGCGTACGCCCGTGCCGTTCGCGTTCATGACCATGAGAGGTGTCCCGGTCTTGGCGTTGGCGTGCTTGCCGAAGAAGGCGACCCTGGTGGAGTCCGGGGACCAGACCGGGGTGAAGCAGGGGAAGTTGGCGGCGATTCCCTTGGCCACGACCTTCGACGTGCTCCCGTCCCCGATGTGGAGCTTGCCCTTCGGCAGGCGGTCCAGCGTGACCCAGGCGAGCTTCGTGCCGTCGGGCGAGGCGGCGACCTGGAAGGTGAGATCCGGTGCGCTGCCGAGCTTGATGAACCCCTTGCCCGGTTCGTAGCGGCTGATCGGATAGCCCTTGCCGTAGCTCAGGTAGACGGCGACACCTGCGAGCGGCTTCGGCGTCGCGCTCACGGACCTGGTGGCCGTCGTGGTGCCGGCGGCGGCCGCGGAGGGGAGGACGGCGAGGCCGGCGATCGCGGTGACGGCCAGACCGAGTGCGGTGCGCTTCATGGTGAACTCCTGGGTGCGTTGCTTCCCGGCGTGATCGGCGCCGGGAATGATCGCGCCCAGTGAAAGGTCGGCCGCTTGCACGTCCCTTGATTACGACATATCGGGGCGCTGCAATCGGCCTGCAGGGGCGGCCGTGCACGGCCCTGACCAAGAGTTTCGTTGCCGTGGTCCGGCACGCCCACGCCCCCTCGTCCATGCCGGTGCCGCTCTCGGGGCGGCACCTCTTCGCATTACGTGACGGTCGGCCGTTCGCCCGTGAATTCATGAGGTCGGCGGTAATCGCCGATCAAGAGGTCTGCAAGGGGTCCGTCTCAGACTGCGTCTGTCCCACCGCAGACGAAAGGACCCCTGCCATGGACATCCCTCGCGCCTCGGCCCGCGTCACGCTCGCCGTCGCCATCTCGGTCGTGACCGTCCCGGTAGCCGGCTTGACGATCGGGGCCGGCACCGTGCAGGCGGCCCCGGCGCAGTGGCGGGTCGTCAAGGGCGCGGCCCTCGGGCCGAACGGCAGTGCCCTGCTGGACGTGACGGCGACCGGGGCCCGGGACGCGTGGGCCGTCGGGTACGGCTGCGGGCGGGAGAAGGCCGTGAGCTGCCCCGCCGTCGCACGGTGGAACGGCACCCAGTGGAAGAGTGCGACCATGCCCGCCTATCGGCCGCCGGCCGGGTACGACTCGGACGTCCACCATTTCGACGCCGTCAGCGCGACCTCCCCCGACGACGTGTGGACGGTTGGCAACGGCCTCAACGTACGGGTCGGGCACTGGAACGGCAGGAGTTGGAGCATGTACCGGCCGTTCGGCAAGACCGGGAACAGAAGGCTGTCCGACGTCGAGGTCGGCCGGGGGCGGGTGTGGTTCGCCGGGAGTCTCGACGAGACCGGTGACCGTGCGGTCGTCCTGAGCTGGAGCGGCCGCGCCGGGTTCGTCAGGGAGTACACCCACAAGGGCTCGCTCGCCGCGCTGTCGGCCCGCCGCGGGACGGGTGAGGTCTGGGCGGTGGGCGCGCAGAAGACCGGACCGTTGGTCGTACGAGGGACCGAGCGGGGCGGTCGGGTCCGCTGGGAGGAGAGCCGGACCCCGGCGATTCCCGAGGGGAAGCTCAACCAGGTGCGGGCGATCGGCGCCGACGACGTCTGGGCGGTCGGTCAGATCGGCAATCCGTACGACTGGAGTGACTTCAAGCCGCTCGCGCTGCACTTCGACGGCAAGTCGTGGCGCCAGGTGCCCCTCCCGGTGGCGAAGGGCCGCATCACCGGCCTCACCGCCGACGCCTCCGGAAACATCTGGGTGAGCGGCGTCGACCCCTCCCACCCGAAGCAGGTCCTCTTCATGCGGTATGTGCAGGGCGCCTGGACCACGTCGTACGGCCCCAAGCTGAGGCTTCCGGTGCGGCACGCGACGATCAGCGGGATCCCCGGTTCGAGCGGCATGTGGGCGGTCGGCCGAATGATGGGCGACAGCGAGGACTCGGAAAAGGACTTCATCCTCCGGTACGGCTGACGCCGCCCCACCGGGGTCACCTCGCGGCTGCTCAGGGCGACTTGCGGTACGCCGCCTCCAGCGTACGACGATCGCCGGTGTTTTCCTCCTGGCGGCAATCGCTGCGGTCGTCTCGTTCAGGCACATGCACGAGCTTTGCCTGCGCCACGGTGAGGATCACCTGGCAGCGGTGCTCATCCCGCTCGCGCGACGGCCTGATCGTCCGTCGCCTCGATGTCCATCCCCCTGGCCAACCGATACGGCTCGCGCGGCGGCCTCCTGGCCTGGGACCTGCGTCCGACGCGCGGCACGATCCGGCACAGCGGCCGGGTCGGGTACTGCCCGCAGCAGGTGGTGCTCGATGACGCGCTGACCGTGCGGCAGCATTGCTTTCTTTCAGGCTCCCGGTTGCGCGGCGGCGGATGGTCAGGGGGCCACCAGGGGCCGGATCGGCAGGTAGTGCGCCCCGTCATGGCGAGTGCCTGGGGCATCGGCGCAGGCGGACGTGCGGCAGGCGCGGGTGACGGCCGCGGGGTGCGCTGCCTGAGATACGGGGGGTGGGGCGTGCGGAGCTGCGCGGAATGCTGCTCATCCAGGCGGGTAGCGGCGGGGTGTGCGTATCACGCCGCACGTGTGCTAGGTTAGACACAGTTGCAGTTGTGGTACCCATAATGAACTTGTGTGCACCTGACGGTATGTAGCCTCAGGTGCATTTTTGTTTGCCGGTCTTCTCCGGGTGTGGGCCTATCGCGGCAACGCGGAATTCGTGACAGTGCGGATTTCGGCTACACCTATCAAGAGGAGATCGACATGGCTTCTGGCACCGTGAAGTGGTTCAACGCGGAAAAGGGCTTCGGCTTCATCGAGCAGGACGGCGGCGGCGCCGACGTCTTCGCACACTACTCCAACATCATCTCTCAGGGCGGCTACCGCGAGCTGCACGAGGGCCAGAAGGTGGCCTTCGATGTCACCCAGGGCCAGAAGGGCCCTCAGGCCGAGAACATCGTTGCCGCCTGACAGAATAGCGCCACGTATCAGGGCTCACACCTTCACAGGTGCGGGCCCTGATTCGTTTCCGGCTGCTGCATCACTGCCGCACGAGAATCGACGGCCCGGGATGTCGACCACAGCCGCGCAGCTCTTGATACCGGTGATCGACAGCGTATGAAGCGTCATCACACCTGGTAGGAGGTACGTCATCCGGGAGATATGAGGCCGGTGACAAAAAGCGCGACCAAGCGCGACCACGTCGCCACGCTGCACGCCAAGACCCGGTCAGCTTCACGCTGCCGGGCCTTCTCTCTACCGGTGTTAGTGTCCGGCCGGGCGGTCGCGCGCGTTGTTGATGCGCAGTGCCTCGGCGAGCTGGTCTTCCAAGGTGATGATCCGGCAGGCGGCTTCCACAGGAGTGCCCTGATCGACGAGTTCCCTGGCGCGTGCGGCCAGCCGCAGCTGGTAGCGGGAGTAGCGGCGATGGCCGCCGCTGGAGCGTTTCGGCTCGATCAGTTTCACGGCGCCCAGAGCTCGCAGGAACGCGGGGCTGACACCGAGCATCTCCGCGGCCGCGCCCATGCTGTAGGCGGGGTAGTCCTCATCGTCGAACCGATCCTCGAACCGGTCTTCGGCCCTGGATCCAGCTTTGGACCCGGTCGTGTCCGCATTCCTGCCGTGAGCGAGCGTGTCACCTTCGGCGGCCGAGTGAGGTTGATCCATGCATTCCTTTCCATCACGAGCACAGGGGGCCCCGGCACCTGTCGTGCCGGGGCCCCGAAGAGTTCAACACCATCTACCGGCCATATCCGGCCGGCTCACTGTTTTCCGCATCCGCCGTACTGAGCGGCGGTGATGCGGGGATCGCGGATGCGTGACCGTAGACCACCTTCCTATCTGTGGAGCTGCGGTACCCGAGCGGCGAGACTCAGCCGGCAACGGGCGATCCTGATGGCGTCAAACACTCCCTTCATTTCTTTCCCGGACCCCTGTCCGGCTTCACCTGCGGCAGCGCGTCCACGATCAGGGCCTAACCACTGCGCCGGCCCGTCACGTCCGACCTTCTGCCATCAACTTCCAACTTCATCTTGCTCCGGGCAGTTCATCGTGGTGCCAGTACTTCCGCTGCCCGGCCGAACCGTTCCTTACGATGTGAGAAACACTAGCCCCAGCGGCCTCAATTGTCTACTGCGGCGAACATAGATTTTCGGGGGTCGCCGGTTCCTCGTCGGAAGGCGTGCCGTGGTCCACCTGCGGCTTGTCTGCGGAGAGTTCCGCAGGCGTCGGCTGCCGTACGGTGTGGGCCCGCCGGACGTCGGGGTAGGCGGTGGCCAGCAGCCGGAACGAGGTCGAGGACTCGGCCGTTTCGCGGTACGGGGATGCGGGTCTACTCTTGCGAGGCTTCGGCCAGGAGTGCCGCAGCGGCTTGGGGTCCATGAGGTTCGACCAGATCACCTCGCCCGACGCGAAATCGCGGCGAGGCATGACATCGGGATACCAGCTGTCGCGATCGCAGCCGGGCACCGCGTCGAGGATGGCGGCCTGATTGGCGATGGTCACTTGGCCGATGACGCGGACGCCTACGTAGGTTTCATGCCCCTTGTCGGCTCGGACCAGGACGGCGAGCGTGTGACCGGCGAGATCGTCCCGCTGTTCATGCCCTTCCCCGGCGAACTGAGCGGACGCCTTGCGGACGCGATCGGTTTCGGAGTCGACCTTCAACCACGGCCTGCTCACCCATGTCGAGCAGGACGCCGGCATCCTGACCATCCCTGTCCCACGCCGCTCACCGGATGAGCCCGAGCAGCACGCCGGCTACCGCATCACCGGCGAACGGGTGCGCTACTGGGGTCAGGCCACCTCGTACATCGCCCTGCGCTGGGCCGGCCCGCGAGCGGCCACGGCCGTGTCGTAGCTGCCGCGTTGCGGCGGCATCAGCTGCGACACGGCGGTGGCCCCTCGGCCAGTGAAGGTCGCCGAAGGCGGCGCGGTAGCGCCGACGGTCGCCGCCGTGGTGGCGATGAAGCGTCGACGCTTCAGTGGCATTACATCGCAACTCCTGAGGCCAGGTAGATGATGATTGCGGCCTAATGCCACCTTGTGCCGCCACGGCTGGTTCATCGCCCCGGTAGGGGCATGCGGGCAAGACGTCGCTCTGGCCGCGAGACAAACGATGTGGTTTGTCAACGCGATGAGGCATTCGACAAGTCACGGGCTGCTGCAGGTGAGCGTGGGCGATGTCGGTGATCCGCTGGACAGGAACCCGAACGTGGCGGAGGCGTTCGCGCCCAGCGAGCCGTTCCAGCTCATGTTCTTCACCGTTACCTCGGAACCGCTGATACTCAAGGTGCCGTTCCAGAGCTGGCTGATCGTCTGCCCGCCGGCCAAGGTCCAGCGTGCCGTCCAACCGTTGATCCCTGAGGCCCCAGTACGCACCGTCACCTCGCCCTGGAACCCGCCGGGCCAGGAGCCGACCGTCGTGTAGGTGGCCGAGCACACGCCGCCGACCGGCGACGGGCTCGTGGACGGCGAAGGCGAGGGTGATGGGCTCGTGGACGGCGAGGGCGAGGGTGATGGGCTCGTGGACGGCGAGGGCGAGGGTGATGGGGACGTTCCCTTGTACTCCGCGGCCACCTTGGCCAGGTCCGTTCCCGATCCCCTCATGTAGGTCTGGTTGACCCATGAGGTGAAAGCGGTTTGGACGGCCGATGACGAGGTGCCCGACCACCGCTCCTCTTTGTCCTGGTCGAAATAGACGACGTTCTTCAGGTCGGGGTAGCGGCCTGACTGCAGGGTGGACGCCATGTCGTTGATCCACTGGGCCTTGTTGCCGCCGTCCTCGCTGGAGCCGACCTCGCCGATCATTACCGGGCGCCTCGGGGCGACGGCGCGTGCCTTGGCGTAGGCGCTGGCGAACAACGAGTCGAAGCTCGTCCAGTAGTTGCCGGCCGGGTCCCAGGACGGGCCGAGGCCCCAGTTGTAGCCGTCGATGCCGACCCAGTCGACGTAGGCGTCACCGGGGTAGGACTGCGCGGGGTCGTTGAAGGAGGAGTTGGGGGTGGAGCTGTTGTTGAAGCACCACACCCACTGGACGTTGGTGGCGCCGGCGGCGACGGCCAGGTCGTGCACCCGCCGGTAGGCGCTTATGTACAGAGCGGGGTTGCCGCCGTTGTTGACGATGCCCCAGGGGTACCAATCGCCGTTGAACTCGTGTCCCCAGCGGACCATGATCGGCGCGCCGACCGATGCGAACTCCGCGCCGCGGGCCTTGATGTAGCTGTCCCATTTCCCGTCGACGATGTCTTGGAGGTGGATCTGGCCGGGATCGTTCACACTGAGCGCCGGATTCCAGGGTTCCCAGGTGAAGTGCGTCATGACGCCCTGGTCCCACAGGGCCCTGGCCTCGGCCGCGTTGAAGGCGTTGCCGGTGGCCCAACTGTCGAACCACTCGACGCTGGCCGGGGTGACCCCGTACCTGCTGACGGTTCCCGAAAGGATCTGGGTGGGACTCGTCTCGCGGAACACCCCGAGGTACTTGGTTGAGGCATCCGCGGCGGCGGCCCGGGCGGGGATGGTCAGCGCCGCGCACATCAGGAGACTGACGACGAAGATGACCGTAGTTCGGATGCGCCCGAACTCGATCGGGTGTCTCATTTGTCCTCCATGGATTTGACGCGATCCGATCGGGTCATGCGAGATCCGGGCGATCAGGTCGGCCGGCCTGCGCCACTCGTGCCGTCGGTCGCTCGTCGGCGGTTCGGTTCTGGTTCGGGCGGGGGCGGCAGCCGCGACGGTGTCGTCTGGAGAGAGGGCCGGTGTGGCTGCTGCTCCCTGTCGGCGCTCTTTCGACGGCTCCGATGGACGACCAGGACCGCGGATGCGGACTACCGGCGGGGACGTTGACCTGTCCACCATTAACCCCTTGGGCGTTCCGGGCGAGTTTGCGCCTAAATGGTGAATCAGAGGGCTATGCGGCGGACACCCCAGGTCAGGTTTTTTGATTGTTTCCGCAGGTGAACACGGTTAATGGAATGAATGATTCTGAAATTTTCAGGAAACACTCGCTCCTGAGCCTTTCACCGAGGGCCGGCTCCACGCGGTCACCGACCGCCATCCCGGTGTCTTGTCCTCCCGGCTCCGGCGCCGGGTCGAGGAACACTGCGGGGCAGGACGGCGCGCCGACCGCGACAGGATTGAACTCGTCACCGCGCTCACCGGGCGCCAGAGCACCGGCCCCGCAGTTCTGCCGGCCCTCGGGATGCCATCGCCGCTGATCCGTCTGTCTCTGCACCGGGCCGGCACAGTCTTATCCGGCTCGTCCGAGTGCATGGCACGCGTCGGGCCCGCCGCAGCGGGTGCGTGCGAACCGGGGGCGGCGTCTCAGCCGCGTGCCCGGCCGAAATCTACTGATCGCTGACCTTATGGCGGCCGGCCCGGGAGCGCGGGCGGGTCCTCTCGGCCGGTCCCAGGAAGCCGACCCCACGGTGGGGAGGTGAACCAGGGTTAGCCGAGAGAAGCGGTGCTGGAGCGCACTTGCAGCCGGGTGGCCAGCTCCACCCGGTCCGCGACCGGGGCTCTGCGGGAGGCCAGGGCCATCACCATCTCGGCGGCGGCGGTGCCCATCTTCTGCAAGGGCTGGCGCACGGTGGTCATCGGCGGGTCCGCCCACTGCGCGAGGGGCAGGTCGTCGAACCCGACGACGCTCAGGTCCTCGGGAACGCGCAGCCCGGCCCGGTGGGCGGCCTGGTAGACCCCGAGGGCCTGCAGGTCGTTGGCGGCGAAGATCGCGGTCGGCGGATCCGGGAGCGCCAGCAGCGCCTGGGCCTGGGTGCGGCCGCCCTCCACATACAGCGGGCCGGTGCACACCAGGTCGGGATCGGCCGGGATGCCGGCTGAGTCCATGGCCGCCCGGTAGCCGTCCAGGCGGGCCCGGCAGCACATCAGTGTGTTCGGCCCGTTGATCATGGCGATCCTGCGGTGGCCCAGCTCCAGCAGGTGGCGAGTGGCGGAAAGGCCGCCGTTCCAGTTGGTGGCCCCCACCGAGGGGACACCGTGGTCGGGCTCGCCGCGCGGGTCCAGGGCGACCAGCGGGATGGAGCGGCTGGCCAGCCGGGCCCGCTGGCGTTCGCTGAGGTCGGTCGAGACCGCGATCACGCCGACCGGACGGCGGGCCAGCACCTGGTTGATCCAGCCCGAGTGCGGGGAGCGCCGACCGCGCATGTCGGTGAGGCCCAGGATCATGCCGCAGGACTGGACGACCTCGTCCATGCCCCTGATCAGCTCCAGCGCCCACAGGCTGTCCAGGGACTCGAAGATGACCTCCACCACCGCGCTGGAGTCGACGGTGTCCGGCCGACGCCGCCAGCCGTGCTCCCGGACCAGTTCCTCGACCTTGCGGCGGGTGCCGGCCGCCACACCGGGATGGCCGTTGATCACTTTGGAGACGGTCGGGGCGGACACGCCGGCCAGCTTCGCGATATGTGCCAGCGTGACCTCCGGGCGGGTACGCGGCGCCGCGTACGGGTCCTGGGGGGTAGCGGTCACACCGAGATTCTACGAAGCATGGCAGCCATCACGTATCAGAGCACGGTGAACAGCCGGCTGTATCGAGAGCAGCGCCGGAGGCGGCCGTCGAAGCGATCACCGACCTGCCGCAGGGCGTCGAGGTGCGCGGCACCACCACCACCGACGGCGGCCGTCTTCGGTTCGGCTGCGGGCCATGCCGCGCCATCTCCACGACGTCTCCCAGGCGGCCGAGGTACACGGCGAGCGTTGCCACCATGCCGGAGTGATGCCGCTGGTCGAGCATCGTCGTCATGTGCCCGCCGCGGATCCGCTTCCGGGCGTTGACCTCGGCACGACGTCGCAGCAGCGCCAGCGCTGACGTACCATCCCGGCAAAGCAAAAGTGAGAGCCGAGGTGAATCTCAGCCCTCACATAGTGGAAAGTACGTGTCCGAGGGGGGAGGCGAACCAATTGCACATCCCTTCACCCTCACCACCCGCCTCCTGCTCGCGCAGAGGTGAGCGGCTGTGGACACCGATCTTGCCCGGCCAGACCACCGCATCCAGCGTACGATGATCGCCGGTATTTCATTCGTAGTGGGTGCGGCAGGCGACGATCTGGACGATGTCGGCTTCGATGGCGTAGACGATGCGGTGTTCGGTGGTGATGCGGCGTGACCAGAAACCTGACAGGTTCTGCCGGAGGGGTTCGGGTTTGCCGATGCCTTCATAACCGTTGCGGCAGATGTCTTCGATCAGTCGGTTCAGCCGTTTGAGGGTTACGCGGTCGTTCTGCTGCCACCAGAGGTAGTCGTCCCAGGCCTCCGGCGTGAAGAGGATCTTCACTCGGTTTCCTGGTCGTCGTCTTCGATGAGTTCACGAGGCTGGGCCTGGCCACCGCGCAGGCTTTGTATGGACGCGGCGAGGTGACGGGCGTTGGCGGGAATGCCGAGGAGGAACGCCGTCTCCTTCAGGGACTCGTACTCGCGCAGACTGATTACGACGGCGGGCTCGCGGTTGGGCCGGGTCACTACGATCTCGTCGAGATCTTCGGTGACGCGGTCCAGGGCCGCTGCCAGGTTCGAGCGGAACTCGCTCGCGGACATCGGGTGCATCGTATCCTCCCTATCTCTGGAGTGTACGTAATCACGTACGTCGGGTGCAAGGCTGTCGTGTGGACACGCCGAAAGATCTCCACCATGAGCGGGGAGAAACCCAGAAGCGCCCATGCGGTATCTCGCAGGAGGAGGGTCCGCAGTTGCTGCCCCTGGTCGCCGAGGATCCTCGATCTAGTGTTTCCCGGCGATGTTCCCGCACGGGCGAGTGATCGCGTCCTTGGCGGCGGTGAAGCTGCCGCGGACGGCTTCGAGGGGATTGCCACGGCAAGCGCCTGCGTCGGTTGGAGCCCGACCTGGTGACCGCTCCCATCGTGGGCCGGATCTTCTGGGAGTTCCTTCATGGCCAGGGCCTCTACCTGATCGCTGAGGGGCTCACCAAGGAAGGCGTCCCATGCCCCTCCGCCTACGACCGGGCCAGGAACCGCCACCGCAGCGGGATCGCCTGGTCGAAGTCGGAGCGCGCGATCCTCCTCAATCCCCGCTACCCCGGCCGGCAGGTCTGGAACAAGCAGCGCAAGCAGGAAGAGCTGCTGGACGTGTACGACGTCACACAGGGGCTCATCACCAAGCTCAAGTGGAATCCCACCAGCCAGTGGGTCTGGTCCGAGAAGATCGTGCACGAGCCGATCGTGGACACCGAGACGTTCGAGCAGGCCATCGCCTCCTGCATGGCGGCATGCAGCTCGGCTTGGCGCGTGGCCGGCCAGGTCAGAGGGGAACCTTCCAGTTCTTTGCGAGCCAGGCCAGGTCCGCTTCGCCGCGTTCACGGGCGAGGCGCTCTCGTGCGAAGAGCGCCTCTGTCTTGGTCAGCACCAGGGTGTACGGCCGGCCCTGTCGTCTGGTCTCGTGCCGTACCGGCAACTCGGCGCCATCGATCCGGGAGTGGACATGCCGTCGCTTCTCCTTGGCGAGCGGCCACTCGAAAGTACGCCGCTGTGGGTCGCGGAGGAATGCGCCGAGCGTCCCGCACAGATCGCATGCGCAACCGGCGGGCAATGCGATCGACCAGTCGTCGGACGCGCGCCGCGGACGGGCGAGCAACTCGCGGATCCGTTCGGCGCAGCCGAGGGCCAACTCGTCGAAACCTTCGCTGGCCGGCCCCTGCGGCCCAGCGGCTCGCAGTGCGGCCATCATCAGCGAGATCACTTGGTCGCCGCCGGCCTGTCCGAGCTTGCCGACATCGTCCAGCACGCCGGCCGATCCGATCTGGGCCGCGGCCGCGATGATCCCGCCGAGCGGCCCGCTGCGGCCGGTCAGCCATGTCTCCAGGCTGCTGGTGGACGGCCCGGTGAGCATGGGACGGACCCCGTCCGCCAACCACTTCCATGACAGGTCCAGGATGCGGCAGGCGGTCGCGGTTCCTGCGCTCCCCGCGGCCGACAACGCCGCGCACAGCCGGGGGAGACCCGTGAGCCATTCCAGCGGCTCCGGGGCATGGCCGTAGCCTCCCGGCCGCCACGCCGCAGACCAGTCGCGCAGCAGATCGGCGATCCAGATGTCGCCGTAGTGCGCGGCCAGGGGCGCGAGCGCCGGGGCATGGTCAGGGATCAGTCGCTCCAGCTGGAACGGACGCAGGAGCATGGCCGCCGCCTCCGCGTCATCCAGCCCCTTGGCGACCTCCAGCGCCCTGCCGAGCAGTTCGGTCTGCGGAGCGGAACGGACCGAGGCGTTCCAGAACGGCTCCAGTGACTTCGCCGCCTCGCAGGCCCTGGTGACCTCTCCGGCATGGACCATCTCGCCGAGTGCGTCCATCGCCCAGGCCGAGGACGCCTGGGCTCGGCTGGCGAAGTCCCGGCTCCGGGGCCAGATGACCAGCGCCGCCCGCCGGTACCAGCGGTCCAGGGTGTTGCCGTAGTTGCCCATATAGCCCTCGTACTCTGAGGCGTAGGGCGTGAGATCGGCCGTCGGAGACGTCGCGGCCACCTCGGCGTCGCTGAGGGTCAGCGAGATCTCTTCGGGCTGTCCTCCTGCCGGGCTGACCCAGTGGGCGAGGGTGATGGAGGAGTCGATCAGGTCCTGAAGGACGTACCGCTCATCGTCCGCGCTGTCGGAGTCGTCCTCCGCGTCTTCGTCGTCGTAGCCGTAGTCGTCGTACCAGGAATCCTCATCATCGGGGTCGTAGGCGTCCCAGGTTTCCTGAATCTCCGCGAGGGCAAGCGTCACCTCACAACCCGCCTGGTCCGCTGCGGCCCGCAGCAGCGCGGCCCGGATGGCGTCGGAGCCCTTCAGCCGGGACCAGCTCAATCCCCGGGCGGTGTATTCGTGGTCGAGCAGGTACGCCAGCCGGATCGACGGGTCGGCCTGGCCTCTGCCGTAGGAGAGGGTGATCGGAGTCGCGAAGTGCTCGTCAAGACAGGCCGCGAGCTCACCTGCCAGCGTGTCCTGGTCTGTGGCGTTCTGGGCTGTGGCGCTGTCGTCTCCGGTCAGGAGCAGGTTGTAGGTGAGGGTGATCCGATTCCCCGTCGTCACCGGTAGGACTTGGTGGTGGCAGTCGGCGTAGAAGGCGACCAGTGAGACCGCGACCTTCGATCCGCGGTATTCCGCCCGCTGACCGCGGTGCTCGATGACGAGCTCGCCCCCGGTGTGGTCGGACGGCAGCGTCACCACCAAGGTGGCGACCATGGAGTCGTCCTTCTCGGAGTCTTGGTGGGTGACGAAGAACTGGCCGGTTTCGTACAGGAGCATGGAATGCAGGTCTGCCGTGAGCTCGCAATGCGGCGGTAGTCCCAGTTCGTCGCGCATCACCTGTAGGACGGTCCCGAATCGGGCGGTCCACTCGATGTGCACCAGCTCTGTGGGGATCTCCCAGGTGTCGCGGATCTCCGGGTCGGTCAGGGTCTGCTCGCCGCGCCCGAACCGTGCCCGGCGGCCGAGCCCGCGCAGCAGTGCGGACTGCTCTTCGGAGATGGGGAAGTGGAGCGGGCCGACTCCGTCGACCGTCACCGACAGATCGGTCATGAAGAGCTTCTGGTAGACGCTCCACGCGGCCTGTTGCTCCAGCTCTCCCAGCTTCCCTGGCTCGCCGAGCAGTTCAGCCAGTCGCTCGCGGGCCGTCCCCGGCACGGAACACCACTCCCTCTCACGCGAAACCCCTAAATTACCGGGCTTACGGCGCACCGAAGGACGAAATCAGGCGTCATGAGCGGAAGGGAAACTCTCAGAAGGGACAGGGGTATGACCGCGACCCAGACCGAACTGCAGCTCGACACCTGGATCGGGCAGGCTCGCCGGGGAACCCGGAGACGCCCGGCCAAGCGCCGTGAGATGGTGCCGGGGTTGCGTTTCGCGTTCTATGGCCGGACGTCGACGGAACGGTTCCAGGACCGGTGGACCTCGCAGGGCTGGCAGCGGGAGGTGGCCACGGAGTTGGTGTCGGGGCACGGGCGGATCGTGCGGGAGTTCTTCGACGTCGGGGTGTCCCGGAGGGTGCCATGGCAGGACCGTCCGAAGGCGGCGGAGCTGTTGGAGCTCATCAGCGGGCCGGATTGCCCGTTCGACGCGATCGTGGTCGGCGAGTACGAGCGGGCGTTCTTCGCCGATCAGCTCAACGAGTTGCTGCCGTGGCTGGAAGAGCGCGGGGTGCAGGTGTGGCTGCCCGAGGCGGCCGGCGCGGTCGAGATGGGCAGCCCGACCCACCAGGCGTTGATGACCGTGCTCGGCGCGCAGGCACAGCGCGAGGTGGTCCGGGCACGCCACCGGGTGCTGGCCGCGATGCGGGTGCAAGCGGCCGTGCAGGGCCGGTACATGGGCGGTCGTCCGCCGTACGGGTATCGGCTGGCGGACGCCGGCCCGCATCCGAACCGGGCGCATGCCCGCTGGGGGCGCCGGTTGCACCGGCTGGAACCGGACCCCGCCACTGCCGCCGTCGTCAGGTGGATCTTCGCGGTGCGGCGGGCCGGGTGGAGCATCGCGGCGATCGCCCGGCAGTTGAACGAACGGCGCATCCCGTGTCCGTCCCGAGTGGACAGCGCGCGAAACCCGTACAGGTCGGGGGAGGGCTGGACGGTACGCACCATCGCATCGATTCTGGAGAATCCCCGCTACACCGGCCGCCAGGTGTGGAACCGGCAGCGCACCGACCATGATCCGCACTCGGTGAGCAGCCGATCCTGGAACGACCACTCGGATTGGGTCATTTCGGACGCTCAGGTGCATCCACCCCTGGTGAGCGAGGCCGATTTCGTGGCCGTGCAGGCCGTACGCGCCGCGCGGGCGACCGTGGACGGCGACTTTCGCCGCTACCGGCTGTCCGGGCTGGTCATCTGCGGGCTGTGCGGGCGGCGCATGGACGCGCACTGGGCCAACCAGCGGCCCGGCTACCGGTGCCGGCACGGCCACACCAGCGCCAAGGCCCGGACCCCTGATCAGCCCAAGAACCTGTACATCCGCGAGGACCGGCTCCTCGACATCCTCTCCGCCCGCCTGAACCTGACCGACCACGAAAGGATCGGCCCATACCTGAAGGCTCGTACGATCGCGATCTTCTGCGGTCCCGGCATGGTGGACATCCGCCCGGTCGAAAGCACAAAGCCCGGTCCGTAGGCCGGGCTTCAGCTTCAACAATCCATGGGGTAGTTGCGTGTCCGAGGGGGGACTTGAACCCCCATGCCCATCACTGGGCACTAGCACCTCAAGCTAGCGCGTCTGCCTATTCCGCCACCCGGACGTAATGCCACACGCGAGACGTTCATCTCGCGTCGGCTGCTACAGGTTAGCACTCTCTGGGCGTTGCGTCATACCGCCGACTCGGCGTCGTACGCCCCCAGGACCGGGGTTGAACCCTCCCGCCCCGAAACGGGCAGGATGGAGGCGCGAGCCGTACGGGAACCCGAGGTCGACGTGGCCCGACGGCCGCAGAGGGACCGGCGATCACGACGCGTGGGCCGGCAGCACGTGAGGGAGGATCCGATGACCCTGCTCAACGGGGAGGACGAGGTCGTGGAGCTGTGCCGCGACCTGATCCGCATCGACTCGACGAACGCGGGTGACAACGCGGGCCCCGGTGAGCGCGCTGCGGCCGAGTACGTCGCGGCCAAGCTCGCCGACGTCGGCCTGGAGCCGCGCATCCTCGAGTCCGACACCAACCGCGCCAGTGTGATCGCCCGCATCGAGGGGGCCGACCCGAACCGGGACGCCCTGTTGCTGCACGGTCACCTGGACGTCGTGCCGTTCGACGCGGCCGACTGGCGGCATCACCCGCTGAGCGGCGAGATCGCCGACGGCTGTGTCTGGGGCCGCGGCGCGGTGGACATGAAGAACATGGACGCGATGATCCTCGCGGTCGTACGGCAGCGCCTCGACGTCGGGCGCCGCCCGCCGCGAGACGTCGTCCTGGCGTTCACGGCCGACGAGGAGGCCGGCGGTCTCTACGGTGCGCACTGGCTGGTCGACAAGCACCCGGAGCTCTTCGAGGGGTGCACCGAGGCCATCGGCGAGGTCGGCGGCTTCAGCGTGACCGTCGAGGGGAAGGGCCGGCTCTACCTGATCGAGGCCGCGGAGAAGGGCATCGCATGGATGCGGCTGGCCGCGAAGGGGCGGGCCGGGCACGGTTCGATGCTCAACGACGACAACGCGGTCACCGAGCTCGCCGAGGCGGTGGGCCGCCTGGGGCGGCATGAGTGGCCGGTACGGCTAACGCCGACCGTGCAGGCGTTCTTCGAGGAGGTCTTCGAGGTCGAGGTGAAGGCGGAGGACGCCGAGGCCGCGGTCGCCGCGCTCGGACCGCTGGCGCGGATGATCGGCGCCACGCTGCGCAACACCGTCAACCCGACCGTGCTGCGGGCGGGGTACAAGACGAACGTCATCCCGCAGGCCGCCGTGGCCGAGGTGGACGGCAGGTTCCTGCCCGGATACGAGGACGAGTTCTTCCAGACGGTCGACGAGCTGCTCGGGCCGAACGTCACGAGGGAGTTCGTCAACCACGACGTGGCGGTCGAAACCCCGTTCAAGGGACCGCTGGTCAAGGCGATGGCCGACGCGCTACAAGCGGAGGACCCCGGGGCGAAGGCGGTGCCGTACATGTTGAGCGGGGGCACGGACCTCAAGGCGTTCAGCCGCCTCGGCATCCACGGGTACGGCTTCACACCGCTCCGGCTTCCCCCGGACTTGGACTTCTCTGGGATGTTCCATGGCGTCGACGAGAGGGTTCCGGTGGATTCGCTCCGATTTGGGGTCCGTGTGCTTGACCGTTTCCTCGATTACTGCTGAGAAAGCTGTTGCGATCACGTGGCGTACCGCTACAGTGACTCTTCGTTGAGGGCTGGCTCCGCACCAGGCGGACCCAGCGGACTCGGGAGGCCACGTGACGTACATGCCGGAAGGACAGCGGAGGGCTCAGCCGTCCGCCGTCTGCCCGCGCGTGTCCGCGGTGTTTTCCGGGCCCGCCCGGGGAGGTCGGATGGCGCGGTTCGCGGCCGGCTCCCCGCTGGGTCGCCTTCTGGTCATCGGCGGATTGATCACCGTCGCATGGCTGCTTGGCGTGATCTACGGTGTGTTCGGCTCGGCCGCGTCCGTGGCCGGAATGCCGACGCAGTCCTCATCGCACGATGTCGTCGGGCCGGTGCTCTCCGACGTTCTCTCCGCGGCTGATTCCCCCAGCTCGGTCGTACCGAGCCGCCCGCTCGCATCGAGCGCGGGCGGGGACGCCGAGGCGGGTTCGTGGAGTTCCGGCGGATTCCCCACGGCGACGGAAAGTGCCTCGGCCAATGCCGAGGCGATGGCCGGGCGGACGGTCGACGGGCTCACCAGCCAGTCGAAGCCCCTGCTCCCATCGTCCTCCGCCAAGGACCACGTGGGTGACCACGGTCTGGTCCCACAGACGAGCGGTGCGTCGATGTTGTTCGGGGACCTCACGCGGAGCGTGTTCGAGCCGCACTTCACGAAGCTGCCCGCCCCCATGGCGGCAGTCGTCCCCCCGGTGGTCCGCACAGCGGCGGACGATCCTTCCTTCTCTCCTGACTGATCCCGCCATTGTCTCCGGTTCCCTCATCTAGGGACCGGATCGGAGCCTGCCTCGCGTGTCGGGCATCCCGTACGGGTCACAGGCCATGACATCTCAGGCACCCGTCACGCACTCGTACGGCGGGCTCCGCGGGTGACGCGGACTCTCCCAATCTCGTGACCGTCCACAGCCCCGCTGTGTCTCGGCGTGGACATCTGTTGCGAGCTGTCAGGTAACCCCCGAAAAAGAACCACCTAGGAGCATTCATCATGCGAACGTGGGCGAAGGGCTCAACCTCCGCGGCGTTTCTCGCTGTCGGCGTCATGGCACTTGGCAGCGGTACGGCTTACGCCGGCACCGACGGCACCGGCTCGATCGGCGGCGGCAACCAGGTCAACATCCCGATAACCCTGCCCATCGACATCAGCGGGAACGCCGTGGCCGTGGCCGGGGAGTCGGAGGCCTCGTCCCGGGGCGGCGCTTCCGTCGAGGGCTCGACCGCGGCCGGAGGCAACCGGACCTCCGGACGGCACAGCATCCTCGGCGGCAACCAGGTGGTGGCGCCGATCACCGCGCCGGTCAACGTCTGCGGCAACGCGGTCTCGCTGTTCGGCGAGTCCGAGGCCGGCTGCAAGGGCGGCGCGGAGGTCAAGGGCTCCCGGCGAGGCGGCGCGGTCGCGGCCGGAGGCAACCGGACCTCCGGACGGCACAGCGTCCTGGGCGGCAACCAGGTGGTGGCGCCGATCACCGCGCCGATCAACCTGTGCGGCAACTCCGTCGCCATCTTCGGCGACGCCACGGCCGGCTGCAAGGGCGGTGCTTCGGTGAGCGGCCGTCACAGCGCCGTGCGCGCCGGCGGCAACCGCACCTCGGGCCGCTCGTCCGTGCTGGGCGGCAATCAGGTGGTCGCGCCGATCACCGCGCCCGTCAATGTCTGCGGCAACTCCGTCGCCGTCATCGGTGAGGCGTTCTCCGGCTGCCAGGGCGGCTCGTCCGTGGGCGGCGGCCGCGATCGCGGTCACCGTGGGCACGACCACGATGGGCACGGCCACGACGGGAACGGCGGCGGACGCTGGAGCCGCCCCGGCTCCAGCGGCCACGACACCGACGGGCGTTTCTCCACGGGCGGCGGCACCCAGGTGGTGGCGCCGATCAAGACCCCGGTCGAGGTCTGCGGCAACGGGAGCGGCTCCCAGAACTGCCACGGCGGCCGGACGATCAGGAGGGACCGGCCGGGCAACTGGAGTGGCGGCAACCGCACCTCCGGCACCTCCTCGATCGGCGGCGGCAACCAGGTGGTGGCACCGGTCACCGTCCCGATCAACATCTGCGGCAACGCCATCGCGATCGCCGGTGACGCGTTCGCCGGCTGCCGCGGCGGGGCCACCGTGAAGAGCGGCTGGGGACGGCACGGCTACTGGGGCGCGGGTGGGAACCGTACCTCCGGACGGCACAGCATCCTGGGCGGCAACCAGGTGGTCGCGCCGATCACCGCGCCGATCAACGTCTGCGGCAACGCGGTCGCGCTCCTGGGCAAGGCCGCGGCGAACTGCAAGGGTGGTTCGTCGGTGTCGGGCGGCGTCGGCGGAGGCGGCAACATCACCTCCGGCCGGTACGGCATCCTCGCCGGCAACCAGCTGGTGGCGCCGATCACCGCGCCGATCAACGTCTGCGGCAACTCGGTCGCCGTTCTCGGCGACGCCGCCGCCGGCTGCCTGGGCGGCGCCCGGGTCGGCGGCAAGGGGTGGCACCGGGGCCACGGCTGGAGCAAGGCGCACAACTCCGGACGCGTCGGGATGATGCGCGAGACGCCCGCACTGCCGATGCTGTCCGGGCTCAAGGAGGCCAGCGGCCTTCGCCAGGAGATGAGCTCGGCCGCCGCTCCGTCGGCGCCGATCCTCGGTGACCTGGCGAACATGAAGGGCATGTCGGGCCTGCCGAGCCTGCCCGTCGCCGACACGGTGGTCGCCAAGTCGGGGGCCGCGAAGGGCAACACGCCGGTGGCCTCCCAGCCCGCCGGTTCGCTCCCGGTCGGTGACACGCTCGGCCAGGCGACCAGGTCGCTGCCGGTGAACAAGACGGTCGAGAACGCCTCCGGCGGGCTGCCGGTCCGTGACCTGACCCGCAACCTTCCGACCGGTGACCTGAAGGGCGCGACCGATCTCCTGCCGCTCGGCGACCTCAACCTGATGAGCGCCGAGCAGCCGGTGGGCCTGACCGGCATGAACCCCGCCTCGTTCGCCGCGCTGGTCCTGGGCGCCATGTTCGCCGCCTCGGCGAGCCTGTTCGCCCTCACCCGCAGGGTCCGCCTGCGCCGCAAGTAGGACGTCTCCACCGTAAATAGGACGTTCCCACCGTAAGTAGGACGTTCTGGAAGTACGTGCATGATCCGCTGCTTCCGCCTCCCGCGGAAGCAGCACCATCCGAACGCTCACCCTCGGCCTCCGTCGCAGCGGAGGCGGGGAATCTCATTCACTCACGCCTGGTGCCGGCGGGGTGACGCTGGACGCTCCTCCCTTCTTCGGGGGTGAGCATGGATGCTTTGCCCGTTCCGGGGGCGCGGCCCGGAGCGGGCAAAGCGCTTTTGACCCTTGTCTCGTACCGGAGTGGTGTCGCTCACATCGTCCGGGCGGCGCGTATGATCTTGCGACGTAGTCGGACACGCCTGCTGCCGTCGGGATACAGGCGCAGGCGCTCCAGCTCCCAGTTCCCGTACTCGGCGTGTTCCGTCAGCATTTGCCGAGCCACCTCCCGTGAGGTGCCTCGGGGCAGATACAGGTCCAAGTAGGAGTAGTCGAGCACAGCGATTAGTCTCCGAGGGCGTGCCTGAGAACCTGATGGGCTCTATTCTGCGTCCTCGTGGATAACAGGTCCAGGCGGGTTAGATTCCCGGATACAACCGGGTAGCCCGAGGGGAAGGGACTTGCGGCGGCAGGTACCTTCAAAATGGCCCTCCGGGGCGACGGGACCGACCCGGCCTTGTCCAGGCGGACCGGTGCCGAGCCGGAAGGACGTGGTATCACCTAGCCGGGAAGCACCCGGGAGTACGGGGAACGACAGCGGACAGCGAGGTAGGAAGCAGCGTGCCAGCCAACAACGGCAACGCCGGCGGAACCCGCCTGGTGATCGTCGAGTCGCCGGCGAAGGCGAAGACGATCGCCGGGTACCTCGGGCGCGGCTACATCGTGGAGTCGAGCATCGGCCACATCCGCGATCTTCCGGAGCGGGCCGACGACATCCCGGAGAAGTACAAGCAGGAAGCCTGGGCACGCCTCGGCGTGAACGTCGATCACGAGTTCGAGCCTCTCTACGTCGTGAATCCGGACAAGAAGTCCCAGGTCTCCAAGCTCAAGCAGCTCCTCAAGGAGGCCGACGAGCTCTATCTGGCCACTGACGAGGACCGGGAGGGCGAGGCCATCGCCTGGCATCTGCGCGAGGTGCTCAAGCCCAAGATCCCGGTCCACCGCATGGTCTTCCACGAGATCACCTCTCATGCGATCCAGGCGGCGGTGGCCAACCCGCGTGACCTGAACCTGCGGCTCGTCGATGCCCAGGAGACCCGCCGCATCCTCGACCGCCTCTACGGATACGAGGTCAGCCCGGTCCTGTGGAAGAAGGTCAAGCCGCGGCTGTCGGCCGGCCGCGTGCAGTCGGTGGCCACCCGTCTCGTCGTCGAGCGCGAGCGGGAGCGCATGGCGTTCACCGCCGCCAACTACTGGGACCTGCAGGCCGTGTTCGACACCGGCCGCGCGAAGGACGACCCGAGGACGTTCGGCGCCGCGCTCACCGGGGTGAACGGCAGGCGCGTCGCCCAGGGCCGCGACTTCGCCTCGACCGGCAGACTCAAGAACGCCGATGTCCTCCACCTCGACGAGGCCGCCGCCACCGAGCTCGCGGCCAGGCTCGGCACCGCCGCCTACTCCGTCAGATCCGTCGAGCGCAAGCCGTACACGCGCAAGCCGTACGCGCCGTTCCGGACGACGACGTTGCAGCAGGAGGCGAGCCGCAAGCTGGGCTTCTCCGCCAAGTACACGATGCAGATCGCCCAGCGGCTGTACGAGAACGGCTACATCACCTACATGCGAACCGACAGCATCACGCTGTCGGAGACCGCCGTCGCCGCCGCCCGCGGCCAGGCCATCAAGCTGTACGGCTCGGCGTATGTGCCGGACAGGCCGCGCGTCTACGCGAGCAAGGTGAAGAACGCGCAGGAGGCGCACGAGGCGATCCGCCCGGCAGGGGAGGAGTTCCGTACGCCCGGCGAGACCGGCCTGAGCGGGGACATGTTCCGGCTGTACGAACTGATCTGGCAGCGGACCGTCGCCTCCCAGATGAAGGACGCGGTCGGCGAGTCGGTGACCGTGAAGGTCGACGGCGTCGTCACGGGCGCGCAGAACGTCACCGCCGGGTCGGAGACCTTGGAAGCACAGTTCAGTGCCAGCGGGCGCACGATCACCTTCTACGGGTTCCTGAAGGCGTACGTCGAGGGCGCGGACGACCCGGCGACCGACCGCGACGACTCGGAGAAGCGGCTGCCCACGCTCGCCGAGGGCGATCGGCTCACGGCGGCCGACCTGACCGCGGTCGGTCACTCGACGAAGCCGCCGGCGCGTTATACGGAGGCCTCGCTCGTCAAGGAGCTGGAGGAGCGGGAGATCGGCCGCCCGTCGACGTACGCGTCGATCATCGGGACGATCCTCGACCGGGGGTACGTGACCAAGAAGGGCACCGCGCTGGTGCCCTCGTTCCTCGCTTTCGCCGTCGTCAACCTGCTGGAACAGCACTTCGGCAACCTCGTCGACTACGACTTCACCGCCGAGATGGAGAAGGTCCTCGACGACATCGCCAACGACCGGGCCGAGCGGGTGCCGGAGCTGCGCCGGTTCTACTACGGGCAGGACGGCGGCGAGGGCCTCAAGGAGATGGTCACCGACCTGGGCGAGATCGACGCCAAGGAGATCAGCTCCTTCCCGATCAAGGGCTCCGACATCGTGATCAGGGTGGGGCGTTACGGGCCGTACCTCCACCGTGACGGCGCCCGCGTGAACATCCCCGAGGACATGGCGCCCGACGAGCTGACCGCGGAGAAGGCCGAGGAGCTGTTCTCCCGGCCCAGCGGCGATCGCGAGCTCGGGAAAGACCCGGTGACCGGCCATGTGATCGTGGCGAAGGACGGGCGGTTCGGTCCGTACGTCACGGAGATCCTGCCCGATGAGCAGGCTCCGGCGGCCGAGGGCAAGAAGCGGACGAAGAAGGCGGACGCCGCCAAGCCGCGCACCAGCTCGCTCTTCAAGTCGATGTCGCTGGACACGATCACGCTGGAGCAGGCGCTGGAGCTGCTGCGGCTGCCGCGTGTCGTCGGAGAGATCGACGGCGAGGAGGTGACCGCGCACAACGGCAAGTTCGGGCCCTACATCAAGAAGGGGACCGACTCCCGGTCGCTCACCGCCGAGGAGGACCTGCTCACGATCACGGTCGAGCGGGCCAAGGAACTGTTCGCCCAGCCGAAGGCCCGGGGGCGGGGCCGGGCCGCGGCCGCACCGCCGCTGCGCGAGCTGGGCGAGGACCCGAACTCGAAGAAGCCGGTCGTGGTGAAGGAGGGCCGGTTCGGTCCGTACGTCACCGACGGCGAGACCAACGCGTCCCTCCGCAAGGGCGACACGGTGGAGGACATCACGATCGAGCGCGCGGCCGAGCTGCTGGCCGAGCGGCGGGAGCGGGCCCCGGCGCCGCGCAAGCGCGCCACGACGACCCGGGCCAAGTCGGCGACCAAGAAACCCGCGGCCAAGTCCTGAGGCCCCTGCCCAGCCGTACGGCGCGCGCGGCGGTGATCTCGGCCTCGTAGCATCTTCCCAACGGTGGAGGGGAGATCGCGGTGGGATTTCTGGTCACGGTCCTGGTGACCGTGGTCGTCGTGCACTACTACCTGTGGCGACGGCTGGTCAGGTCGACGACCATGCCCGGATCGCGCTCGCGCCGGTGGCTGACCTGGGCGCTGGTCCCGCTCGCCGTGCTGCTGCTGGCGGCCTTCGGGGGCAGCCGGGTCTTCGGTTCGGGGATCGGGTACGTCGCCTGGCCCGGTTACCTGTGGCTGGCGATCATGTTCTATCTGTTCGTGTACTCGCTGGCGCTGGAGATCCCCCGGGCGATCGCCCTGCTGGCCGTACGGCGGGCCCGACCGGCCCGGCGGACGGCCGCCGAGCCCGGGCACGCGCCCGTGCCCGGGACCGGCGCGGTGAGCGCGGCCGACCCGGTCGGCGCGTCGGCGACGACCGCCGTGGAGACCACGGTCGCGGTGGAGACCAGGACCGGGGGCGACGCCGATCACGGCCTCGCCGGCCCGGCCGATCGCGGGCCCGGTCCGGACGAGGCGGCGATCGGCCGGCGGCTGTTCATCTCGCGTACGGCCGCCGCTGCCGTGGGCGTCGGCGCCCTGGCCACCGTCGGGTACGGCACGCGCGTCGCCCAGGGCGATCCGGTGATCGAGCGGGTCCCGGTGCGTCTGTCCCGGCTGGACCCCAGGATGAGCGGGTTGCGCTTCGCCGTGGTCAGCGACATTCACCTCGGGCCGCTGACGGGCCGCGGTCACACCGAGCGCATCGTCCGCATGATCAACGGCCTCCAGGCGGATGTCGTCGCGATCGTCGGGGACCTGGTCGACGGCACGGTGGCCGAGCTCGGTCCGCTGGCCACCCCGCTGAAGTCCCTGGAGTCCCGCTATGGGGCATATTTCGTGACCGGCAACCACGAGTACTACACGGCCAACGGCCCACAGGAGTGGATCGACGAGCTCGGCTCCCTCGGCGTACGGTCGCTGCGCAACGAGCGGGTGGAGATCAGCCATGCGGGAGCCGTACTCGATCTCGCCGGGGTGAACGACCTGAACGGCCAGGTGATGGGGGACGGGCCCGACATGGGGAAGGCTCTGGCCGGCCGGGATCCGGGACGTCCGGTCGTGCTGCTCGCGCATCAGCCGCTGCAGGTGGAGCAGGCCGCCGAGCACGGCGTCGATCTGCAGCTCTCCGGGCACACTCACGGCGGGCAGATGGTGCCGTTCAACCTGCTCGTGCCGCTGCAGCAGCCGGTGGTGGCCGGCCTGGCCGAGATCCCACGGGCGGCCGCGTCATCCGGCGCCCCCGGGGCGGGACCGGACGTCACCCGGGTCTACGTCACCCGCGGCGCCGGCTTCTGGGGACCACCCGTCCGGGTGGGCGCCCCGCCCGAGATCACACTGCTCGAACTGATGCCGTGACCGGACTGCGCGGCGACGGCGAAAGTAATACCCTCAGGCGACGAGCGGTCAGGGCAAATCGGTCCGCTCCATCGTTTCCCAAGCCCAGCGAGCACCTGGATACGCTGACATCATGAGCACCCCTGGCCGGTCCGGAGCGCGACGCAAGACGCCGCACATGCTGGCGAACGTGCCGTATCGCAGGCTGTGGACGGCCGCGTCGGTCCACGGCCTCGGTGACTGGCTCAACATCATCGCGCTGACGGCCCTGGCGGGTAACCTCACCGCCGGGTCCGGCTATCAGGCGCAGAGCCTCGCCGTCGCCGGAGTCTTCGCCGCCAAGCTGCTGCCCTCGATCTTGTTCGGTCCCCTCGCCGGAGCGCTGGCCGGGCGATTCGACCAGCGGGCGACGATGGCCATGGCCGACCTGCTCAGGTTCGTCGTGGTGCTGACGATCCCGTTCGTCGGCGGCTACCAGTGGTTGATCATCGCGACCGTTCTGGTCGAGTGCGTGAACCTCTTCTGGGCGTCGGCCAAGGACGCGACCCTGTCCGGCCTGGTGCCGAAGGAGCGCGCTGGGGAGGCCGACCGGCTCAACCTCCTCGCGGTGTACGGCACGGCCCCGATCGCGGCGGCGCTGTTCGCCATCGTGTCCGCGGTGGTCGGCGTGATCGCGACGGCGGCGCGGACGACGTCCCTGCGCGCCACCGACATCGCGCTCGGCGGCGGCGCCCTGGCCTACCTCGTCGCCGGCATATTGATCTTCACGCTGCGGACCGTTCCCGGTGATCGCGCCCGGCACGTGCCGACGCCCTCGGTGTTCCGGCTGATCGCGGACGGCCGACGCCGCATCGGCCGCGCTCCCGCGGCGCGCGGGATGGTCACCGGCATGATGGCGACGCTCGCGGCCGGAGCCGCGGTGGTCGGCGTCGCCAGGCCGTACGTCCAGGCGCTGCACGGCGGTGACGCGGGCTACGGAGCGGTGTTCTGCGCGCTCTTCCTCGGCGTCGGATACGGCATGGTCTTCGGGCCGCGACTGCTTCCGGGGCTGTCGCGCCGCCGCCTGTTCGGGCTGGCGATCGTCGTGGCAGGTCTGACGTCGGCAGCGGCCGCACTGATCCAGAACCTGGTGATCGTCGTCGTGCTGACCGCGGTCATCGGCGCCTGCGCCGGTGTGGCGTGGATCATCGGCTACCCGGCGCTCGACCTCGAGACCGGGGACGGGCCCGACGTCCGGCACAGCCGTACGACGCCGTTCCTGCAGTCGCTCGGCCGCGTCGTGCTGCTGCTCGTGCTCGCCGTCGCGGGCGCGCTGGCGGCGGTCGTCGGCAGCCACCCGGTGTCCGTCGGTGGCGGGGCGGACGGGGGGCTCGGCTACCGGTTCGACGGGGCCAACGTGGTGCTGCTGGTGGCCGCGCTGCTGGTGGTCGTCGCCGGGCTCCGCGTGCTCAAGCGGCTGGACGACCGGCGCGGCGTCCCCCTCCGCGCAGACCTGCTGGCCGCGCTGCGCGGGGAGAAGTACGCACCCGAGGCGACGGCCGCGACCGAGTCGACCGGCCTGTTCGTGGCCTTCGAAGGCGGAGACGGCTCCGGCAAGACCACACAGTCGCGGCTGCTCGCCATCTGGCTGCGCGATCAGGGGTTCGACGTCGTGCAGACCCGTGAGCCGGGGGCGACCAAGGTCGGCATGCGGCTGCGGGCGATCCTGCTCGACGCCGCCCACCAGGGCCTGTCCGCCCGGGCCGAGGCGATGCTCTACGCCGCCGACCGGGCCGAACACGTGGAGAAGGTCATCCGGCCCGCGCTGCTGCGGGGCACCACCGTCATCTCGGACCGGTACGTCGACTCGTCCCTGGCGTACCAGGGCGCGGGCCGGGCGCTCGACCCGGACGACGTCGCGAGGATCAACGCCTGGGCGACGGGCGGGCTCGTGCCCGACCTGACCGTGCTCGTCGACGTGCCGCCATCGGTCGGGCTGCGCCGCATGGCCTCCCCCGCCGACCGGATCGAGGCCGAGCCGATGGACTTCCACGAGCGGGTCCGGCGGGAGTTCCGCGCCCTGGCGGCGGCCGATCCCGACCGCTACCTGGTCGTCGACGGCACGCTGCCGCAGCAGGAGATCTCCCGCCTCATCCAGGACCGCGTCCGTGAGATCATGCCCGACCCCGTGCCGCACGAGGCGGAGGCCACCACCGGCACGATGCCCGCGATCCGCGACTAGGGAGTGTTGAAAAAGTGCTGCCCGTCGCGAGCGCGGGCCCAGATGGACGCATCGCAAGGCGGAGGAGGAGCCCGTAGCGGAGCTACGGGCGACGACGACAACGCAGCGAGGCGCCATCTGGACCGTGCGTAGCAGGGCATGACTTTTGAAACACGACCTAGCCGCGCGCCGCGGTCACCGTCGCGCCACGGGCCCGGGCCGTACGGCTGAGCACGAGCAGTCCCATGATGAGCACGCAGGTGGCGAGCGGCGGGAGCACCCCGGTGGTGAACCCGGTGAGCATGAGGGCGGTGAGCGCCGCACCGATCATCAGCGTGCCGGTGGTCACCATGCGGGCAGAGGCCGTGCCGGGCGGCTCCTCCATGCGGCCGAACAGGCCGACCAGCGCCAGCAGCACGACGGTCAGAGCGGCCAGCAGGAGCGGCATCCGCGCCCACCAGGAGAAGCTGCCCACCTCGGGCGTGTCCGCCCCGAACCCGAGCAGGGCGACCCCCGCCACCGTGACGAGCGCCGTCATGTGCCACAGGTAGAGCGTCATCATCCGGGGGGCGAGGGCGGTGAGCAGGAAGTCGACCGACGGCCTGCGGCAGAGCCGGTCGAGCGCCGGCCGCAGCAGCATCGACAGCCCGAGCTGCCCGGCGAACAGCGCGAGCATGCAGGCGCTCGGCGGCGCCATGTTCGACACCGCGCCGGGCATCCCGATCATGCTCGCCGGGTACGGCCCGGCGGCCACCAGACCGGCCACCATGCCGAATCCGGCGATCGACAGCGCCAGGGCGCGCCGGCCGGTCAGCCACTCCAGGCGTCCCTCGGCGTACAGGAACCCGACCTGGTGCACGGCGAGCCAGACGAACAGCACGTTCAGATAGCCGGCCCCCTCCAGCCAGGAGAACCTGACCACGTCCACCAGCACCGCGCCCGCCGCCAGCACCGGCAGCAGGCGTCCCGACCCCATCCGGCTCAGGTACGGCGTGGCCACCACGGCCAGCAAATAGACCACGAGGAACCACAGGAGCTGCCCCACGGTCCGTGCCGCCACCTCGACCGGCTGCGTGGGCACGCCGAGGGCGGCGAGGACGTACGGCAGCGGCAGCCAGACGAACGCCAGCGGCAGCACCGGCCAGGCGAGCCGCCGAAGTCGCCGCGCCACCCAGAGCCCGGGAGTCTGCCCCCTGCGGTCGGCGGACCGCCAGCTGATCGCGTTCGCGGCACCGCCGGCGAAGAACACCAGCGGCATGACCTGGCTGATCCAGGTGACCAGCGGCACCCCGGCCAGCGCGTTCCCGGTGGACAGCCGCCCGTCGCCGTAGACCAGCACCGGCATCGTCCAGTGCTGGACGACCACCAACACCATGCCGAACACGCGCAGGACGTCGACGAATCCGTCCCGGCCCGCCGGACCGGCCGGGACGCCCGCCGGGGATGGGGGGAGCATGGTCAGTGACATGGGGGAAACCGCCTCCGCTGAGATCGACTTCTCAAGCATCGCGAGAAACCCCGGCTCAGCGCAGCGGTGCAGACCCCCGTTTCGATCGGTCGGCTGAGACCACCCCCGACGGTGTAGCCACCTACACCATCGGCTCTGATCAGTGCGAAAGGTCGCCCCGACCGGCCCGGGTCAGTGCGAAAGGTAGCTCAGCACGGCCAGGACCCGGCGGTGGCCGCCATCGCTCGGCGGCAGCCCGAGCTTGCTGAAGATGTTGCCGACGTGCTTGTGCACCGAGCGTTCCGTCACCGACAGGCGCGTGGCGATTTCGCCGTTGGCCCTGCCCTCGGCCATCAGGGCGAGCACCTCCCGTTCGCGCTGGCTCAGCGCGTCCACGGGATGCCGGCCTCGCCGTACCAGCAGTTGGGAGATGACCTCGGGGTCCATGGCGGTGCCGCCGTCGGCCACCCGTCGCAGCGCGTCCACGAACTCCGAGACCCTGCTGACCCGGTCCTTCAGCAGATAGCCGATGCCGCCGTCGCCGCTCGCCAGCAGCTCGGTGGCGTACGTCCGCTCGACGTACTGCGAGAGCACGAGGATGGGCTGGCCGGGGTGCCTGCGCCGCACCTCGACGGCCGCGCGCACCCCCTCGTCCCGGAACGTGGGCGGCAGCCGTACGTCGACGACGGCGATGTCCGGCCGCTGCTCGGCGACGGCGCTCACGAAGGCCTCGGCGGTGTCGACCGTCCCGGTCACCTCGTGTCCCTCGGTGCGCAGCAGCAGTGCCAGACCCTCGGCAAGCAGCACGTTGTCCTCGACGATCAGCACTTTCAACCGCACAGCAGCTCCACGGTCAGGGTCGTCGGGCCGCCGGGAGGGCTGGCCAGGTCGGTTCTTCCGTCGAAGGCCGCCGCCCTGCGCCTGATCCCCGACAGGCCGGTGCCCGCCGCCTCGTCCGCCGCGCCCCGGCCGTCGTCGGTGACGACGATGGTCAGCCGTCCGTCCGCCTCGCTCAGCCGTACGGACGCCGACGAAGCGCCGCTGTGCCTGGCCACGTTGGTCAGCGCCTCGGCCACGATGAAGTAGGCCGCAGCCTCCACGGCCGCCGGCAGCCGGCCGATGCCGTCCGTCGAGGTCGTCACCGGTACGGCACAGCCCGCCGCGAGGGCGGCCACCGCGCCGGGCAGACCCCGGTCGGCGAGGATGGGCGGGTACATGCCGCGGATGATGCCGCGCAGCTCGGTCATCGTCGCCTCGGTGCTCTGCCGGGCCTCGGAGACCAGCCGAGCCGCCCCGGCGGGGTCGCTCACCATCATCCGTTCCGCGATGCCGAGGCGCATCGCGATCGACACCAGCCGGGCCTGTGCGCCGTCGTGCAGGTCGCGTTCTATGCGGCGCAGCTCCGCGCCGTGTGCGTCGAGGGCAGCCGCCCGCGTCTCGGTGAGCTGCGCGACGCGTTCCGCGAGCCGTACGCGCTCGGGGGCGGTGAGGATCAACCGGGCCAGGTGGGCGTCGGCGGACGCCAGCCACGGGATCGTCACCAGGGCGAGGGCGGCGACGGCCGCGAAGTGGAGCGGCACGACGACGATCACCCGGAACCAGTTGTCGATGGGGACGCCGATCAGGTCGACGGTGTGCTCGGGCGGCGGCGCCCACCACCAGAACGGCAGGGACAGGTCGAACCCGAGCACGGCCCACAGCGCGAGCGCCGGAGCGACCAGCACGGGGCCGGTGACGAGATGGAGGGCCAGCCAGCCGGTGTCCCGCCAGGTCATCGGGTCGTTCAGGGTCAGCCGGGCCCGGTTGAGAATGCCCGACCGCGGGCCGTACCGCGCCTCGACCGGCCGGCCGAGCCAGTGTGAGGCGAGCCGTCGGGCGAGCCCGGCGACCGCGCGGTTCACCCGCGCCGTGTACGGCAGCAGCAGCAGGCCGACGAACGTCACGCTGAGCAGCAGCGACACCAGGAACTGCAGGAGAGCGAGCGCGCAGAGGGGGACGAGCAGCAGGCTGAGAAGCAGGTGGCCGGTGCCGCGTGCGCCCCGCCCCGCGCGCCGAACGATGCCTCCCACGAAGGCAAGACTATTTGGTGGATGAATCCGGCGGTTCATCCCGGCGTACGGCTTGCGCACGGTATGACGAGGTCCGGCCCCGCGGCCGCCGGCGGCGGACAGGGCTCGAGGACAGGGTTCGCGGACACGCACTAGGTTGAGAGCGTGGATGACGTGGGCGGCGTGTTCGCCGATCTGGTGGGGCAGGACCAGGCGGTCGGCGTGCTCAGGAGGGCGGCCGCGGCGGCGGCGGAGACGGTCGCCGGTGGTCGTGGCACGGGTATGACCCACGCCTGGCTGTTCACCGGGCCGCCGGGATCAGGCAGATCGAGCGCGGCCCGGGCCTTCGCCGCCGCCCTGCTCTGCGACGGGCCGGGGCGGCAGGCGGCGGACCGGGGGTGCGGCCACTGTGAGGCATGCCATCTGGTGGGGGTCGGCTCGCACCCCGACCTGACCCGGGTGCGCCCCGAGGGACTGTCGTACAGCGTCCGGCAGACCCGCGACCTGGTGCTCAAGGCGGCGGGGGCGCCGACGCTCGGCAAGTGGCGGATCGTCCTGTTCGAAGACGCGGACCGGGTGACGGAGGCGGCGGCCAACGCGCTGCTGAAGGCGATCGAGGAGCCGCCGGCGCGGACCGTGTGGCTGCTGTGCGCGCCCTCGCCGGACGACATGATCATCACGATCAGGTCACGCTGCCGCGTGGTGACCCTGCGTACCCCACCGGCGGAGGCGGTCGCGCGGATGCTGACCGAGCGCGACGGCGTCCCGCCCGACATGGCGCTGTTCGCCGCCCGGGCCGCGCAGGGCCACATCGGCCGGGCGCGCCGGCTCGCCCTCGACGAGGAGGTACGGCGACGCCGCGCCGACGTGCTGTCGATTCCCGGCTCCCTGGGCGGCGTGGGGGACTGTGTCGTCGCCGCGGAGCGCCTGGTCAAGACCTCCACCGAGGAGGCGGACGCGGCCACGGCCGAGCTCAACGAGACCGAGACGGCCGAGCTGCGCAAGGTGTACGGCGAGGGCTCGTCAGGCAAGGGGCTCAACAGGGGGCTGGTACGCGGCGGCGCCGGGGCGCTGAAGGAGCTGGAGACGCTGCAGAAGTCCCGGGCGACCCGGATCAAGCGCGACTCCCTGGATCTCGCCCTGCTCGATCTGGCGGCGTTCTACCGCGATGTGCTCGCCGTACAGTTCGGCGCGGGCGTCGAGCTGACGAACGAGGATCGTAGGCGGGAGATCGAGGCGCTGGCGCGCGGTTCTTCGCCCGAGGACACGCTGCGCCGCACCCGGGCCATCATGAGGTGCCGCGAACGGCTCGCCGCGAACGTCAACCCCCAGATCGCGGTGGAGGCGATGACCCTCACCCTGCGATCTCCCGGTGTCGGATAGTCCTGTGTCGGATAGTCCTGTGTCGGATAGCCCGGTGTCTGATAGCCCGGTGTCTGATAGCCCGGTGTCTGATAGCCCAGGCCGCTGTCGGCGCGTTGCCACGCCGTGACCGCCCTTTTGCTTCGGCGCGTATCGTGGGGGG
>BCRI01000026.1 GCA_001552515.1 Sphaerimonospora mesophila NBRC 14179 = JCM 3151
GTGCGGGTCACCCACGGGGAGGCGCCCGAGCGGCGCTCCCAGTCGGAGTACATCTACTTCCGCGGCATGGACGGCGACGAGCTGCCCGGCGGGGGCACGCGGAATGTGCAGGTCACCGACTCCGCCGGCACCGCGGTGGACGACGCCGACGCGCTGCAGGGACGGGTCCGCGAGGAGATCCACTACGACGGCCCAGGCGGGCCCGCGTTGAGCGGCACCATCACCGGTTACTGGGTGAAGCGGACCGCCAGGCGCGTGCGCTCCTGGGGCACGACCACCGCGAGCATGGTTCGCGCGGACAGCGAGCGCACCCGCACCGCACTCGCGTCCGGCGGCTGGCGCCGCACCTTGACCCGCACCGGCTACAACACCGACGGCGTGCCCACCCAGGTCGACGATCTCGGCGACGAGTCGACCGCGAGCGACGACCAGTGCACCCGTACGGAGTACACGCGGGACGAATCCCGCTGGATGATCTCCTATGTCTCCCGCGTGGAGACCGTCACCAAGGCGTGCGACGTCACCCCGGAGCGGCCGGACGACGTGGCCTCCGACGTGCGCAAGTACTACGACGGGAAGGCGTTCGGCGCCGCGCCGTCCAAGGGCGACGTCACCAGGACCGAGAAGCTCGGCTCGTGGAACGGGGGCCCGCGGTACGTCACCGTCGGCACCACCGTGTTCGACGCGTACGGCCGGCCGCTGGTGGTGACCGACGCCTCGGGCGGCAAGACGACCACGGCGTACACCCCGGCCACCGGCCTGGTCACCGGCACCACGGTGACCAACGCGCTCGGGCATGCCGGCAAGACCGTGGTGGAGCCGGCCTGGGGGCTTCCCACCGCCACGATCGACGTCAACGGCAAGCGCACCGATCTGGCCTACGACCCGTTGGGCCGGTTGACCGGGGTGTGGCTGCCGGGACGTGCCAAGGCGACGTACGCCTCGACCCCGAACATGAAGTTCGGTTACCTGATCCGGGCGAACGGGCCGACCACGGTGACCACTTCGACGCTACGCAACGACGGGGCGACCTACACCACCGGCTACGCCCTCTACGACGGCCTCTTACGTCACCGGCAGACCCAGCAGCCCGCCCCCGGCGGCGGCCGCGTGGTGAACGACACGCTGTACGACACGCGTGGCCTGGTCTACAAGACCAACCAGGACTACTACGTAGAGGGGGCGCCGGGCGCCACGTTGTGGATCCCGGCCAGCGACGACGACGTCCCCGGGCAGAACGTCACCGTCTACAACGGCATGGAGTGGCCCACCGCGCAGATCTTCCGCAAGCGCGGCAGCGAACAGTGGCGGACCACCACCACGTACGGCGGCGACCGCATCAGCGTCGATCCGCCGGCCGGAGCCACTCCGATCACCAGGATCACCGACGCACGCGGCGAGCTCGTCGAGTTCCGGCAGTACAAGGGCGACGGCCCGAGCGGCGACTACGACGCCACCACCTACACCTACACGGCCACCGGACAACCCAAGACGATCAAGGACGCCGACGGCACCGCGTGGACCTACCACTACGACCTGCGTGGCCGCCTCGTCCAGCTCGACGACCCCGACAAGGGCACCGCGAAGCTGACCTACGACGACGAGACCGACCGGCTGCTGACGACGACCGATGCCCGCGGAAAGAGCCTCTACTCCACCTACGACGCTCTCGGCCGCAGGACCGCGGAATACGAGGGGACCTCGGCGAGCGGCACCAAGCTCGCCGAATGGAGGTACGACACTCTGCTCGACGGCACCGTGGTCAAGGGCCAGCCGACCGCCTCCATCCGGTACGTCAGGAACGCCACGACCGGCGCGATGGACGCCTACACCACGGCCGTCACCGGCTTCGACGACGCCTACCGGACACTCGGCGCCGAGACCGTCATCCCGGCCTCCGAGGGCGCGCTGGCCGGCACGTACAAGATCAGAACCGACTACAACCTCGACGGCACCGTCCGCCGCACGGTGCTGCCCGCGGCCGGCGGCCTGCTCGCCGAGACGATGCTGTACGGCTACGACGAGCTTGGCCATCCCACCACGACGCGCGGCCTGACCAACTACGTCACCTCCACCACCTACTCCAAGCTCGGCCAGGTGCTCGACATGACCATGAGCACGGGTCTGAAGCGAGTGAAGGAGACCAACTTCTACGAGGAGGGGACGGGCCGGCTCACCCGGTCGCTGTTCGAACGGGAGACCTCCCCGATCTCGGTCGCGGACACCAATTACACCTATGACCAGTCGGGCAACATCACCCGGATCGCCGACACTCCGTCCGGCCAGACGCCCGACGTCCAGTGCTTCCGTCAGGATCACCTGCAGCGCCTCACCGAGGCCTGGACCGCCACCGACGGCTGCGCCTCCGGACCATCGGCCGCCGTCGTCGGCGGAGCCGCGCCCTACTGGCAGTCCTTCGGCTACGACAAGGTCGGCAACCGTACCAGGGAGGTCGACCACCGGGCCGGCGGCGACGTCACCAAGACCTACTCCTATGCCGGCCCGGGCAAGCCCCAGCCGCACACGCTGACCTCGGTCGCCTACCAGGGCGGCGCCCGTGACGGGCAGATCGACGGCTACACCTACGATGCCGCCGGCAACACCACGGAGCGGGGCTCCGGCCGCGCCCTGGAATGGGACGTCGAGGGGCACCTCGCCAAGTCCACCGACCCGTCCGGTGTCAGCACCTTCGTCTACGACGCCGGCGGCGAGCGGCTGATCCGCCGCGATCCCACCTCGACGACGCTCTACGTCGCCGGGATGGAGATCCGGCTCGACAAGGCCACCGGGGCCAAGACCTGCACCCGCTACTACTCCCACGGCGGCCAGGTCGTCGCCGTCCGCACCACCGGCAAGGGCCTCACCTGGCTGGGCGCCGACCACCACGGCACCACCGACGTCTCGGTGTCCGACGACGACGCGCAGACACCCGTCCGCCGCCGCTTCACCCCCTTCGGGCAGCAGCGCGGCACGCCGCCGTTGTTCTGGCCCGGTCAACGAGGCTTCGTCGGCGGCGTCATCGACGAGGCCACCGCTCTCACCCACCTCGGCGCTCGCGAGTACGACGCCGAGACCGGCCGCTTCATCTCCGTCGACCCGGTGTTCGACGTGACCGACCCGCAGAGCTGGAACGGCTACGCCTACGCCGGCAACAACCCGGTGAACGCGTCGGACCCGACCGGGTTGATGCTCGACGGCGGCACCCAGTGCGGCTGGCGCAAGAGCGACCCCTGCAACGGCGGAAGAAAGTACAACGCCGGCTGCGGAGACTGCGGAGGCGGGGGCGGCGGCCCGACGTACAACCCGCCGCCCCCACCGATCAACCCGCCGCACTGCGGGCGCTGGGACTTCGGCTGCAAGTCCAAGAACTTCTGGAACAAGCACAAGGCCACCATCGTCAACGTCACCGTCTCGGTGACCGTGACCATCGGCTGCGAAGCCGCCACGCTGGGCGCCGGCAGCGTCGGCTGCGCCGCGGCGGGTGGAGCCGCCGGCAACCTCGCGGGCTACCTCGTTTCGACGCCGCGTGACCAGTGGAGCATGGGCGGCGCGGTCAAGTCGGCGGCGTTCGGAGCCGTGTCGGGCGCGGCCGGCGGCGTGCTCGGCAAGGTCGCCTCGGCGGCGCTCGGCAAGCTGGCCACCACGGCGGCGGGCAAGGCGGTCACCGGAGCCGTGGCCAAGGCCGCGGGCAAGGCGAGATCGGCACTGGGCAAGGCGGGCGGCGCCGCCGGTGACGCGGCCGAGGGCGCGGCGGCCAAGGCAGCGGGCAAAGCGGCTGGGAAGCCTCGTGCCTCCTCCGGCGGAGGATCGTCCTGCCTCCGCCCCACCAGCTTCGTCGCCGGAACCAAGGTCCGACTCGCGGACGGTACGGAGAAGGCGATCGAGAAGGTCAAGGTCGGCGAGAAGGTCCTCGCCACCGATCCGGCCACCGGTAAGACGGAGGCCAAGCCCGTCGTCGCGGCCTTCTCGGGCGCCGCCTACCTCAGCCTGGTCGAGATCACCGTCGACACCGACGGCGAGAAGGGCCACGACACCGGCATCATCCTCGCCACCGAACACCACATGTTCTGGGACGGCCAGGACAAGGCGTGGGTCCGCGCCGACCACCTGACGCCGACCGACCGTCTGCGCACCCCGTCCGGCGACACGGTCCGGGTCGTCGGCACCACCGCCGTCCCGGCCCACCCCGAGGTCTACGACCTCACCGTCGCCGACACCCACACCTTCTACGTCCAGGCCGGCCCCACCCCCGTGCTCGTCCACAACTGCGGGGACCTCGCCAAGGACCATGGAGTCGCGGGCGGCCATGCCCTGGACCATGTGGGCCTCACAGACGAGCAATTGATCGCGAGGGCTACGGGCCTCGAAAACGGCATGGCATCGAGTCTCTCCCCGGAAACCGCTCAGAGCAGCGTCGACGCCGTACTCGACGGGATCAATCTCAACGCGTGGGCGGCCAGGAACGTCGCCGGTGCGCAAAGGGATCTCACCAAGCGTTTCAGCGCGCCGATCGGACGGGTCGCCGACAAGGAGGGAAACGTGTCGGATGCCTACTCCCTGCGGTTGGTCATCAGACGGATCAACAAGGGCACAGACGGCCACAGGGGCGCCTGGATCGTATACACGATGTCGGCGAGTTGAACTCGGCTGACGGCAACTCGCTCCTGAAACCGGAGGCCAGCCGTGGGGAGCTCGGCGAGCAGGCGTGATCCGGCGAGAGGTCTGTCACGCACGTGGAGTGCTGCCATTCTCGCCTGGGTGATTCATCCAGTCATATGCTGCCGATGGTCCCGGCCTCTTGTCCGAAGAAAGGGAAGATGGCATGAATCTGGGGGACGCGGTCCGCCGGCTGGGAGTCCGCGCTGATGCGATCCGTGCTATGGCCGATCCATTGAGAGGGATTTTGTGGCGGCGCTCGGATAACGTTTGATCCCGCCCTGATCCGTGAAATGGACCGAGGTAGCAGAACAAGCATGAAACTCTGTGCCGGGGGCGGGAAGGAGACACCCCACGGGTGAGAACATGAACACTCACGGTACGGTTCGCGCGTGGTGTTCATAGCCGCCGATCTTGCTCTGGGTCAGGGAGGTGCCTAGGATCTAGGCGTCTCGCGACTCAGGGTGGAGGGGGCGTGGAATACCGGCTCCTCGGTTCGGTTCGCGTCCGTGACGCGGACGGCCAGGAGGTCCACCTTGCCCGCCCCAAGCACCGGCAGGTCCTCGTCGCGCTGCTCGCGAGCGCCAACAGGGCCGTCCCGGCCGGCCACCTCGTGGAGCATCTCTGGGACGGCACCCCGCCCCGTTCGGCCCGGGGCAACCTCAAGACCTACATCTCGGCGCTGCGCCGGCTGCTGTCGCCCGCGGACCCGGGGGCCGCGCCGATCGAGACCGTGGGAGACGCCTACCGTCTGGTCGTACGGCCCGGCGAGCTCGACCTCCTCACGTTCCGGGATCTCGTCCGGCAGGGCCGCGGCGCGCTGAAGGCGGGCGATCCGCAACGCGGCGAGACCCTGTTCCAGCGGGCCCTTCTGCTGTGGCGTGACGACCCCTTCCAGGGCGTGCCGCTCACCCTCCTGCTGCAGGAGATCGCCACGGGGCTGCGGGAGGAGCGGCTGGGGGTCTTCGAAGACTGGGCCGACGCGCGGCTCGACCTCGGCCTGCACGCGGAGGCGATCGGCCCGCTACGAGAGTGCGTACGCGACCACCCTTTGCGCGAGCGCCCGTGGGGTCAGCTGATGCTGGCCCTCGCGCGTGACGGCCGGCGGGCGGACGCGCTCGCGGCCTTCCAGGAGCTGCGAACCCGGCTGGTCGAGGATCTGGGGGTGGAACCGGGGCAACCCGTTCAGCGGCTCCACCAGCGGATTCTCTCCGGGGACGGCGATCTCTTCCGCGGCACCGCCGCCGCGGCGGATGCCCCGGGCGCGACGAACGACGGCGAGCAACCCGTGACACCCCCACCTGCGCCCCCGACGGTGCCGAGGCAGCTTCCCTCCGGCTCGCCCCATTTCGTGGGCCGGGAGCGGGAGCTGAGCCGCCTGGAGACCTGGCTGAACCCGCCGGACGGGTCGCCGCCCGCGCCGGTGGTGGCGATCTGCGGGCCACCCGGTGCGGGCAAGTCCGCCCTGGCGCTCCACGCGGCGCACCGGGCCGAAACCCGCTTCCCCGACGGCCAGGTGTACGTCAACCTGCGTAGCGCGATGCCCGGGGTGCGACGGCTGGACACGGGTGAGCTGATCGGCCGGCTCCTGCGGACGTTCGGCACGCCGGGTTCGGAGGTTCCTCCCGACGTCGACGAGGCCGCCTCGGCCCTGCGGACGATCCTCCACGGCAGGCGGGTGCTGCTCCTCCTCGACGACGCCTCCTCGATCGCGCAGGTCGGTCCTCTCCTGCCGATGACCTCCGGCTCAACCGTTCTGCTGACGTCCCGGGAGAACCTGGCGCCGGCCGCTCCCGCCTCGCACGTCGACCTCGGCCCCATGCCGCGGGACGAGGCCGTCGCCATGCTGGTCCGGCGGTTCAGCGCTGGTGGCGTCGGCTTCTCCCAGAAGGCCGTGGAACGGCTGGCCGACCTCTGTGACGGGTTTCCCCTCGCCCTGCACGTCGCCGGCGCCCGGCTCGCGAGCCACTCCGGCTGGTCGGCGGACATGCTCATCGAACACCTGGAGGACGAGAGCAGCAGGCTGGACGAGCTGCGCATTGGGGAAATCGGCGTGCGCAGCAGCATCGCGGTCAGTTACACGGCCCTGGCCGACAGCGGGCAGGCCCTCGACCGCGAGGCCGCGCAGGCGTTCCGCCTGATCGGGCTGTTACGCGTGCCCGACCTGGGCCTGGAGGCGGTGGCCGGGCTGCTCGACCGGCCGCCACGGGCCGCCGAGCGGGTCATCGAGAGGCTGTTCGACGCGCGGCTGGTGGAGAGCCCGGCTCCCGGCCGCTACACCATGCACGACCTGATCAGGCTGTACGCGCAGGAGCGCGCGGTGGACAGCGAGCCGGTGGATCGGCGGGAGGCCGCGCTCCGCCGCGTGCTCGGCTTCCTCGTCGCCACCACGGGCGCTGCCGTGCGCGTGATCGACCCGCACCGCCTGCACGCCGGCGTGCCGGAGGCGCCGCAGCGGCCGAAGACGCTGCGCGGCCGGGATGAGGCGACCCGCTGGCTGGAACGGGAATGGCCCAACCTGCTGACGATCGTCGGCCAGGCATGGGACGCCGACGCAGCGACGGCCCGCCTCGCCGTCGGCCTCGCCCTCAATCTGCAGTGGCATCTCGCCGCGCAGGGGTACCGTCACGAGATGCTCTGGCTCGGCACGAGATCGCTGGCGACCGCGCGCCGGCTCGCGGACCGGGAGAGCGAGGCACAGGCGCTCGCGATGGTGGCGATGGCGCACCGTCTGCTCAACCACGACACGGAAGAACTGAAGCGCCTCCATGAACTGCTGGACCTGTGCCGGGAGCTCGGCGACCCCCATGGCGAACTGCGCGCGCTCGGCAACCTGGCCAGCGCCTGTCTCCTCATGGAACGTCCGGAGGAGGCGCTGCGGTACGCCGACCGGCAGCTCGCGATCAGTCGCCGGGTGGGGTCCCCGGTGGGGGAGCGGTACGCACTGATGATGGCCGGCGACGCGCATCTGCTGCTCGGATCCCACGACGAGGCCGTCGCGACGCTGCGGCTGGCTCTGCGGCGCGCACGGGAGGCGAGCGATGTGATGCACGAGGCGATGACGCTCCGTCGTCTCGGCGAGGCGTACCTCGCCGCCGGGGACGCCGTCATCGCCCGCGCGCATCTGCTCGACTCGCTGGCGGGCTTCGACGCCTGCGCCCGGGGGCCGCAGGAGCGCTCGGAGACGCTGGTCGCGCTGGCCCGGTCGGCCCGGATGCTCGGCCGCCTCGGGGAGGCGTCGGAGTACGTCGCGGAGGCGCTGCGGATCGCCAGGGAAAGCGGCGACCGGCACGACGAAGGACGTGCCCTCCGGGAGCAGGCCGAGCTCCACGGCCGCGGCTGACCGTTCCGGGGCCGGCTGCGAGCACCACGAACCGCCCGGCATTCCGACGAAGGTTTACTGCCTCCGAACTTCTTCCTTCAAAACGACGTCGATATCCCCGAAGACCATTCGAACGGGGAGGATGATGAACAAGTACCTGAAGCACCTTCTGATCGCCGCGTTGATCGGTGCGGGACTGGTCACCGGGGCCGCCATCGTCGTTCCGGACCACCACGTCGAGGCGATCGCTCCGCATCCTGGCCCGCGGGGAAGCTGCTGCTGACCACGGGGGCAGTGTGACGGGCTGCGCGGTGCGCCGCCGCGCCGGAGTGGCGCGGCGGCTCGCGAGCTTCGGTCAGGCCGGTACGGACGCCGTCCCGGGCTCCAGGAAACGAGACCCCGTGACCTCCTCGGAGATGCCGGTCCTGTCCAGGTACGGCGTGATGCCGCCGGTGTGGAACGGCCAGCCCGCGCCGAGGATCATGCACAGGTCGATGTCCTGCGGGGCCGCCACCACGCCCTCGTCGAGCATGAGCCGGATCTCCTCGGCCAGCGCGCGCAGCGCACGCAGCCGCACCTCGTCGGCCGTGGAGGGCCGGTCTCCGCCCTCGAACATGGCCCGCACCTCGGGGTCGATCTGGAAGTCGGCCCCGTAGACGCCGGGCTTGCCCGCCGCGACCAGCTTGGCCAGGTTATCCGACACTCCGAACCGGTCGGGGAACGCCGCGTGCATGGTCTCGGCGACGTGCAGCGCGACCGCCGGGCCGACGAGCTGGAGCAGCGTGAACGGCGTCATCGGCAGGCCGAGGGAGTCGAGGGCGTGATCGGCGACCTCGAGCGGGGTGCCCTCGTCGACCGCCGCCGTGACCTCGCCCATGAACCGGGTGAGCAGCCGGTTGACGACGAACGCGGGGGCGTCCTTGACCAGCACGGACGACTTCTTCAGCGACTTGCCGACGGCGAAGGCCGTGGCCAGCGTCGCGTCGTCGGTGGCGGCGCCGCGCACGATCTCCAGCAGCGGCAGCACGGCCACCGGGTTGAAGAAGTGGAAGCCGACGACCCGCTCGGGGTGGCGCAGCCCGGCGGCCATCTCGGTGATCGACAGCGACGAGGTGTTGGTGGCGAGCACGCAGGTCTCCGCGACCACCTCTTCGACCTCGGCGAACACCTTCCGCTTCACCCCGAGGTCCTCGAAGACGGCCTCGATGACGAAGTCGGCGTCGGCGAAGACGTCCTTGGTCAGCGACCCGGTGACCAGGCCCTTCAGCCGGTTCACCTGGTCGGCGGAGATCCTGCCCTTGGCGTGCAGCCGGTCCACCTCGGCGTGCACGTAGCCGACGCCCTTGTCCAGCCGCTCGGAGTCGAGGTCGGTCAGCACGACCGGCACCTCCAGCCGCCGCGCGAACAGCAGCGCCAGTTGCGAGGCCATCAGCCCCGCGCCCACCACGCCGACCTTGGTGACCGGGCGGGCGAGCGCCTTGTCGGGCGCCCCCGCCGGTCGCTTGGCCCGCCGCTGGACCAGGTCGAAGGAGTACAGCCCGGCCCGCAGCTCGTCGCCCATGAGCAGGTCGGCCAGTGCCTCGTCCTCGGCCGCGAAACCCTCGTCGCGTGAGGCCGTACGAGCCAGGGCGATGAGGTCGAGCGCACGGTAGGGGGCGGGCGAGGCGCCGCGCAGCTTGAGGTCGACGAGCGTGCGGGCCTGCTCGATCACCGGGCCCCAGTCGGCGTCGGTGTGCGTCGCGCGGTCGACGGTCACCTCGCCCTGCAGCACCCGGGCGGCCCAGCGCAGCGACTCCTCGATGAAGTCGGCGGGCTCGAACATCGCGTCGGCGATGCCGAGCTCGTACGCGTCCCGCCCCTTGATCATCCGGTTCTGCGACAGCGGGTTCTCGATGATCAGCTTGATGGCCTTCTCCGGGCCGATCAGGCGCGGAAGCAGCTGCGTGCCGCCCCAGCCGGGGACCAGGCCGAGGAAGCATTCGGGCAGCGCGATCGCCGGGACGCCGGACGACACGGTGCGGTACGTGCAGTGCAGGGCGATCTCCAGCCCGCCGCCCATGGCCGCGCCGTTGACGAAGGCGAACGACGGCACGCCGAGCTCTCCGAGGCGGCGGAAGACGTGGTGGCCCAGCGCGCCGATCGCGTGGGCCTCCTCCCGGGTGGCGACCGCGGCGGCGCCCTTGAGGTCGGCCCCGACCGCGAAGATGAACGGCTTGCCGACGACGCCGACGGCCGCGACGTCCGACCTGGCCGCGATGCCGTCCAGCGCCTCGTCCAGCCCGAGCAGGCCGTGCGGGCCGAACGTGTTGGGCTTGGTGTGGTCGAGACCGTTGTCGAGCGTGATCAGCGCCATCGTGCCCGCGCCGTACGGCAGCTCGACGTCGCGTACGAGCGCCTTGGTGACGACCTCGTCGGTGTTCTTCCCGGCGAGGAGGGACCTGTGGTTCTCGATGTTGCTCATGCGAGGTTCTCCCAGATGACCGTGCCGCCCATGCCCATGCCGACGCACATCGTCGTGATGCCGTACCTGACGTCCGGGTGATCGGCGAAGTGGCGTGAGAGCTGGGTCATCAGCCGTACGCCGGAGGAGGCGAGCGGGTGGCCGAACGCGATCGCGCCGCCCCAGGGGTTGACGCGCGGGTCGTCGTCGGCGATGCCGAAGTGCTCGAGGAAGGCGAGCACCTGTACGGCGAACGCCTCGTTGATCTCGAAGAGACCGATGTCGTCGATGGTCAGCCCGGCCAGGCGCAGCGCACGCTCCGTGGACGGGATCGGCCCGATGCCCATGACCTCGGGGTCCACGCCGGCGAAGGCGTAGGAGACCAGGCGCATCCGCGGGGTGAGCCCCAGCTCGGCGGCGACCTCTTCGGCGGCCACCACGCAGCCGGTGGCGCCGTCGTTGAGCCCGGCGGCGTTGCCCGCTGTGACCCGGCCGTGCGCGCGGAAGGGGGTCTTCAGCGTGCGCAGGCCCTCCAGTGTCGTGCCGGGCCGGGGCGGCTCGTCGACCGTGGCCAGGCCCCAGCCCTCGGCGGCCTTGCGGGTCGCCGTCGGCACCAGGTCGCGCTGGATCCTGCCGTCGGCGTACGCCTTGGCGGCCTTCTCCTGGGAGGCGACGGCGTAGGCGTCGGCGCGCTCCTTGGTGATCGACGGATAGCGGTCGTGCAGGTTCTCCGCGGTCATGCCCATGATCAGGGCCGAGCCGTCGACGAGCCGCTCGGACAGAAACCGGGGGTTGGGGTCGACGCCCTCGCCCATCGGGTGGCGCCCCATGTGCTCGACGCCGCCCGCGATGGCCAGGTCATAGGCGCCGAAGGAGATGCCGCCGGCGACGTTGGTGACGGCGGTCATCGCGCCGGCGCACATCCGGTCGATGGCGTAGCCGGGCACCGACTTGGGCAGGCCGGCGAGCACGGCGGCCGACCGGCCGATGGTCAGGCCCTGATCGCCGATCTGGGTGGTCGCCGCGATGGCGACCTCGTCCACCCGCTGGGGCGGGATGGCAGGGTTGCGCCGCATCAACTCGCGGATGACACGGACTACCAGGTCGTCGGCACGCGTCTCGGCGTACAGGCCCTTCGGGCCCGACTTGCCGAAAGGCGTCCGAACGCCGTCGACGAAGACGACTTCACGGGACGCAGGCACCATTCGCTCCTACTCATGGGTAGCTTCAACCCTAATGCTACTGATGGGTAACCCGAATAGGGGAGCGGCTCAGACCTCGTCCCTGATCTCGAGGCGTTGGAGGGCCTCGGCGAGCGGGTGGGCGGTCAGCGCGATCTGCCACTCGCGGGCGCCCAGCTCGCGCAGCCGTACGGCGATCGCCTCCGCCGAGACGTCGGCGGGCGGCTCCCACATGAGCCTGCGCACGGCATCGGGCTGGAGCAGGTTCTCGGTCGGCATGTGGTGCTCGTCGGAGAGGGCGGCCATGACCGTGCGGGCGGCGACCAGCCGCCGGGCGGCGGCGGGATCGCGGTCGGCCCACCGGTTGGCCGGGGGAGGGCCGTCGCCGGGACCGACGGGCTGGGGGAGCGCGCCGTCCGGCAGGCTGCGCGCCCGGGTCACCGCGGCGAGCCAGTCGTCGAGATGGCGGCGGGCGGCGCGGCCGACGAAGGGGGTGATCTCGGTGAGCGCCTTGGTCGTACGCGGCTGGTCGAGGGCGGCCTGCACGATCGCGGAGTCGGGCAGCACGCGGCCAGGCGCGAGATCGGCGTTCTGGGCGATCTTGTCGCGCAGCGTCCACAGCTCGCGCACCACGGCGAGCCCGCGCAGCGAGCGGACCCGGTGGATGCCCGAGGTGCGCCGCCACGGATCGCTGCGCGGCACGGCGGCCGGCGCGGCCAGCACCGCGGCGAACTCCTCCATCGCCCACTCGAGCTTGCCCGTGGTGGCCAGCTCGGCGTGCAGGGCGTCGCGCAGCTCGATCAGCACCTCGACGTCGAGAGCCGCGTAGCGCAGCCAGTCCTCGGGGAGGGGCCGCTTCGACCAGTCGGCGGCCGAGTGGCCCTTCTCCAGTCGCAGCCTGAGCACGAGCTCCACCATCGTGCCGAGCCCGACCCGCTCGTAGCCCAAAAGCCGCCCGGCCAGCTCGGTGTCGAACAGCCGCCGGGGCCGCAGGCCCAGCTCGGTCAGGCAGGGCAGGTCCTGCGTGGCCGCGTGCAGGACGATCTCGGTGTCCGTCAGCGCCCGGTCGAGCGCGCTCAGGTCGGGACAGGTGACCGGATCGACCAGCGCGGTGCCCGCCCCGGCCCGCCGCAGCTGAACCAGATAGGCCCGGCCGCTGTAGCGATAGCCCGAGGCGCGTTCGGCGTCGACGGCGACCGGCCCGCTTCCCCGGGCGAAGGCGTCGATGACGGTGGCCAGGGTTCTCCCGTCCTGGATGACCGGTGGGATTCCCTCGCGTGGCTCCAACAGCGGCTGGACTTCTGGTTCGATCACGGGCTACGGGGCTTTCGGATGAGCGGTGCGCGGACGCAGGGTGGCGACATCGGGGGGCAGTGGCGGGATGCCCGCGGCCAGGCACATCAGGTCGCACCAGGCGGCGACGTGCGGCGACAGGTCCTCGTCCAGGGGTGACCAGGAGGCCCGCAGCTCCAGCTCGGTGCTGACGGGGTCGTCGGCCTTGTTGCCGAAGCCCTCCGACACCGCCCGGGTGACCGTGCCGCCGGCCGCGGCGTAGGCCGCGCCGTGCGAGTCGAGCGCCTCGGTGAGCCAGCTCCAGGCGACCGGCCCGAGCAGCGGGTCGGAGGTGATCTCCGGTTCCATGTCGGCCCGGACGTAGGCGACGAGGCGGAACGGTCCCTCCCAGCCCCGCTGGCCGTCCGGGTCGAACAGCATGATCAGCCGGCCGACGGCGAGTTCGTCGTCGTCGCGGTAGACGGAGGCGCCGACCGCCCCCGAGTACGGCGCGAGCCGCTGGGGAGCCGGAATCTCCTCCAGCTCTATCTCCGGCCGCACCTCGGCGGGGCGCAGCGTCTCAAGCGCACGCCGGAAGACGGCGGGAGGCGCCGGTGGTTCACCGAGGGTCATGACCGAAGAGTAGGTCGAGTTCGGCAGTGCGCGAAGCAGGGGGGTGACAGCGGGGGGCATGGATGTCGGTCAAGCTATGGCCATTTCGGACATCAAGGTGCTTCCCGTACAGGCTGGTGTGCGGCGTTCTGCGGAACTCCCCATCGAAGTCATCGCTCCGGAGCCTCTCGTCGGATCCACGGTCGTGTCGGTCGCTTGGGACTGATCCGACGTTGGCACGTCCCGCCGACATTTCCCCGCAACGCGCTCGGCGTGTCTCGAAAGTGGTATAAGTCAGCCGTCATTTGGCGAACATTTTGCCGAGCGGTGAGGTCGCCCACACCCGCGTGCGCCGTCGCCCCACCGACCTTCCGAGGTCGGCGGGCGGACCGCCCCCCGGGCATGGCACGCTGGAAGAATGAATCCCCACCCGGCTGACTCCGTCTTCGTACGAGCCTGTATGCGCAGGCCCGTGCCGTACACCCCGGTCTGGTACATGCGTCAGGCGGGCCGGTCGCTGCCCGAGTACCGCCGGGTGCGCGAGGGCATCGAGATGCTGACCGCCTGCGCCACGCCCGACCTGGTCGTGGAGATCACCCTGCAGCCGGTCCGGCGGTACGGCACGGACGCGGCGATCTTCTTCAGCGACATCGTGGTCCCGCTCAAGGCCATCGGCGTCGACGTCGACATCAAACCGAACGTCGGGCCGGTCATGGGGTCGCCGGTGCGCGACCGGGCCGGCGTCACCGCCCTGCGTCCGCTTGAGCCGGACGACGTCCTGTACGTCATCGAGGCGGTGGGGGCGCTGACCAAGGAGCTCGGCGCGACACCGCTGATCGGCTTCGCCGGCGGGCCGTTCACGCTCGCGTCCTACCTGATCGAGGGGGGACCCTCCAAGAACCACGACCGCACCAAGGCCATGATGTACGGCGAGCCGGACCTGTGGCACGAGCTGATGGACCGGCTCACCGAGATCACGCTGGGCTTCCTGCGGGTCCAGGTCGACGCGGGCGCCGCCGCCGCCCAGCTCTTCGACTCCTGGGTCGGCGCGGTGGCCCCGCAGGACTACCGGACGTACGTGCTGCCGCACACGAGGAAGATCTTCGAGGGGCTGGCCGGGCTCGGCGTCCCGCGGATCCACTTCGGCGTCGGCACGGGCGAGCTGCTCGGCCTGATGGGCGAGGCGGGGGCCGACGTGGTCGGCGTCGACTGGCGGGTGTCGCTCGACGAGGCCGCGCTGCGGGTGGGCGCGGGCAAGGCACTGCAGGGCAACCTCGATCCGGCGATCCTGCTCGCCCCATGGGAGGTCGTCGAGGAACGGGCCCGCGAGGTGCTCGACCGGGGCCGGGTGGCGGAGGGGCACGTGTTCAACCTCGGCCACGGCGTGCTCCCGTCCACCGACCCCGACCAGCTCGCCCGGCTCACCGACCTCGTCCACGAGGTCTCAGCCCGCTGAGTCGCTCCGCTGCTCGCCCTGTCCCGCCTCGGCCGGCTCCGGTGCGCCCATCTGGGCTCCGACCGGCTGAGGCGGGGCCGGTCTCGGCCGGTCGAGCGGCGGCGTCGAGCCGGAGCGCGGGCGGAAGCGGCGCAGGATCATCCGTACGGCCAGCCAGATCACGGCCGCCAGGACGAGCCAGGGCAGCAGCACGCCCAGCACGGTGAGGCCGACCTCGACCGCCACGACGAACGCGCGCCAGCCGGCGCTCAGCCCGGCCAGGAAACCCGACCGATCCTCCTGCTTGTCGGATGCGGCGCTCGGCTTCGCCTGGGGGATCAGGGTGAGCGTGATCGTCGCCATGCCGGTCTGCGCGGCCAGCGCCTTCTGCCTGGCCTGGAGCGATTCCAGCTCGGCCTCCCGGTTGGAGATCTCCCGCTCGATCTCCATGATCTCGCCGATCTTGTTCGCCTTCGACAGCAGCGTGCGGAACTGGTCGAGCGTCGCACGCGCCGACTTCACCCGGCTCTCGACGTCGGCGACCTCCTCCGTGACGTCCTTGGTGCCCTGGTGCATGGACTCCCGCTTGCCGAGGTCGCGACCGAGTTGGGAGAGCACGTCGGGATAGTGCTCCGGCGGCACCTTGAACGTGATGACCGCACGATCCTCGCGGCCGTAGGAGTCGCTCTTCTCCTGGGAGACGTAGCCCTCGGCGGCCAGCACGATCGTCTTGGCCCGGTCCGCGGCCGAGGGCACGTCGGCCGCCCGGACGGTCAGCTGGGCCGTGTAGATGATCGCCCGGTTCGCCGACGTGATGTCGACCTGCCGGTCGGAGGTCTGCCGATCGGTCTGCGACTTGGGGACCGCCTCCTGACGCGCCACCTCCCGGGGTGCCGCCTCCTCCGGGGCCACGGCGGCCTGGTCGGCCGCGGCGCCGCCGGCCGTCGACTGCAGGGTGGACTCGCCGGCGCCGCAGCCGGACGTGAGGACGGCCGCCATGATCACGGCGATGGCGGCCGTGCCGTACCGGACGTACCGGAATCGTGTCATGTCCTTCACACGCTCCACGATCCCTGCCGGTTCGGTGCGGATGATCACGTTGCCGTCACGATGCCGTCACGGCGGGCCGCGTGGGGCCCGGCCCTACGGACCGATAGTTTTTGGGGTATGGACGAGATCTCTGGTCGTCATGTGGTGATCGTCGGCGCGGGCATCGCCGGTCTGGCCGCCGCCCTCTACCTGAACCGCGGCGACGCCCGGCTCAAGATCACGATTCTGGAGGGCGCCCCGCGGATCGGCGGCAAGCTGTACGCCTCCGAGGTGGCGGGCATGGAGGTCGACGCGGGTGCGGAGGCCATGCTGGCGCGGCGCCCGGAAGGCGGGGAACTCGCGCGGCTGGCCGGTCTCGGCGACGCGCTCGTCCACCCCGGGACCACGCAGGCCGCCGTCCTGTCGCGCGGATCCCTGCGCGCCATGCCCACCGGGCACGTGATGGGCGTCCCCTCCGACCTGGGCGCGCTCGCCCGCTCGGGCATCCTGTCGCCCGGCGGCCTCGCCCGGGTTCCGCTCGACCTGGTCCTCCCGCCGACGCTCGTGAACACCGACGTCTCCGTCGCCGCGTACATCCGGGCCCGGATGGGCCGCGAGGTGGTCGACCGGCTGATCGAGCCGCTGCTGGGCGGGGTGTACGCGGGCCGCGCCGACATGCTGTCCCTGGACGCGACCATGCCCCGCGTCGCCGCCGTCGCGCGGAGCGAGCGGTCGCTGCTGCGGGCCGCCTCCGCCATCGCGGCCGAGGCCCCCAGGGACGCCGGCCCGGTGTTCGCCACACTCAAGCACGGGATGGGCAGCCTGCCGCAGGCGGTGGCCAAGGCGTCCGGGGCCGACGTCCGTACGGGCACCATGGTCCGCGAGCTCGTCCGCACCAAGGCGGGCTGGCGGCTGATCGCCGGTCCCACCCGGGAGGAGGAGGCCATCGACGCCGACGCCGTGATCCTCGCGGTCCCCGCCCGGCCCGCCTCCCGGCTGCTGGAGCGCGAGGTGCCCGGGGCGGCGGCCGAGCTGGCGCGGATCGAATACTCCAGCATGGCCGTCGTCACCCTCGCCTATCCCAGGACTGCGTTCCCGCAGGCGCCGCGCGGCAGCGGCTACCTGGTGCCCGCTGTCGAGGGCAGGCCGGTGAAGGCGGCGACGTTCGCCACGACCAAGTGGCCGCACCTGGCCGAGGCCGACCGCGACCTGGTCATCGTGCGCTGCTCGATCGGCCGGCTGGGCGAGGAGAAGATCCTCCAGCGCGACGACGCCGAACTGGCCGCACTCGCGATGCACGAGATGGCGGAGATCACGGGGGTGCGCGGGCTGCCGGTCGACAGCCGCGTCACGAGGTGGGGCGGCTCGCTGCCGCAGTACGACGTCGGTCACCTCGACCGGGTCGCGCGCGCCCGCGCGGCGGTGGCGGCACAGCCCGGCCTGGCGGTGTGCGGCGCGGCCTACGACGGCGTCGGAGTCCCCGCCTGCGCCGCCACCGGGCGTGCGGCCGCCGACCGCGTCCTGGACCATCTGAGGACCGGGGCGCGGACCGACCCGGCCACCCCCGAAGGCAGAATGGAGCCATGACCGAGTCCAGCACCAAGTCCCCAGCCGCCCCACGTCCGAAGGCACGCGATCTCAACCTCGTCATCCGCTACACGATGTGGTCGGTCTTCCGGCTCCGCGATCGGTTGCCGGAGGCCAGGGAGAGCCTCGGCGAGGAGATCGAGGAACTGCTCGCCCAGGCCGCGGGCAAGGACGTGGTGACCCGCGGCTGCTATGACGTGGCCGGGTTCCGGGCCGACGCGGACTTCATGTTCTGGTGGCACGCCCCGACGGCCGAGGACCTGCAGGACGTCTACACCCGCTTCCGCCGTACGGCCCTGGGCCGGGCCAGCGAGCCCGTGTGGTCGGCCATGGCGCTGCACCGCCCGGCCGAGTTCAACAAGTCGCACATCCCGGCGTTCCTGGCCGAGGAGCAGCCGAGGGGATTCGTCTGCGTCTATCCGTTCGTCCGCTCCCTGGAGTGGTACCTGCTGGAGGACGCCGAGCGCAGGGAGATGCTCGCCGAGCACGGGAAGATGGCCCGGGAGTATCCCGACGTGCGGGCCAACACGGTCGCCTGCTTCGCGCTGAACGACTTCGAGTGGATGCTCGCGTTCGAGGCCGACGAGTTGCACCGCATCGTCGACCTCATGCGTCACCTGCGCGGGGCGAAGGCCAGGCGGCACACCCGGGTGGAGATCCCGTTCTACACCGGGGTGCGCAAGCCGGTCAGCGAGCTCGTCGCCGGGCTGGCCTGATCCGGACCCGACAGGGGAGTGTGAGTGGAGTCACTTGCGCTGAATGTCGGAATCAAGGACTGGTCATTGCCGATGCTTTGCCATACTGTGACGTAACGTTCCCGTCATTGTGAGGCAGAGTGTCGAGCCGTCTGGCACGTTCCAGAGCGCGCCGTCGAAGGCGGCGTGCGAGGGCGCGGATCGTCGCCCTCGGGGTGACCGTCGCCGCCGGGGGAGCCTTCGCGGTCGCCGGTTCGCTCCTCCATCCGGCCGGCCCGCCGACCACGGCCTCGCCCCGGCAGGTCACCACGCCGGCCGCCGTCGAGGCGGTGGTCGAGACGACCGTACGGTCGGAGACGAAGGCGGCGTCTGCGGCCAAGGCGTCCGGTCCGTCGAAGTTCACCGACGAGAAGGCGACGGCCTACTTCCGCAGCAGGTGGAAGGACGGCACGGCCAAGCGCGTACGCGACATCAGGACCACCGGACGCTATCTGCGGATCTACACGAACCTGCCGGAGAGCGCGGGCAACTCCAAGACCGCGATCACGCTGTGCAAGCGCGGCCTGGAGTACCTGGCGGAGCAGGGCGAGCGCAACCCGGTCGTCTTCGTGCAGGCGAAATACGGCGGGAACGGCAACCCGGTCCTCGCCAACATCCTCGGGCCAGACGATGACGACTGCCGGGTGACCCACCCCAAACCTCGCTGAGCGAGCGCGATCTCACGGGAAAGGCAGGCGGCCCATGAGCGGCGGTGCGTACCTGCGCTATGTCGCCCTCGGCGACAGCCAGACCGAGGGGGTCGGCGACGGCGACGACATCGTGGGCCTGCGCGGGTGGGCCGACCGGCTCGCCGAGCGGCTCGCGCTGCTCAGCCCCGGCGTCCAGTACGCCAACCTGGCCGTGCGCGGCCGCCTCGCCGGGCAGATTCGCGGCGAGCAGCTCGCCCCGGCCCTCGCCCTGCGCCCGGATCTGGCGACCGTCGTCGCGGGGGTCAACGATCTGCTCAGGCCCCGGTTCGACGCCGACGAGGTGGCCGGCCACCTGGAGGCGATGTTCGCCGCGCTCACCGGCCAGGGCGCCCGCGTCGCCACCCTCACCTTCCCCGACGTCGCCAGGATCACCCCGCTCGCCCGCCCGATCGGCTCCCGCGTCGTCGCGCTCAACCACCGCATCCGGGAGGCGGCACGCCGGCATCACGTGGCCGTCGCCGAGACCTCCCACCACGAGGTGGTCACCGACGCCCGCCTGTGGAGCACGGACCGGCTGCACGCCAGCCCCCTCGGCCACGAACGGATCGCCGCCGCGATCGCGCACGCCCTCGGCCTGCCCGGCAGCGACGACTCCTGGACGCTGCCCCTGCCGCCACCCGAGACCGCCCCGCCCGCCGGATTGCGCGCCGCAGCCGTGGAACTGCGCTGGGTCGCGGCCTTCCTCGGGCCCTGGCTCGGCCGACGCCTGCGCGGACGGTCCTCCGGCGACGGCCGTACCGCCAAGCGGCCGGACCTCCTGCCCGTACGGACACCGTCCCGGCAGGACGGGTGAGTCACTCGGCGGGAGCGAGTGTCAGGCAGACCGAGTTGATGCAGTAGCGGTCGTCGGTCGGGGTCGGGTAGCCCTCGCCGTGGAAAACGTGACCCAGATGGGAGTCGCACCGCGCGCAGCGGACCTCCACCCGGCTCATGCCCAGCGAGTCGTCCTGATGCAGTGTCACGGCCGCCGACTCCGACGGCTCGAAGAACGAGGGCCACCCGCAGTGCGACTCGAACTTGGCCTCGGAGCGGAACAGCTCGGCGCCGCAGGCGCGGCAGGAGTAGACCCCGACCGTCTTGGTGTCGACGTACTCACCGGTGAAGGGCCGTTCCGTCCCCGCCTGACGGAGCACCCGGTACTCCTCCGGGGACAGCCGGGCCCGCCACTCCTCGTCGCTCCTGATCACCTTGTCCATGAACACCAGCCTAGGTCGTGTTCCGGAGTCATGTCCTGATGCGCGAAGGACGCGCTTTCTCGACACTCCCCGAATGACCAAGGGACGGTCAGTTCTCCCCGTCCTGAGCATCCTTTCGCGGCCGTTTCCGCGTCTTCCCGTACGAGGCCTCAGGGAGGAAGCACCCGACCCGTGCTGGACGCCGCCCCGGGCGCCTCACGTGGTCCGTCCTGTCGCGTTCGCGCGACCACGAGCCCCGCCCGGAGGGCGTGCGGGCTTGTGGGAGCTCCCGGTCCGGCCGCCGTTGGCAGCCCGGGGCGGACCACCTCCTTTCTGGGTAGTGTCCGTCACATGGCGTCGCCGTACATCGAACTCGAGGTCGAGGGCCGGACGGTCAAGGTGACCAACCCGGACAAGATCTACTTCCCGGGCGTGGGCGCGACCAAGCGCGACCTGGTGGAGTACTACGTGAGCGTCGGGGACGGCGTGCTGCGCGCCCTCCGCGACCGGCCGACGTACCTCAAACGGCACCCGGACGGGGTCGGCTCGGATGCGATCTACCAGAAGCGGATGCCCAAGCATCCCGACTGGATCGAGACCGTCACCGTGGCCTTCCCCAGCGGACGCACCGCGGACGCGTTCTGCCCGACCGAGATCGCGGCGGTCGCCTGGTGCGCGAACCTCGCCACGATCGACTTCCACCCCTGGCCCGCCCGCAGGCCCGACCTCGAGCACCCCGACGAGCTGCGCATCGACATCGACCCGCAGCCCGGCACGTCCTTCGAGGACGCGCGCAAGGTCGCCTTCGCCGTACGGGAGATCCTCGACGAGCTCGGCGTGACCGGGTTCCCCAAGACCTCGGGCAACCGCGGTGTCCACATCGCCGTGCGCATCGAGCCCCGCTGGACCTTCACCGAGGTGCGGCACGCCGCGATCGCGCTCGCCCGTGAGGTGGAGCGGCGCCTGCCCGGCCTGGCGACCACCGCCTGGTGGAAGGAGGAGCGGGGGGAGAAGGTCTTCATCGACTACAACCAGAACGCCCGCGACCGCACGGTCGCCGCGGCCTACTCGGTGCGCGCCAGGCCGGACGCCACCGTCTCCGCGCCGGTGACATGGGAGGAACTGGCCGACTGCGATCCACGCGACTTCGACATCAGGACGATGCCGAGGCGGTTCGAGGAGATCGGCGACCTCCAGCGGACCATCGACGACCGGGCGTTCGTCATCGACACGCTGCTCGGATGGTACGCCGCCGACGGCCGGGGCGACCTGCCCTACCCGCCGAACTACCCCAAGATGCCCGGCGAGCCCAAACGCGTCCAGCCCTCCAAGGCCCGGCCGTCGAACGATTGACGGGACACGTCCGTACCGCCGGCGAATAACGCCTCGGTTACGGGCGAATGACTGGAAAATATCCGTAATCGACAAAATCCGTTGATCCCCGTAAAGATCAACGCTATTATCGATTCGATGATTAGGACGCGATGCTCTGGAATCGTAGGGGCGATGATCCCCTGCCTCTGCCAGTGTTGCCGCGCATCTAGCCGCGCCTAGCCTTCCGCGTCCGGCGAGCGCCTCTCGGCCCGCCCATCTCTTTCTCTGTCGTGTCACCCAGCCCCGCCCGGCATCGGCGTCGGTGCTCGTCGGCCGGCATGTCCACGCATCGCTGCACGGAGGAACCGTGACCACAGCAATTCCCTCTCGCGCCCGCCGCTCCGGTGCCGATCGGCCGCCGCCCGACTGGGATCTCGTCTACCGCCGCAACTCCATCGAGCGGCTCAAGCGCGATCGCCCCGGCCTCGACGTCCGCGATGAGCTGCCCAGCCTCATCGAACGGGGCTACGAGGACATTCCGGAAGAGGAGGTCGTCCGGCTGTACTGGTGGGGTCTCGCCCACGACAAGCCGAAGATCGGCACCTTCATGGTGCGCATCAAGGTGCCCGGCGGTCTGGTGCGGCCCGACCAGGTGCGGGCGCTGGGGCGCATCGCCCGTGAGTACGGCCGCGACGAGGCCGAGCTGACCACCCGCCAGGGCATCCAGTTGCACTGGGTGCGGATGGAGAAGCTCCCCGAGGTGCTCGGCGTGATCGAGGCCGCCGGGCTGACCACGGCGGGCGCTGAGGGCGACACCGTGCGCAACATCACCGGCTGCCCGGTGGCCGGCCTCACCGCCGAGGAGCCTTTCGACGTCACACCGATCATCAGCGAGGTGGCCGGTTTCTTCTACGGCAACCCCGAGTACAGCAACCTGCCGCGCAAGCACAAGTACACGATCGCGGCGTGCTCGGCGCAGTGCAACGCGCCGGAGATCCACGACGTCGCCCTGATCGCCACCGTCCGCGACGGCCGGCCCGGGTTCGGGCTGCGCATCGGCGGCGGCATGGCGAACACGCCGCGCATCTCCCGTGACATCGGCGTCTTCGTGCCGGCCGAGGACACGGTCGAGGTGCTGAAGGCGGTGACCGACGCCTGGCAGCGCGACCTGCGGTACCGCGTCTCGCGCGCCAAGGCCCGGATCAAGTTCATGATGGACGACTACGGCCCGCAGGGGGTGCGCGAGAAGGTCGAGGAGCAGCTCGGCCGCCGCCTGGAGGACGGCTTCGCGCCCGAGCCGGCGCCGGAGGTCGACCACATGGGCGTGCATCCGCAGCGGCAGGAAGGGCTCGTCTACATCGGCGTGCCCGTACCGGCCGGCCGCGTCACCGGCAGCATGCTCGAGAGGCTCGGCGAGCTGCTCGACGACCTCGGCGCCGACCTGCGCTTCACCCGCCAGCAGAACTTCATCATCGGCAACGTGCCGGCGTCCCGCGTCGAGGAGGTGAAGGCGCTCCTGACCGAGCTGGGCCTGCCGGTCGACCGCGGCCGCGCCTACGCCCGTTCGCTGGCCTGCACGAGCCACCGTTTCTGCAACTACTCGGTCGCCGAGACCAAGGGCAAGCTGGACGTGATGCTCGGCCGGCTCACCGACCGGTTCGGCGCCGAGCGCATCGGCGACCTCGCCATCCACATGGACGGCTGCCCGCACGCCTGCGCCCAGCACTGGGTGGGCGAGATCGGCCTGCAGGGCACCACCACCAGGAAGGAGGGCGCCGACGAGCGGGTCGAGGCCTACGACCTGACCGTGGGCGGCGGCCTGGGCACCCGTACGGCGATCGGCCGCCGTCTGATGCGGCGCGTGCCGACCGACGAGATCGACGACGTCATCGAGCGCCTGGTGGAGGGCTGGCTGGCGGAGCGGGTCGCACGCGGCGACGCGGGCTACACCTTCGGCGACTTCGCCTCGGAACGCAGTGACGAGGAGCTGATCGGGCTCGCCAGCGACACCGGTGCGAAGTCGGCCCCATCCGGCCCGGCCCCGGCGGAGGCCGCCGAGGCGGTCGTGACCGTACGGATCCCCGGCCCGCTGCTCGACCTCGTCGGCGGGGCGGACGAGATCGAGGTGACCGCCCGGACCGTGGGCGAGGCTCTGGCGGCCGTCGCCAAGGAGCACCCGGCGTTCGGCGCCCAGGTGACACCCGATGGCAAGGTCGCGGAGGCGTTCCTCGTCGCGGTGGGCGAGGAGGACATCCGCAGCCTCGCCGGACTCGCCACCGAGGTGACGGCCGGCTCCGACATCACCGTCGTCATGGCGATGTCCGGCGGCTGAGCAGCGGCTCGGCGGACATCCCGGCGACAGGGCGACAACACAGCGGCGAGAGGGAACGAAAATGACAGAAGTGGTCACGGCACCTGCCAAGGACGGCGAGCGGGTGGTCTTCGACGACCTGGAGATCGGCGAGATCGCGATGGATCTCGACGACCAGGAGCCCGAGGACGTCATCGAATGGGCCTTCGAGGCACTCGGCGACCGCGTGGCGGTGGTCACCGCGCTGCAGATCGACGGCATGGTCGTGCTGGACATGGCCACGAAGATCCGTCCGGACGTGCAGGTCATCACGGTCGACACCGGGCGGCTGCCGCAGGAGACGTACGCGTTCATCGAGCAGGTGCGCGAGCACTACCCGCAGACCCGCTGGGACGTGCTCTTCCCCGACACGGCCGAGGTCGAGTCGATGGTGCGCCGTCAGGGCATCGAGCTGTTCCGCAAGAGCGTGCCCGCGCGCATGCTGTGCTGCCAGATCCGCAAGGTCCGGCCGCTCGTGCGGGCGCTGCGCGGCCTGGACGGCTGGTTCACCGGCCTGCGCCGGGACCAGTGGGCCTCGCGCGCCGCGATCAAGAAGGTCGAGCTGGACCACGACCACGAGGGCATCGTCAAGATCAACGCGCTGGCCGACTGGAGCGGCGACGAGGTCTGGGAGTACGCGCGCGCCAACAACGTGCCCATCCACCCGTTGTACTCGCAGGGATACACGAGTATCGGCTGCGGCCCCTGCACCCGGCCCATCCAGCCCGGTGAGGACGACCGGGCCGGTCGCTGGTGGTGGGAGCAGGGCGCACCGAAGGAGTGCGGCATCCACTGCCCGATCGAGACCGGCAACTTCGAGCACGAGGCCGAGGCGATCTTCGCCGAGGCGCACGGCATCCACTCGTGAACGACGCCGGCCCCGGCGAGGCGACCTCACCGGCGTCCGCCTCGCCACCCGGCGAGCCGGAGCCGGCCTTCCCCGATCCGGTGGAACTGTCCGATGAGGAGGCCGGCGCGGTCGTGGCGGCCGCGCTGGCGTTCGCCGACGCGGTGCCGCCCGGCCGCGACGCGCCGTTCCGCGAGCTCGCGGCCGACGCGCGGGGCGGGGTGGTGCCCCCCGAGCGGATGACCGATCTCGAGCGGATATGCGTGCTCGCCCTGGAGACCGGCAAGGCCCGCAGGCTGGGCGGCGCCGAGACCGAGCGACTACTCACCGCCGTCTATCGGCGTACGCCGGGCGGGCGTGAGCTGGCCTCCTCTGTCGCGGACGTCAACCGCGTGCTGTCCCGGCTGGCCGGCCGCGACCTGCAGTCGATGCGGCTGAGCTGGCGCACGCCGGGGCGCTACACGCTGAGCCTCAGCGTGAGCGGCATCGACATCACGCTGGCCCTGGAACCCGAGGGCCCGCGGGTGCAGAGCGTGCAGACGGGCTGACCGCACGCACCGGCCACCGCGCTCGCCCGGCTCGGCGTCGCAGGGTCCGCCTTCCCATCGGGAAGTGGTGAAGGTGAGACGGGAGCTGTCGGCGGCGTGTGTCAGGGTAGGGAGCGTGCGTCGTATACATCCCTATGCCGAGGACGATCCGGACCTCGCCGCCTGCTATGCCTATCCGCCGGAGGGGTGCCTGCGGGTCAACATGGTGGCCAGCGCCGACGGCGCGGCGTGGCTGGAGGGCAGGTCGGCCGGGCTGTCCAGCCCGGGGGACCGGCGGGTCTTCCATGTCCTGCGCGGGCTCGCCGACGTCGTGCTCGCGGGCGCCGCGACGGTCAGGACCGAAGGGTACGGCCCGTCCAAGCCGCGTGAGGGATGGCACGCGCTGCGCGCGGGCCGTCCGCACGCGCCGCCGATCGCCGTGATCACCCGGCGGCTCGACCTCGATCTCGGCGGGCCGCTGTTCACCGAGACCGAGCCGTACCAGCGGACCATCGTCATCACCACCCGGGCCGCCCCGCGGGAACGCCGCGAGGAGGCGGCGAAGAACGCCGAGGTGCTCGTCGCGGGGGAGGACCTGGTCGACCTGACGGTGGCGGTGCGCCTGCTGCGCGATCGGGGACTCGGCCGCATATTGTGCGAGGGTGGGCCGAGGCTGAACGCCGAGCTCGCCGCCGCCGGGCTGATCGACGAGCTGGCGCTCACGGTGAGCCCGCTGCTGGCCGGTGGGGACGCCGCGCGAGTTCTGAACGGCGTGGCCTCCCGGACTCCGCTCGCCCTCGCCCACGTGCTCGAAGAGGACGGCGTGCTGTTCATCCGATATGTCGGCGAGGAGGCCCGATGAAGCTCCCGGTCGAACCGCCGGTGGCGCCCATGCTGGCCAAGGCGGTCAAAGGGCTCCCGCCTCAAGATGGGACGCTCTACTACGAGCCCAAATGGGACGGCTTCCGCTGCATCATCTTCCGCGACGGTGACGAGGTCTATCTGGGCAGCCGGAACGAGCGGCCGTTCACGCGCTATTTCCCGGAACTGGTGGCGGCCGTCAGGGAGGAGCTGCCGCCGCGCTGCGTCGTGGACGGCGAGATCGTCGTCGTCTCGGGAGAGACGCTCGACTTCGACGCGCTGCAGCAGCGGATCCATCCGGCGGCGTCCCGGGTGAGGCTGCTGGCCGAGCGGACGCCCGCCTCGTTCGTCGCCTTCGACCTGCTCGCCGAGGGTTCGGAGAACCTGATGGCCGAGCCGTTCTCGACGCGGCGGGCCCGACTGGAGAAGATGCTCGGTGCGGCCTCCGGCTCGGTACGGCTGACGCCGGCCACCACCGACGAGCGGCAGGCCGCGGAGTGGTTCGGCGTGTTCGAGGGCGCCGGGCTGGACGGCATCGTCGTCAAGCCGGGGAACATTCCGTACGAGCCGGACAAGCGGGTGATGTTCAAGGTCAAGCACGAGCGGACGGCCGACTGCGTGGTCGCGGGCTACCGCGAGCACAAGAGCGGCCCGGTCGTCGGTTCGCTGCTGCTGGGGCTCTACTCACCCGACGGCCGCCTGCACCATGTGGGCGTCGCCGCGTCGTTCCCGATGAAGCGGCGCGCGGAACTCGTGGCCGAGCTCGCGCCGTACCGGATGGACGATCTGAGCGGGCATCCGTGGGGTCACTGGGCGGAGGCCGCCGAGCGGGGCGCCGCGGGGGAGGGCCCCGAGGAAAGGACCGCGCAACGCCTGCCCGGGGCGGTGTCCCGCTGGAACGCCAAGAAGGACCTGTCGTTCATCCCGCTGCGGCCCGAGCTGGTGGTCGAGGTGGCCTACGACCACATGGAGGGCGACCGGTTCCGGCACACCGCCCAGTTCCGCCGCTGGCGGCCGGACCGCGAGCCGGCCTCCTGCACCTACGACCAGCTCGACCGGCCGATCGCCTACGACCTCGCCGACATCCTCGGCGGTTAGCCGGTCAGGGCGCGTACGGCGGCGGTGACGGCGACGGCGACCGCGACGACCACGAGGAACGGCGCACGCAGCAGCAGCGCGGCGGCCGCGGCGGCCAGCCCGGCGGCCCGCGCGTCGACCACGAGCGCCTGACCGCTGCCGAACGTCTGGATGGCGGTGAGCGCGGCCAGCATGGCGACCGGCACGAGGGCGGCGATCCGCCGTACGAGCGGCCGGTCCAGCAGCCCGGCGGGCACGGACAGGCCGAGCAGCTTGACGGCGTAGCAGCCGAGGGCGGTGACGGCGACGGCGATCCAGATGGTCAAGGCGATGCCTCCCGGCGGCGGTGGAGCATGAGCACGATCGGCGCGGCCAGCGCCGAGACGAGGACGGGGACGCCCGCGGGCAGCAGCGGCAGGCAGACCAGCGCCAGCGCGACCGCGAGGACGGCGACCAGCGTCTCCTGTCGCCCGCGCAGCATCGAGGCGAGCAGCGCCAGGAAGACGGCGGGTCCGGCGGCGTCGAGCCCCCAGGCGGACGGATCGCCGAGCGCCTCGGCGCCCAGCGCGCCGAGGAACGTGGTGAGGTTCCACAGCAGATAGAGGCTGGCCCCGGTGACCGCGAAGCCGAGCCGGGCGCTGCTTCGATCGGGCTGTGCCATGGCCACAGCCGACGTCTCGTCGATGACCCATTGCGCGGCGAGCGGGCGCATCGCGCGGGGCAGGCGCATCAGCTGGGCCAGCCGCAGGCCGTAGAAGGCGTTGCGCACCCCGAGGAACAGGGCTCCGGCCACGGCGGCGGCGGGGCTGCCGCCCACGCCGAGCGCGCCGACGAGCGCGAACTGCGACGCCCCGGTGAACACCAGCAGGGACAGCGCGCATGTCTGGGCCAGGCTCAGCCCGGCCCCGGCCGAGGTCACGCCGAACGCGAACCCGGACAGGCCGACGGCGACGCCAACGCCCAGGGCGTCCCGTACGACCGCAGCCCGGGACCGGCCCTGCGCCCGATCTATAGGGGTTTGTAGGGGTTCCGTGGTCACGGCCCGAAACTACCTGGAATCGCGGTCCGATCGGACGAGGAGCCGTCAACTCAAGGTTGACGATGAGATAGTCGTCAACCTATCGTTGACGGCATGACGAATCCGAACCGACTCCCGCATCCCATCCGGCTCGACGACCTGATCGAGGTGATCAAGAAAGCGCACACCGACGCACTCGACCAGCTCTCCGACGCGGTCCTGCTCGCCGACCACCTCGGCGAGGTGGCCGACCACCTGATCGGCCACTTCGTCGACCAGGCGCGGCGCTCCGGTGCCTCCTGGACCGACATCGGCAGGAGCATGGGGGTCAGCAAGCAGGCCGCGCAGAAGCGGTTCGTGCCGAAGGCGTCGGCCGAGCCGTTGGCCTTCGACCCCGACCAGGGCTTCGGGCGGTACACCGCGCGGGCGAGGACCGCCGTGGTCACGGCGACGAACGAGGCGCTCGCGGCGGGCCACGACGAGGTGCGCCCCGAGCACCTGGTGCTGGCGCTGCTGAGCGATCCGGAGGGCCTGGCGGCCAAGGCCATCGTCGCCCAGGGCGTGTCGCTGGAGGCCGTACGGGAGGCCGCGACCGCGGCCCTGCCACCGGCCGGTGAGCAGGTGACCGGGGTCATCCCGTTCGACTCGCAGTCGCGCAAGGCGCTGGAGCTCACGTTCCGGGAGGCCCTGCGGATGGGCCACAACTACATCGGGACCGAGCACATCCTGCTCGCCCTGCTGGAACTGGAGGACGGATCGGGCGTGCTCTCCGGGCTCGGGATCACCAAGCCTGCCGCGGAGGAGCACGTCAAGACGGTCCTGGCCGCGATTCTCAAGTCGCTGAAGGAGCAGCAGGAGCCGGGCCGGGGGGAGGAATGACCCCGGGAGACGGGGCGTGTGCCGGACGGCGGCGCCCATCCCGTCCGATCTAGCGCTGCGGGCAGCACAGAACCTGAAGGGACCGGGGCGCTACGGGCACGCTCGCGCCCGCGCAGCGGACCTTGTCGTCAGCGCCGTCCGCCTCGGCGGTGTCGAGGACAGAGCGCCAGCCGTCGCCGAAGTCCGCCGCGGGCAGGGTGAACGTGAGGCTCTCGTGGTGGGCGTTGATCAGCAGGAGGAACGAGTCGTCCCTGATCCGCTCACCGCGGGGACCGGGCTCGCTGATCGCGTCGCCGTTGAGGAACACCGCGAGCGACTTGGCGTAACCGGTGTCCCAGTCGGCGTCGGTCATCTCCTCGCCGGCCGGGGTCAGCCAGACGATGTCGCGTACGCCCCCGCGGACCCTGCCCCGGAAGAACCTGCGCCGGCGGAAGACCGGGTGGCCGCGCCGGAGCTCGGCGAGTCGCCGGACGAACTCCAGCAGGTCCGACTCGGTCTCGGCCAGAGACCAGTCGACCCAGGAGATCTCGTTGTCCTGGCAGTAGGCGTTGTTGTTGCCGTGCTGGGTGCGGCCGAACTCGTCGCCGGCCGCCATCATCGGCACGCCCTGGGACACGAACAGCGTGGCCAGGAAGTTGCGCCGCTGCCGCCTCCGGAGCCGTACGATCTGGGGATCGTCGGTCGGGCCCTCGACGCCGCAGTTCCAGGAGCGGTTGTCGTCGGTGCCGTCGCGGTTGTCCTCGCCGTTGGCCTCGTTGTGCTTGCGGTTGTAGGAGACCAGGTCGGTGAGGGTGAACCCGTCGTGGCAGGTGACGAAGTTGATCGAGGCGACCGGCCGGCGGCCGCTGGTGGCGTAGAGATCGCTGGAGCCCGACAGCCGGGAGGCGAACTCGGGCATGGTCCGTGCGCTGCCCCGCCAGAAGTCGCGTACGGCATCGCGGTACTTGCCGTTCCACTCGGTCCACAGGGGCGGGAAGTTCCCGACCTGGTAGCCGCCCGGGCCGACGTCCCACGGCTCGGCGATCAGCTTCACCTGGGAGATCACCGGGTCCTGCTGGATGAGGTCGAAGAACGCGCTCAGCCGGTCCACGTCGTGCAGCTCACGGGCGAGCGCGGCCGCGAGGTCGAAGCGGAAGCCGTCCACGTGCATCTCCTGCACCCAGTAGCGCAGCGAATCCATGATCAGCTGTAGCGCGTGGGGGGAGCGCACGTTGAGCGAGTTGCCGCAGCCGGTGTAGTCGAGGTAGTAGCGCCGGTCCTCGTCGCGCAGCCGGTAGTAGGCGACGTTGTCGATGCCGCGGAAGCTCAGCGTCGGGCCCATGTGGTCGCCCTCGGCCGTGTGGTTGTAGACGACGTCGAGGATCACCTCGATCCCCGCCTCGTGCAGCGCGCGGACCATGGCCTTGAACTCCTGGACCTGCTCGCCCCGCTGCCCGGCGCTGGAGTACGCGTTGTGCGGGGCCAGATAGGCGATCGTGTTGTAGCCCCAGTAGTTGGTCAGCCCGCGCGCCACCATCGCGTGCTCCGGCACGAACTGGTGCACCGGCATCAGCTCGACCGCGGTCACCCCGATCGAGCGCAGATGATCGAGCACGGCCGGGTGCGCGAGCCCGGCGTAGGTGCCGCGCTGCTCCTCCGGCACCCCCGGATGCCGCATCGTGAGGCCGCGCACGTGCGCCTCGTAGATCACGGTCTCGTGGTACGGCGTGCGCGGCGGGCGGTCGTCGCCCCAGTCGAAGAACGGGTTGATCACCACGTTCTTCGGCATGTAGGGGGCCGAGTCGGTGGAGTTCAGCCGCCCGGGGTCGGCGAAATAGTAGGAGAACAGCGACTCGTTCCACCGCACCGAGCCCTCGACGGCCTTGCCGTACGGATCGAGCAGCAGCTTGTCGGGGTTGCACCGGTGGCCGTGCTCGGGCTTGTACGGCCCGTGCACGCGCAGGCCGTACCGCTGCCCGGGCATGATCCCCGGCAGGTAGCCGTGCCAGACGAACCCGTCGACCTCGGGCAGATCGACGCGGCTCTCGACGCCGTCGTCGTCGAACAGGCACAGCTCCACCCGCTCGGCCGCCTCCGAGAACACCGAGAAGTTGGTGCCCACACCATCCCAGGTGGCGCCGAGAGGATACTGCTCGCCCGGCCAGACCTCGCGCATATCACCCCATTCTCCCCGGGCCCCGCACAATAGCGGGGCCCGGGACGTCATCCCGATCAGCCGACGAGTTCCGCGTTCAGCGAGATCGTCGTGCCCGCCAGGGCCTTGCTGACCGGGCAGTTGGCCTTGGCCGTCTCGGCCGCCTGCTGGAAGTCCTCGGCGGAGATCCCCGGCACCTGCGCCCGGACCGAGATCACAATGCCGGTGATGCCCTCGCCGGGCTGGAAGGTCACGTCGGCCCTGGTCTCGATCGACTGCGGCGGGGTCCCCGCCTTCGCCAGCCCGTTGGACAGCGCCATGGAGAAACACGAGGAGTGGGCCGCGGCGATCAGCTCCTCGGGGCTGGTCTTGCCGTTGGCCGCCTCAGCGCGGGACGGCCAGGAGACCTCGAAGGTGCCGATTCCGGAGGAATCCAGCGACACAGAGCCCGAGCCGTCCAGCAGGGCGCCCTTCCACTGGGTCGTGGCGGTACGAGTGGTCGCCATCGCGATCCCCTTTCCATGGTGAGAATCATTTCCATGGACGACCCTAGCGCCCGGTAATCACCGAGGAGTCCAGGACCGCCGACGAGTCCACTCCTTGCGGCAGCGTCCCGAAGGCCCGCCCCCAGTCGCCGGACAGGCGGGAGGCGCAGAAAGCGTCGGCCACGGCGGCGGGCGCGTGCCGTACGAGCAGGGACGCCTGCAGGACCAGGGCCATCTCCTCGGCGACGCGCCGCGCGTCCGCCTCCCCGGCAGAGGCGATGGTCTTCTGGACCCGCTCGGCCGCGTCGGCGACCCGGCGGTCGCCGGCCAGCGCCACCTCCGCGAAGAACGCCTCGGCCGCCTCGGGCTCGCGCGTCAGCACCCGCATCAGGTCGAGCGCGGCCACGTTGCCGGAGCCCTCCCAGACGCCGTTCAGCGGAGACTCACGGAAGAGGCGGGGCAGCTGCGACTCCTCGACGTATCCGTTGCCGCCCAGGCACTCCAGCGCCTCGGCGGCGTGCGCCGGGCCGCGTTTGCACACCCAGTATTTCGCCGCCGCCAGCGCCGCCCGCCGGAACAGGCCCTCGCCGGCGTCGCCGCGTACCGCCCGGTCGGTCGCCCCGGCGAGCCGCAGCATCAGCGTGGTCGCCGCCTCGGACTCCAGCGCCAGGTCGGCGAGCACGTTGCGCATCAGCGGCTGGTCGATCAGCTCCCTGCCGAAGACCCTGCGGTGGCGGGCGTGATGGAGCGCCTGCGCCAGGCCGTACCGCATGCCGGCCGCCGAGCCGATCACGCAGTCGAGCCGGGTCATGTTGACCATCTCGATGATCGTGCGGACGCCCCGGCCCTCCTCGCCGACCGGGAACGCGATCGCGCGCTCGTACTCGACCTCGGCCGACGCGTTGGACCTGTTGCCGAGCTTGTCCTTCAGCCGCATCAGCCGCATCGCGTTACGCGTCCCGTCCGGCAGGACGCGGGGGAGCAGGAAGCACGACAGGCCGCCCGGCGCCTGGGCCAGCACCAGGAACACGTCGCACATCGGCGCCGAGTTGAACCACTTGTGCCCGGTGATCGCGAAGGTCCCGTCGGCGAGCGGTTCCGCCCGCGTCGTGTTGGCCCGGACGTCGGAGCCCCCCTGCTTCTCGGTCATCGCCATGCCGGCGAGCACGCCGCGCTTGCCGGCCGCCGGGCGCAGCCCGAAGTCGTAGGTGCGCGAGGCCAGCAGCGGCTCCCACTCGGCGCACAGCGCGGGGGAGTGCCGCAGCGCGGCCACCGCCGCGTACGTCATGGAGATCGGGCAGCCGTGCCCGGCCTCGACCTGCGACCAGACGAAGAACTTGGCCGCACGGGCCACGTGCGCGCCGGGCCGGGCGGAGGTCCAGGGCGCGGCGTGCATGCCGTTCGCGACCGCGACCGACATCAGCTCGTGCCACGCGGGATGGAACTCCACCTCGTCGATGCGGTTGCCGTACCGGTCGTGGGTGCGCAGCACGGGCGGGTTCTCGTTGGCCAGCCTGCCCCACTCCTGCGCCCGCGCCGACCCGGCCAGCACGCCGAGCCGATGGAGCTCCCCCGTCGACCAGTCGGCGCCCTCCCGCGCGAGACCCTCCAGCAGCGCGCGGTCGGCTGAGACGTCATGGCCGGTCAGCGGGGGAACCTGGTTGGTCACGTCGTGGGTCACTGGGTCCTCCTGTCGGGGTGGGGCCGCCCTGCCGGACGGGTCGACCGGTCGGATGGGCTGACCTGTCGGGACGGATTCAGCATCCCCGGATGCCGCCGGAACCGCCAGCTCACACGACTCCGGCGCCGCCGATCCCGGCTTCGCCGATCTCCAGCCCCAGCTCGGCGGCCGCCTCCAGGACGAGGTCGCGGGCGTAGTCCCAGTCGTCGTTCCGATGCTCGTCCTCATGGTCCGTACGCTCCCCGCTCCGCCCGCCGCCGCCCTCGCACAGCACGCGGTGGATGCCGCCGATCGCCCGCCGGTCCCCGCGCTCGGCCAGCCCGAGGGCGGCCTCGGCCACCGTCGTCAGATCGCTGTCGGACAGCCGGTCGGCGAGCGCCTCCCTGATCGGCCGGGTGTCGGCGGCCAGGCCGGCGATGCCCATGGTGGCCCAGTCGCGCACCTCCGGGTCGGCGCTCTCGCTCAGCCTGATGAGCGCGGCGATCCCCGCCTCGTCGTCCGGGGGCAGGACGGCTGCGAGCGCCACCGCATCGCTCACCGTGGGCGTCCGCCCGGGCAGGTTGACGATGTCCAGCACCTCGGGCAGGGCCCGCTCGTCGGCCCGGTGGCCGAGCGCGTGGAGGACGGACTCGACGACCCGCGGATCGCTCTCCTGGCGGGCCATGTCCCGCAGGATCGCCAGGGCCCGCTCGTGATAGGGGTCGTGCTCCATGTCATGGCCGAACTCGGCGAGCACGTCGGCGCCGAACTCGCGCTCGACCGGGTCGGGGCTGTCGCACAGCCGCGTCATCGCCTCGAACGTCTCGTCGTCGTGTCGCCGCCGCAGCGCCTGCACGGCCGCCCACCACGTCTCGTCCTCCGCGTCGATCTCCCGGTACGGCATGACGCGTTCGATCAGCTCGGCGACGGGCGGGCGGACACCGACGACGATCTCCAGGTGCGTCGCGATCGCGACGTGGCCGCACTGCCTGCTGATCGCGACGCGGCCGCCGTCGGGGCGGCGCGCCTCGACCGTGATCAGCCGGGTGCCGTCGGGGCCGGCACATCCGGATGTGACCACGGTGTGGTCGCCCTCCGCGTGCTCTTCCCCCAGTTGGGCGGCGACCTCCTCGCGCAGCGCGCTCTCCAGGTCGACCGACGCCCACCGCCTGGCGATCTCCAGCGCGGTCCGGCCGCCGGAGCCGGGCAGGGAGGGGTCGGCGCCGTGCTCCAGCAGCGACCGGACGATTCCGTACGCGCCGAAGCGCGCGGCGAGGGTCAGGGGGGTGTCCCCGTCGTCGTTCGCCCCGTCCGGGTCCGCCGCGGCGTCGAGCAGGACGTCGGCCGACTCCAGATGCCCGTTGGCCGAGGCCCACAGCAGCGCGGTCCAGCCGCCGTGCTCCCTGGCGTCGGGGTCGGCGCCCCCGTCGAGCAGGGCCTGGACGGTCTGCGCGTGGTCCCAGCACGCGGCGGCGCACAGGGGAAGCCCCTCGTCCTCGCCGTGGCTCGGCCGGTCGGGCTCGGCGCCGTACTCAAGGAGCAGCCGGACGATCTCGTGGTGTCCGGCGACGGCGGCGCGGTAGAGCGGCGTGGTGCCCTGAGCGGGGTTCAGTGCGGTGGTCAGGGTGATGTCCGGGTGCAGCATGCCCGCCACCCGTGCCATGTCGCCCGCCGCCACCGCGTCAAGAAGCCTGCTCCGGGTCACCCTTCCATGCTCACATATGCCCGCATAATCGTTCCCAGGGAGGATGGGAGCGCACGCACGATGGGGTTACCGTAGACATCGTGAACGATCCGGGTGGAATGCGTGCTTCCGACGCCGAACGCGAGGCCGTGGTGGAGAAACTCCGCGAGGCGTCGGTCGAGGGGCGGTTGACGCTCGCCGAGCTGACCGAGCGGACCGAGGCGGCCTATCTCGCCCGGACCCACTCCGAGCTGGCGCAGCTCACCGCGGACCTCCCCGGTGGAGCCCCGGCCCCCGGTCCGGGGGTTTCGCGGTCCGTTCGGCCCGGACGCCAGAAGGGCAGGGTGCGCGACTGGATCGTGGCCGTGATGGGCGACACCAACCGGAAGGGCAAGTGGCGCATCGACCAGGAGATCGGCGCGGTGTGCGTGATGGGCGACGTCACCATCGACCTCCGCGAGGCCGAGGTGCGCACCCCCGAGGTCGACATCGTGGTCACCTGCGTGATGGGCGACGTCAAGATCATCGTTCCGGACGGCGTCGACGTCGAGCTCTCCGGGTTCACCATCATGGGGGACAAGAAGGTCCGGGTCGTGGAGGCGCCGACCGGCCACAACGCCCCCGTGGTGCGGGTGCGCGCCCATGTGGTGGCGGGTGATGTGAAGGTCATCGGCGACTCCCGCGCCGAGCCGATCAAGCGTGCGCTGGGCGCGTGGACCGATTGGTGGCTGGAGCGCCGTCACGAGATCGGTCATCAGATCGAGCACAACATCCGGCACGCGCTCGAATACGACCGAGAGGCCCGCCGCGAGATGATGCGCGAGGTTCGGGAGAACGCCCGTGAGCTGCACCGGGGTGCCCGCGAGGCGGGCCGTGAGGCTCGGGACGCCTGGCGCGAGATGCGCCGCGGCGGCTTCCCGCCGGAGCCTCCCGCGCCTCCGCCGCCCCCGTACGGCGGCCCCCGCCGCTGACCGACTCCGGATGCCTCAGTTGAGCGAGGCTCCGGGACAGGCGACGGGCATCCCCATGGCGGTCGCCGCGGCGAGCAGTCGCTTGTCGTAGGTCACGAAGTGTTCGATGACGGCGCCCAACTGCATCGCGGTGGCCAGATGGATCGCATCCAGGCTTCGCAGGTGCCGGTCGCCGATCTGTGCTGCGACGCCACGCACCGCGACGTCCATTTCGATCCGGATGATATTGGCCAGGCAAGGAGCGATCATTGTCAAACGTTCGGGAGCGACTCTTCGAACCGTCCGATGAGTCTCCACCTCGATCAACGTGGAGGAGAGCATTTTCCGTTTCACTCGCTCACCGAGCCACTCCCTCAGAGCCTTCGACTCCGGTTCAGGATAGATCAACTTGACCGCCGCCGCGCTGTCCATATAGATCAAAACCGCTCCTCCTCCCTCATCCGGATGAGATCCTCTGTGGCGCTGACATCGCTGTACGGCTCGGTCTCGACCTGTGCGAGGAACTCCGCGAGATCTCCAGTCGCCGGGATGGCGCGGCCTTGAGCCACCAACTCATCGATGACGTTGGTCGATCCGGGAACGGGAACCAGCCGGGCGACGGTGCGGCCGTTCTTGACCACCTCGATGGTCTCGCCCGCGAGGGTCTTGTCGAGGTAGTCCGAGACGTGGTCCGTGAACTCGGTGACTCCGATGCGCTCCATGTTCTCCATCATGCTTGTCACGGGCACACCGTAAAGCAGCGCGGCCCTTCTCAGGACTGAAACGGCACAGTGTGTATCCGAACCGTTTCCCAGAGTAGTCGCGCTGTGGTCTCCCTCCCGCCTCCGTGATCTCCCGGGGTCACGGAGGCGGGAGGGGCCGGTGGGTCAGGACAGGCCGGGGGCGGGGAACTGGGCGGTCAGCTCGGTGACCTCGCGGTGGACCCGGGAGATTACTTCCTCCGCCTCGGACTCGCCCTTGGCGACCGCGGAGACCACCTCGTCGATCCACGCCCCGATCTGGCGCATCTCCGCCTCGCCCATGCCGCGCGAGGTGACCGACGGGGTGCCGATGCGGATGCCCGACGGGTCGAACGGCTTACGCGGGTCGAACGGCACCGCGTTGTAGTTGGTCTCCAGGCCGGCCCGGTCGAGCGCCTTGGCGGCCGGCTTGCCGCCGACGCCCTTGGGGGTCAGGTCCATCAGGATCAGATGGTTGTCCGTGCCCCCCGAGACCAGGTCGAAGCCGCGGGCGAGCAGCTCGTCGGCGAGTGCCCGCGCGTTCTTCACGATCTGCGCGGCGTACGCCTTGAACTCCGGCTGGGCCGCCTCGTGCAGCGCCACCGCGATGGCGGCGGTCGTGTGGTTGTGCGGACCGCCCTGCAGGCCGGGGAAGACCGCCTTGTTGAGCGCCGTGGCGTGCTCGTCGGAGTCGGCCATCAGCATCGCGCCGCGCGGCCCGCGCAGCGTCTTGTGCGTGGTCGTCGAGATCACGTCGGCGTGGCCGACGGGCGAGGGGTGCGCGCCGCCCGCGACGAGTCCCGCGATGTGCGCGATGTCGGCGGCGAGCACCGCGCCGACCTCACGGGCGATCTCGGCGAACGCCGGGAAGTCGATCGTGCGGGGGATGGCCGTGCCGCCGCAGAAGATGAGCTTGGGCCGGTGCTCCAGCGCGAGGGCGCGCACCTCGTCCATGTCGACCCGGCCGGTGTCCCTGCGCACGCCGTACCGGACCGGGTTGAACCACTTGCCGGTGGCCGACACCGACCAGCCGTGCGTGAGGTGGCCGCCGAACGGCAGACCCATGCCGAGCACGGTGTCGCCGGGGTTGAGGAACGCCAGGTAGATGGCGAGGTTGGCGGGGGAGCCGGAGTAGGGCTGGACGTTGGCGTGACGCACCCCGAAGACCGACTTGGCCCGCTCGACCGCGAGCGTCTCGATCCGGTCGATGACCTGCTGGCCCTCGTAGTAGCGCTTGCCGGCGTAACCCTCGGAGTATTTGTTCGTCAGCACCGTGCCGGTGGCCTCGAGCACCGCACGGGACACGTAGTTCTCCGAGGCGATCAGCTTGACCGTGTCGGTCTGCCGCCGCTCCTCCGCCCTGATCAGCTCGGCGATCTCGGGATCGACGACGTTCAGCGAGTTCTCGGCCATGGCGCTTCCTTCTCCATCGACACTTCATCGAGGGCGGCGACCCAGGCGCACGGCCGCCGCGGACTCGCTCCCCGGTGGTGCCCCACCTATTACCCGTGCCCTGGGGGCACACAGCGCCAGTCGCGGTGCCTTCAACCCTATCCGAGCGTCCCGGAGCCGTGTACGGCTCAGGCGTCGGAGATCAGCACGTCGCGGAAGACGCCCACGCGGGGGATGCCGACGTTCGCCGCCCCCGCGTGGAGATCCCCGGTGGGGTCATCCGTCGTGGATCGGGATGTCGTCGAACAGCCCGGCGCCGGGAAGGTCGACGCTGATCGTCTTCAGGTCCTCGGGCACGTCGCTGAAACTCGCGTAGAGCTGCAGGTTGTCCCCGGGCTCGAGGTAGTTGCGGGGAACGGTGCTGCACAGGCACGCCCCGTCCTTCTTCGCCGGGCTGAACTTGGACCCGGTCGGCGGGTCGAGCAGGCCCGCACCGGCGACCGTGCTTCCGAGCATGTCCGGGGGCCACCAGTTGGAGCCTCCGGTCGCCTTGACCTCCCACTGCACGCCGACGGAGGATCCCCGCCGCCGCACCGCTTCGATCGTCATCTTGAACGTTGTGCCCTGGAACTGGACGTCACGGGTCGCGACCGGCCCTTTCGGCGGATCCGGCGTACCGATCCCGTTCTGGAGCACCAGGAACAGGGCGGCGGCGGAAGCGGCGACGAACGCCCCGGCCCCGGCGATCGGCAGCCACCGCCTGCGGCCGCCGCCGGGCGTGCTCACCGGGACCGCCGCGCCCTCCCGGACCGCCGCGGTCTTCCTGTCCACCGTCGCCTCCCCGGGTTCCGGGGTGGTCCAGATGTCGCTGACGATCCGGGTGGCGGCCTCCACGGCCACCTCCTCCCGGCCGAGCAGCCGGTCCAGGAGTTGCTGGGCGGTCGGGCGGCGGGCCGGGTCCTTGTCCAGGGTCCGTTCGACCAGCGGCCGCAGCCGCTCGTCGAGGCCGTCGAGCACGGGCACGTGGTGGGCCACCCGATAGAGCACCTCAGGGGCTGCGCCGGTGCCGAACGGCGGGCGGCCGGTGCCGGCGTAGGCGACCACGCACCCCCACGCGAAGATGTCGGCGGCGGGGGTGACGAGGTCGCCGCGCACCTGCTCGGGGGACATGTAGCTCGGTGTGCCGATCGTCGCCCTGGTGCGTTCCGCCAGCGCGTCGGCGAGCTGCGCGATGCCGAAGTCGATCACCCGCGGGCCGACCGGCGCGAGCAGGATGTTCGAGGGCTTGAGGTCGCGGTGGACCACCCCGGCCCGGTGGATCGCGCCGAGGGCCGTGGCCACGCCGACGGCGAGGGCGTCCAGGTTGGAGCCGGTCAGCGGTCCCTGGGCGTCGACCACGGCGGACAGGTCGGGCCCGTCGACGTACTCGGTGACCAGGTAGTGCAGGTCGCCGTCCTGGCCCGCGTCCAGCACCGGGGCGGTGCAGAACCGGGCGACGCGCTTGGCGGCCTCCGCCTCCTTGCGGAACCTGTTGAAGAACTCCTCCTGCGAGGCGAGCTCCGGGCGCATGACCTTGACCGCGACCTTACCCCCGGCGGGGTCATGGGCGAGGTAGACGATCCCCATCCCGCCCTCGCCCAGACGGCGTAGGGGTACGTACGGCCCGATCGTCCGCCGATGCGAGGCGGTGAGATCGCTTGTGGCGCTTCCTGACTGCTGCCCGTTCATCGGAGCCCATCTTGGCGGATCAGCCACCATTTGGCGAAGATTCCCCTAAATCGGGTCAGCCAGTACCGGACTCACGTTGGTGCCGCGCCATGCCGTTCAGCGGCCACAGGCGGTCCACCTCGGCGTTCAGCGTCGCGCCGATGAGCACGGCGAGGGCGGTGATGTACAGCCAGAGCAGTACGGCGATCGGGGCGGCGAGCGAGCCGTAGACGGACAGCGGCGTGAACCACGCGGCCAGCACCTCGCGCAGGACGGCCGCGCAGAGGATCCAGATGAAGAGGGCGAGCACGGCGCCCGGGATCTCGCGCCACCATCGCGTCCGGCGCGGCACGCTGACGTGGTAGAGCAGCGTGAGCATGAAGACGGAGCCGAGCACGACCACCGGCCAGTAGAAGATCGTCACGACGACCTCGTACCGCGGCAGCGCGTTCGACAGCAGGGTGGGCCCGATGACGAGGATCGGCATGACGATCAGGCCGATCAGCAGCGCGGCCACATAGAGCGCGAAGGACATGACGCGGGTACGGATGATGCCCCGCTCCTCGCCCAGGCCGTACGCGATGGAGATCAGGTCCACGTAGACGAACAGCGCACGGGAGCCGGACCACAGCGACAACAGGAAGCCGACGGAGATCAGCGAGACCTGGCCGCCGGTGAGCGCGTCGGCGAGCAGCGGCTCGACCACGCGTTCCACCGTGTTGTGGGTGAACAGCAGCTCCGACTGGTCGATGACCCACCGCCGGATGTCCTGCACCGTGTGCTCGCCCAGCAGGCCGCTGAGATGTCCCATGACGCCGAGCAGTCCGAGCACGAACGGCGGCAGCGACAGCAGCGCGAAGAACGCCGCCTCGCCGGCGAGACCGGTCACCCGGTAGTTGATCCCGGCGATCGTGGTCGCCTTCGCCAGGGCCCACACGCTGGTGTCTCTGATCCAGCTCAGGCCGGCCCTGGCCACCGCCATGCCACGGCGTGACAGATGCCTCGGCGATCGCCGCGTGCGCGCCGACGCGTCCGTTGTGGTCAATTGGCACCCGACCGGTGTGAGAAAGAACTAGAGGCCAAGGATAAGGGCATGGGACGGTGCTAGGGAGTGTCCGGCCCTCCCTGGGGAGCGGAGGAGGCACGATGATCTGTGCGGCGTGCAAGGACCGCAGGCACCAGGACTGCCGCGGCGGCTCGTGGTGTGACTGTCAGCACAAGGAGCCCAGGGCCGACGGGCAGGTCGAACCCTCGGAGAACTGGGTGCGCAAGGGATGAGGGCGCCGGGCGAGAACGGGACATAATTCGCGAATCACGTCCGCATATTGGACCAGAACTTGGACATCTGGGATCTCCCGGGTATCGTTTGTGACATGCCAGCGGATCCGTTGCTCGTCGTGCGACGCCACGTCGACCTTCAGCGTGTCCGCAGTGCCATGTGTATCGACGCCGGCTGACCGCCGCCCTCTGCTGTTCCACTCGGGCGCGCCGCCTGGCGTCCTTTTCGCATGCCCCTGCACTCGATGACGAGGCGGGAGGAGCCTGCGCCGCGCCCCGGACCGATCAGAAATCGATCCTCGGAAAAGGACGCGCCCATGAGCACCCCGGTACGCCCGGCGAATCGCCACCACAAGCGCCCACGCGGTGAAGGCCAGTGGGCCCTCGGCTACCGCGAGCCGCTGAACGCGAACGAAGAGAACAAGAAGAACGACGACGGGCTCAACGTCCGTCAGCGGATCGTCGACGTCTACGCCAGGCACGGCTTCGACTCGATCGACCCGTCCGACCTGCGCGGCCGGTTCCGCTGGTACGGCCTGTACACGCAGCGCAGGCCCGGCATCGACGGCGGCAAGACGGCCGTCCTGGAGCCGGAGGAGCTCGAGGACCGCTACTTCATGATGCGGATCCGCACCGACGGCGGCCAGCTCAGCCTGGAGCAGCTGCGGGTCATCGCCGACATCTCCAACGAGTACGCCAGGGGCTCGGCCGACGTCACCGACCGGCAGAACATCCAGCTCCACTGGGTCGAGATCGAGTCGGTGCCGGACATCTGGGCGCGGTTGGAGGCCGTCGGGCTGAGCACCACCGAGGCCTGCGGCGACACACCCCGGGGGATGCTCGGCTGCCCGCTCGCCGGGATCGACGCCGACGAGGTGATCGACGGAAGGGCCCAGCTCCGGGAGATCCGCGAGCGCTACATCGGCAACCCCGAGTTCTCGAACCTGCCGCGCAAGTACAAGACAGCCATCAGCGGCTGCGCCGCGCACTGCACCGTGCACGAGATCAACGACGTGGCGTTCGTCGGCGTCGTCGACGAGCAGGGTGAGGCCGGCTTCGACCTCTGGGTGGGCGGCGGCCTGTCGACCAACCCGATGTTCGCCCAGCGGCTCGGCGTGTTCGTCCGCCCCGAACAGGTCCCGGAGGTGTGGGCCGGGGTCACCTCCGTCTTCCGCGACTACGGCTACCGGCGGCTGCGCAGCAGGGCCAGGCTGAAGTTCCTGGTCAAGGACTGGGGACCGGAGAAGTTCCGCGACGTGCTGCAGACGGAGTACCTCAAGTACGACCTGCCCGACGGCCCGGCTCCGCAGACGCCGCGCGGCGGCCGCCGCGACCATGTCGGCGTCCACCCGCAGCGGGACGGCAACTTCTACGTCGGCTTCGCCCCCCGGGTGGGCCGCCTCAGCGGCGACCTGCTGCACCTGATCGCCGACATCGCCGAGCGCCACGGCTCCGGCCGGGTCGGGACGACCATCGAGCAGAAGATGGTCATTCTCGACGTCGCGCCCGACCGGGTGGAGTCGATGGTCGCCGAGCTGGAGGCGGCCGATCTCCAGGTCAACCCGTCCACGTTCCGCCGGCAGACGATGGCCTGCACCGGCATCGAGTACTGCAAGCTCGCGATCGTCGAGACCAAGAACGCCGCGTCCGAGCTGATCGACGAGCTGGAGCGCCGCCTGCCGGACTTCACCGAGCCGCTGACGATCAACCTCAACGGCTGCCCGAACTCCTGCGCCCGCATCCAGACCGCGGACATCGGCCTGAAGGGCCAGCTCGTGGTCGACGACAGCGGCGATCAGGTCGAGGGATATCAGATCCACCTGGGCGGCGCGTTCGGCGCGACGTCGGCCTTCGGCCGCAAGGTCCGCGGGCTCAAGACCACGGCGGCGGAGCTGCCCGACTACGTGGAGCGGGTCGTACGCAACTTCGAGAAGCAGCGGGACGAGGGCGAGAGCTTCAGCGAGTGGGTCCGGCGGGCGGACGAGGCCGATCTCCGATGAGCGGCCCCGGCACGGAACGGGCCGTGCCCTTCTACTGCCCCTACTGCGGCGATGAGGACCTGGAGCCGTACGTCACCGAGGAGGAGAGCCACGGCTGGTACTGCCGTTCCTGCGCCCGGGCCTTCCGGGTGCGCTTCCTCGGACTCGGCGTCCAGCGTCCGTTGTGAGCAGTGATGACCGGCGTGTGTGAGGAGTGGAATGTTGGCGGTGACACTGGTGGAGATAGCGGCCGGACTTGAAAGGCAGCGGGCGACGCTCGACCTGCAGGGCATCGTTGAATCGGCGGCCGCGTTCCTGGAGAACGCGCCCGCCCGGGAGATCATCCGCTGGGCGGCCGCGACGTTCGGCGACCGGCTCTGTCTCACCTCCTCGATGAGCGACGCCCTGCTGATCGATCTGGTCAGCCGGGTCAAGCCGGGGGTCGACGTGCTGTTCGTGGACACCGGCTATCACTTCGCCGAGACCATCGGCACGCGGGACGCGGTGGAGGCGGTGCACAAGGTCAACGTGATCAACGTGAAGCCGACCCGCACGGTGGAGGAGCAGAACCGCGATCTCGGGCCCCGGCTGTACGGCCGCAACCCCGACCTGTGCTGCTACCTGCGCAAGGTGGAGCCGCTCAACCGGGCGCTGGAGCCGTACCTGGCCTGGATCTCCGGGATCCGGCGGGACGATTCGCCGACGCGGGCGGACACGAAGGTGGTGGAGTGGGACGCCAAGCGCCAGATGGTGAAGATCAATCCGATCGCCGCCTGGACGCAGGCCGACGTCGACAACTACATCGCCGACAACGGCGTGCTGATCAACCCGCTGCACCACGACGGCTACCCGTCGATCGGCTGCGCCCCCTGCACCCGGCGCGTCGAGCAGGGTGAGGACGCGAGAAGCGGCCGCTGGGCCGGCCTCGGGAAGCTCGAATGCGGCATACACCTCTGATCGCGGTGGCGCACGGGTCTCGCGACCCGCGCGCCGCCGCCACGGTGGAGGCCCTGCTGGATCGGGTGCGGCTCGCCCGCCCCGATCTGGAGGTGCGTGCCGCCTACCTGGATCACACGCCCCCGGCTCCGGCCCGGGCACTGGCCGATCTGGACGAGGCCGCCGTCCTCCCGCTGCTGCTCACCGCGGCCTACCACAGCCACGTCGACATCCCCGCCGCGCTGAGGGAGGCGTCGGCGCTGCGGCCGTGGCTGCGCGTCCACCTCGGCTCGACCCTGGGCCCGCATCCGCTGCTCGTCACCGCCCTGGAACGGCGCCTCGCCGAGGCCGGGGTGGAGATCGGCGACCCCGGCACGGCCGTGGTCCTGGTCTCCGCCGGCTCCAGCGACGCGCGGGCCAACGCGGTCGTCGGCGACCTCGCCCGCCGGTGGGCCGGATCGCGCCCGTGGTGGTCGGTCACCGCCGCCTACGCCTCGGCCGCCGCCCCCACCCCGGCCGAGGAGGTCGTACGGCTCACGCGCGCCGGAGCCCCGAGGGTGGTGGTGGCCCCCTATCTGCTCGCGCCGGGCCATTTCTCCGACAAGGTGCGGCAGGACACCCTCCGGGCCGGGGCGCACCGCGTGGCCGACGTCCTCGGCCCCGCCCCCGAACTCGTCACGATCCTCCTCGAACGCTACGGCCAGGCCGTACGCAACGACATCACCGCCGAGTCCGCCTAACGAACCCCCCACCCTCCGTGCGTGATCTTGCGAATTCTCGCAGCCACCCTCCTGACCTGGGCGAATATCCTCGGTGATCTTGTAGTTTCTCGCAGGCGAGCCTCCTGGCCTGCTCCGATACCCTTCGTGATCTCGCAGTCGGGACGATGCAAGATCACGAAGGGTTCTTTCGCTGCTCAGGGCATACGTCTGCGAGAAACTGCAAGATCGCGAACGTGAAATCCCTGGTCTCGGCTCGACGTGCGAGAATTCGCAAGATCACGGTTGGGGGTGGGGCGGGGCGGGAAAACGGGTTGCGGGGGTGGGCGAGGATATTGTTACCATTCGGGCAGACGTCGCGATCGGCGCGGCCGCAGACAGGGGAGGTGAGGACTATGCGGGTCTTTCTGACGACCATGCCGTCCATCAACTCCCGGGTGCCCGCCTAGCCACGACATCTCGCTGGGCACCCGGTTTCCGAAGGGTGTCTTCAAGTGATGTCTTCCTCTTTCGATCTGTCGTCGCTCGGCTGGCACGACGGGCTTCAGGCACTGCTCCCCGGCGGCACCGTCCCCGGCCGGGTGGCCCGGGTCCATCGGGGCGCCGCCGAGGTCCTCGCGGCCGACGGCGAACACCACGTCAGGTTCGGCGCCCAGGTGCGCCGGGCGGCGGCGGACGATCCGATCGCGCTGCCGTGCGTGGGTGACTGGGCGGCGCTGCACCGGCTCGACGAGGGCCGCTACGAGCTGGCGGAGGTGCTGCCGCGCACGACCGCCTTCGTCCGCGGCGGGGTGAGCCGCGACTCACGCGGCGGCCTGTCCGGCGACGGCCAGGGCCAGGTGCTCGCGGCGAACGTCGACGTGGTGTTCGTCGCGGAGCCCGCGATGCATGCGAGCGACTTCGCCGACCTGGGCCGGATCGAGCGGCTCGTCGCCCTCGCCTGGGAGAGCGGGGCCCGGCCGGTCGTCCTGATCACCAAGCCCGACCTGCTCGATCTGGGTCTGGACGATCTCCTCGCCGATGTGTCCGCCGCCGCGCCCGGCGTGGCCGTCCACCCCGTCTGCTCGCCCACGGGGGAGGGGCTGGACCTCGTCCGCGCCCACCTCACCGGATCACCCGGGTCCGGATCACCCGGGTCCGGGACCGCGGTGGTGCTCGGCCCGTCCGGTGCCGGAAAGTCGACGCTCGTCAACGCCCTCGCCGGCACCGACGTGATGGCGACGCAGCAGGTCCGGGCGGCAGACGGGCGCGGCAGGCACACCACCGTCCACCGTGAGATGATCATGCTGCCCGGCGGCGGCCTCATCATCGACACCCCCGGCATCCGCCGGGTCGGGCTGTACGACATGAGTGACGGCGTCGATCTGGTCTTCTCGGACATCGAGGACCTGGCCGAGAACTGTCGCTTCTCGGACTGCGCGCACACGGCTGAGCCCGGCTGTGCCGTACTCGCGGCGGTGGAGTCGGGGGAACTGCCGGAGCGGCGACTGGACAGCTGGCGCCGGCTGCGGCGTGAGGCACGCTGGATGGCGACCCGCACCGACGCCCGGCTGCGCAGTGAGGAGAGCCGCAAGTGGAAGATTATCCACAAGGAGATGCGGCGATCCGGGCGAAACCGCCCCTGATGATGGGTATGAGCCCGCTATGAAACGGGTGCGGCTGCCGTTCGCCGACCGCGCGGAGGCGGGGGCGCTGCTGGCCGAGGTTCTGTACGGCATGGCCCTGGAGGACCCGGTCGTACTCGCCCTGCCGCGCGGCGGTGTGGCGGTGGCCGTACCCGTGGCCGAGCGGCTGGCGGCGCCGCTGGAGGTGCTCGTCACCAGGAAGATCGGCTGCCCGTACCAGCCGGAGCTCGGTGTCGGCGCGATCGCCGAGGGCGGTGAGCCGGTGTTCGACCGCGAGCTCCTCTACCGGCTCGGGTTCGACCCCGGCGACGTCGCCGACGTGGTCGAGCGAGAGCGGCACGAGCTGGCCCGGAGGGTACGGGTCTACCGGGGCGACCGGCCGCTGCCCGAGGTGGCGGGCCGTGACGTGATCGTCGTCGACGACGGGCTGGCCACCGGGGGCACCGCCCGCGCGGCGGTCCGGGCGGTGCGCGCCCGGCAGGAGGGGAGCGGCAGGGTCACGCTGGCGGTGCCGGTGGCCGCCGACGAGACCGTGCGTAGTCTGCGGGCGGAGGCCGACGACGTCGTCGTGCTCGCCACCCCCGAGGGTTTCCGGGCGGTGGGCCAGTGGTACGAGTGCTTCGACCAGCTCGCCGACGACGACGTGCTCGAACTGCTGGGGCGGGCATGAGGGGCGAGCCGCGCCGATGACGGACCGTGGCCGTTCGCCCGGACGACACCGGTGAGGCCGTCTCCGTCTCATCCTGTGGAACGTGAAAGGCGGGACCGGACGCGGCCTGCATCGGGCGGAGAGGTTTCCGGACCGTCGAACGGCACGATGGAGCGTTCTGGCCGGCTTCCGCCACGTGCACCGATCGCCTACCGTCCCACCGCCGGTCACAGTGGGTCGCGGCGAATGGCATAACAAGATCTTGACCCGCTCAGAGGCGAAACCTACCCTTTCATGGGAGCGTTCCCACGGCCGTACGCAACACGTCCCGCCGGGAGACGCGCCCCGGGCCCTCGACGAATCCGGGCGATCGAGGCGATGCCGCGCGAGCCGGAGATGCCGCCGATCGACGAGGAGCGCTCATGAGCCCCGAGACGAGGGCGGGTCGCCGGCCGCCGGCAGCAAGGTTCCATCCGGGCCGCAGGCCATGAGCCGCGGCCCGGCCCGCCGGTCACCACCGGCTCAGGCGTTCGTGAAAGGCGTCCGCAGCCGGGCGATACCTGCCCGAGCCGGGCCGCATCGCCTGCTCATCCATCCGCTTGCCGCGCGGGCCGACCGGGCCCGAGTGGCGGGGTGCCCCTGACCTGCACCCGGGAGCGCTAAAGGGCCGAGGTGTTCGACCGGCCTGTTCGACGTCGCCATGCGCACCGTGGTGAGCACGTGTCGTGGTGGACCCGTGTGCCTACATCCTGCAGCGCACGGCGGCGAACCGGGTTCGCGGCTGTCCGAGATGGAAGCCGTGGGCCGAAAGTTCCGAAGTTGGAAGTGTATGACAGTCGAAGGAGGGTCATGCGGCTTTCGGCGGACTTCGTCTCCAGCCGTTCCGGTACGGCAGAGCTCGCGTGGGGACAGCGGGCCGTGTGGGGGGCCATCCGTGACGTGGGACCGGACAACGCGCACTACTTCAACGTGCCCCGGCTGCTCGCCGTACCGCGCGCGGGCGGGCCGCGCCATCCCGGGGCCGTGGCCGCCGCCCTTGCCGGTCTGGTGGGCCGGCACGACGCCCTGCGATCGCTCGTACGGCTCGGCGCGGCCGGGCCGTACCAGGAGGTGGCCGCGGCCGGGACCCTGTCGATCGAGATGGTCGAGGCGGCCTGCGGGGACGCCGACGTCGCCGGGACGGACCTCGTCGACCGCCTGGCCGGGCGATCTTTCGACGACGGCGAGCAGCCGTTCCGCGCCGGATTCGTGGTCTGCGACGGCGCCGTCACCCACGTGGCGCTCGTGATCAGTCATGTCGTCGCGGACTGGCACGCGGCCGACATCGTGGTGCGCGACCTGCGGATGCTGCTGCTACGCGGGGCGATCGCGCGACCGCCGTCGTCGCAGCTGCTCGACCTGGTGCGGGAGGAGAAGGCGGCGTCGGCCCGTTCGGATCGGGCGATCGCGCAGTGGGAGTCGCTCCTGCGGACCGTGCCGTCCATCATGTTCCCGACCGTGGTCGGGCCGGGCGCGACGCCGAGGTTCGCGCGGGCCGTGCTGTCGTCGCCCCGGCTCAACCACGCCGCACAGGTGCTCGCCCGCCGGACCGGCGTCAGTACGGCCACGGTCCTGATGGTGGCCGTCACCATGCTGCTTCGTGAGCTGACCGGGCAGGAGACGTGCGCGATCACCCCGATCGTGCACAACCGCTTCAGCGACCGCACCAGGGGCCTGGTCACCTGCCTCAACCAGCTGGGACTGTTCGCCCTGGGCCGGGGAGGAGACCTCGCCGAGACCGTCGTGAGCGAATATCCGGCGGTTCTTGCCGCCTACCGAAGAGCCCGCTACGACCCGCTGGCCTTCGACGTGATGATCGACCGGCTGAGCGCCGACCGGGGCGTCCCCATGTTTCCGTCGTGCTGCTTCAACGACCTGCGCCCCGGCGAGGACCCGGTCGACGCCGGTCACGCGGACGGGGAGTCAGAGCTGGAGTGGCTCCCCGGCACGGACCAGCGCAGCTGCCACTTCTGTCTGGCCCTGATGCGCTGGAAGGGCACGCTCGGCGTGGAGCTGAGCGCCGACACCGCCCGCCTGCCCAAGAGCGAGATGACCGCCCTGCTGCAGCGGCTCGAATCCTTCGTGGTCGGCTCGGCCGCCCGGGAGATCGCCGCATGATCCGAGCGCGATCTCAAGCGTCGCGATCTCAAGCGTCGCGATCTCAAGGGTAGGGAGGGAGGCGGGGCGAAGGGCGGACCGCGGCAGGGACGGACTCCCGTACGCGGTCCTGCGCCGCCGTCCGGCCGCCGGTGCTCGCGGCATCCCCGGCGGCCGGGACGGCTCGTGCTCGTTCACGCCGCCTGGAACAGAGCCTCGGCTTCGGCGATGGTCCGGGTCAGCGTCTCCGGCTCCGGCCGCAGGGCCGCCACGATCGTGTCGATGCCACGTAGACCGGCCCGATGCAGCAGCCGCTTCTCGTTGGTGACCCACTCACCGCGCGCCGCGAGGACCGCGTGGGCCGTCTGCATCGCGGCGGTGGCCAGAGCGCCGGCGACCTCGGTGGCCTGACCGCGTGCGGCGTAGACGGTCTTGGCGTACTGGAGTGTCATGGCCGCCCGGCCGCGCCATACCGGCGGGGCCGCCGTACGCAGCCGTTCCGGATAGGCAGGGCGGGGGAGAGCGCCATGTAGGACCCGGTTGAGCGCCAGCTCTGCGACCACCAGGTAGCTGGGGATGCCCGCGAGGTGGAACATCAGCGGCTCCCAGTGGAAGCGGCCCTGGTCGGCCTCGGCGAGCTCATGCTCGACGACGTCGAGATCGCGGTAGTGCACATCGACGCGGCGGCCGTCCACGCTGAGCCAGGCGCCGCCGTTGAAGACGCCGCCGCCCCAGCCGTCGATCTCGGAGACTTCGCCCTCCCAGCCGATGGCGCGCAGATCGGTGGGATCGAAGCCGCCGCGGTAGTAGATGGCGAAATCCCAGTCGCTGTCCGGGGTGTGGGTGCCCTGGGCGCGGGAGCCGCCCAGGGTGACGGCGCGAACAGCGGGCAGGGCGCCAAGACGGCCGGCGACGTGGTCAAGAAACGTCTGGTCGGTCATGGCGAAACTATCTCAGGCGATAAATGGCGTCCCGGCGCCGTCCTGAGCACACCGGGGCGGCGCCGGGAGGTCCGGGCAGCGAGACCTGAGCCTCAGGCCTTCGCGCACAGGATGGTGACCGTGACGGTCAGCTTGTAGACGGTCGGGTTGTTCGGAAGGACGAAGACGTAGGAGTCGTTCAACGGTCCACCGTTCCGGTTGGAGGCGTACCCCCACGAGACCTCGTTCGGGTTCACCAGGGTGCCGGCGGACTGGACCGTGTGGTCGCCGCTCACGAGGAACTTCCCGGCCGGACAGGTCGTGGGGCCGGCACCGCCCTGCCCTCGGTCGAAGGTCTTGACGGTAGTGATCTTCTCCAGGCCGGTGAGTCCGGCGGGGCCCTGCGGACCGGCGGGCCCGCGCTCGCCGGTGTCGCCCTTCTGTCCCGCGGGACCTTGCGGTCCCGCGGGGCCGGCCTCGCCCGTCTCTCCGGTCGCCCCGGACGGGCCGACGGGTCCGGGAGGGCCGGCCGGTCCGGTCTGGTTCCAGGACAGTTCGCGGTGGCCCGGCGGACACACCGCGGTCGGGCGGGACGTCGGCCACGGTGTGGGGCTGCTCATGGCCGATGACGTCTGCCCGTCGTAACCGGGGATCCGTACGATCCCGTCGGACCCCACGCAGGCCACGATGTCGGAGCCTCTGGCATCCGCCACGGCCACGGCCACGCCGGCACCGCCTGCCAACAGCCCCGTCATGGCGCCGATGGCCAGCCATGTTCCCCGCTCCGCGATACGGCGCACGAGCCGACTCCTTCTTGGACGGCGACAATGTCGTGCGCAGCGTAGAAAACCAGGTCTCCCCAGGGCGTCCACCTGGCGGGCGACAGTAGATCATCCGCGCGGCGGAGCGGCGCGCACGCGAACGTACGGCTCGGCCGGGGCCGTACGTCAGGTCTCGGGGCGTCTCGGCGACGCGGGGGAGAACGCCGACGAGCGGTGGCCGACCTCCCGGCCGTACGGGTGGAGCGGCCTCCGGTCAGCAGGGGCGTAGGTCAGGGCGTCGCGAGCTCTGCCCACACGATCGTGCCGCCGGGCCGTCGTCCGTCGGCCCGGGGCCAGCCGAAACCCCATGCCTTGGAGTACGTCTCGACCAGCCAGAGACCACGTCCGCCTTCCTCGTCGTCGCCGGGGGCGCGCATCTGCGGCGGGGTTCTGGTTTCGTCCCACACCTCGATGACCGTGCTGGACGAGGTCCGGGAGAGGCAGAGACAGATCGGCCTCACCTTGTCGTGCAGCTCGACGTAGGCAGGGTCGTCACCGAGCCCGCCGTACGTCGCCTTGATGGCGTTGGTGACCAGCTCTGAGGCGATCAGCTCGGCGCCTTCGACGACGTGGTCGAGGTGCCACTTCTTCAGAGTGTCGCGCGTGTACATGCGGGCCGTGGCCACGGATTTCGGCAGCGCGGGCAGTGCCAGGCAGGCGACGAGCGGGGCGTTCTCCAGGATGTTCACGGCGACCTCTGGCGGCAAGCGACGGGGAATGATCGGGAGCCGCGGCCGTCGTCCCCCTCAGGTGATACGGCCGCCGGCTCCCAGGCAGAACGGCGGGCCCACAGCTCAGGGGAAGGCTGAGCAAGCCCCACCAGCCCTGCCGGCTTGTGGTGCCTTTCAATTTGGCCTGCCTGGCCGCGCGCTCCCTGGCAGGCTTGACTCTCAGCATGCACCGCAGCTATTTCGAACGCAACCATTGCGAGTGCATTTGCTGAGGAAGATATAACTGCATTTCAATCCATATCTGGACAGGAGGGATGGAAAAAGTGGCTGTGCGACGGCAGACACCGACGCTTCGTTTGCGCCGACTGGCGGCCGAACTACGCAAACTGCGTGCCGACTCGGGCAAATCAAGGGAAGAGGTAGCGGAGGAGAGTGGGATCAACACGGTCACGCTGTACCGGTTGGAGACGGCAAGGGCCAGACCGCAGAAGCGCACCTTGATCACCTTGCTTGATTTATACGGCATCCATGGTGAACGGCGGGATGACCTGCTCGCGGTGCTGCGGGAGTCCGGGGAGCGCGTTTGGCTGCAGAGTCACCAGCTTGAGCTACCTGACCAGTACGCCACCTACATCGGCTTCGAGGAGGAGGCCGACAACCTGCTCAACTACGAATCTCTCTTCGTGCCCGGTCTATTGCAGACCGAAGAGTACGCCCACGCCGTCATTCGCGGCACCCTTCCGACGATTTCAAGGAAGGAAGTAGAGAAACGGGTCGAAGCGCGCATGGTGCGGCAAGAGCTGCTGACCAGAGAGCGCCCCTTGCGTCTTTGGGTCATCATCGACGAAGCAGTGCTGCGCCGGGAGGTAGGTGGTCGGCAGACCATGCGCGGCCAGCTTCACAAGCTCGTGGAGGCGAGCGAAGAACCAAACATCACGGTGCAGGTCATCCCATACAGCGCCGGAGCGCATCCCGGGATGACCGGAAGCTTTGTCATCATGAAGCATGATAACGACAACCCCGATGTGATCTACATCGAGAGCACAGCAACGGACCTTTTCCTCGAAGAAGAGGATGAAATCGTCAAGTATACGCTGGTGTTCGAGCATCTACGGGCGGTAGCGGCCAGCCCCGAGGAAACGCGGCGTCTCATCGCTTCCGTTTACGGAGAGAGCATGTGAAGGGAGTACGGGAGTGAACGAAGAGCTTGATCTGTCCCGTGCCGTATGGCGCAAGAGCAGTATCAGCGGGGGCAACGGACAGTGCGTCGAGGTGGCGATCACCGACACCGTGGTCGGCGTCCGCGACACCAAGAACCGCGAGGGCGGCACGCTCGTCTTCCGTCATGACGAGTGGCGTGCGTTCCTCGGCGGCGTGCGCAACGGAGAATTCGACATCGACTGACACGACGCAACATGGCGAGCCCTCGTCAATGTGGATTCGTCGAAGGCTCGCCATGTTGCGGGCAAGTGCGTGCGCAAAGTGCAGGCGACCTGGCCGATGTCGAACCGTTGATGGTTGACACCACCACAAGGACTGGGCGGATCAGGGCGCCGCCTCTGGCTTGCGAGGGACAAGGCTCGCGGGCATCGCCCGCGGGGGCTCCGCGTAGAAGGCGTGTGTCCGCTCTACCTCGCGCTGCCAGATGAGGTGAAGCGCTTGATCCGTTTGAGGGACCTCGTAATTGAGACCTGCGAGGATCACCCGAAACTCGGGGCTCAAGTTTCCGTCCGGGGAAGTCACGAGGGCGGACAACAGAGGCCCTGCGCTTTCGGCCGCCTCGTCTACCTCGACGAGTGCGATCGTGCACAGCCAGCTGTCTGCGTCGACCTCTCTTGCAAGGTCCTGCAGACTGACGGTGGTCTGCTCGCGAGCGGCTTTCTTCAATACGGCGGCCACGCGGTCACCGACTCCCTGTGCAAGATCCTGAAGGCTGGTCTGACCGCGAGCAGTCTTCTTCGGTACGGCTGTCGTGCGGTCGGTCAGCTCGTCCGAGGCGGGAGAGGTGGTCACGCCCGATGTCCCAGGTGACTTCTCGTCCCCGCTCGTGCTCTTCACGGGTAGGGCGGCCAACCACTGGGCGGTCAGACAGAGCTGTCGTTTCTCATCTGAGGTCGCGTGCACGCCCAGCTTCTTGAGGAGGGACCGTCCTTCGCCATAGAGCCTGCGCACCGCATCTGCCTCGCCCGCGATTTCCGCCTTCATAAGTCGATCCAGTAAATCTCCGAGCTGACTATGCTGCTTTTTACGGATGCTCTCAGCCCGAGTCTCTTGGGTGCGGACGCGTGCTATTCGATTTCGCTCTGCTTGGGCTCGTCTCAGCCAGGTTTCACGCTCGTACAGACTCCGCACTTCGGCAGCGAATTTCGGATTGCTTAGCGAGACGCGTACCAGCGTCTTCCGTAGCGCGTCTATCTCACGCTGGGCTCTCTCAAGGTCGTCATTGGCCAGGGCCTGGTCGATGTGCCTGGTGAGCGCGGCGCTGCGCTCACGAACCTCCTGCTCGATCCGTCCATAGGTTTTCTCCTTCGTGGTTGCCCAGCGGCGAAGTTCTTCGACCGCCTGCCGTTCCCTGAGGTGAGACGGCTGCGTCAAGGCCTTGAGTAACTCAGTGTTGGCCTCCAGTAACTGCAAGAGGCGTCGCTGGTCCCGCTCTTTTCTCGCTTGGCGCATGTCCTGGATGAGCGAGGTCAGCTTGTGCCGAGTCAGCCCCTTGGCCTGACCAGGAGCGTCGATGGTTCTCTTCTGGGGCGGCTCAGGTGCCTGGGCAGGTGCTGTTGACGCAGCCTTCGGCGTCGTTTGTGCAGGAGAGGCGCTCGGTTGTTCGGCGGGACGGACTGGGTGGACACCCGCGCTGAAGATGGTCCATATGGGCACGACATGCGTGCCCCCCTTCATCACATTCACCGACGCTGGCTTTAAAAGAACGTGCGGCTCGTGGACCAGGAGGTCGATACGGTCAGGCACTATGAGCCGGGCATGGATTCGCTCGTCATCGCCGATCTGGACGTCAGTCGTGGCGACGTGCGAGCCTTCAGGGATACCGCGCCCTTCTATCGGTCGGGTTCGCTTCTCCTGCGGGTAGACGACGATGTCCTCGACATCCAGCGGAAAGCCTGGCAGCCGTGTTGCTGGCGCTGCTCGACGTGGCGCAACCCGCCCGAGCTTACGGAGCAGCGGAGTGACGATCCCTCGCTCGCTGATGTCGCAGTCTTTCAGGTCCGACCACTCGAGGTCGCCGTCATGCGTTTGGGTGCCGATCTTGACGACGCGAGCACTGCCTTGCTGCTCGCAGCGCACGCGCAATGCGTAGCCGTCCCGGTCGAGTAGATATTTCGTGGTCCCGAGCGCCTCGGGGCCGAACATCCAGTCGACTCGGCCAAGTCGTGCCCGGAGTTCTTCGTCCTCCCTGGTCCAAACGTTGGGCGGGAGATGCACAAACTGGACTTTGATGGCCGAACGGCTAATGCTCGGATTCACCAGCAGGTCCGTGCACCGGCCTTTCACGAGCCTGCCTTGAAAGCGTTGTTTCCCTCCTCGCCTGCCCAGATCCGAGGTAAGCCCACGATGGATGTAGAGGTGGTCAGCGCTGTCCGCACCGAAGTAACGGCGCTCGCATTTGGGGGCCAGCCCTTTGGGATCGGGATAGTGCGCGAAGTGGCAGACGCGGTCGCCGTAGAGCTTGTCCATCAGCCGCCAGCCGCAGCCGCCGATATGCACTCCGCAGAAGAAGCGCTTCCCCTTATAGGGCGACAGGTAGCGCACTGCCGCCTTGCGATCGGTGGGGAGGGAGAGCGGAAGGTCGGAGTCGGGTCTGCCGAGCACTGCGGTCTGGACTCGGCGAGTGTCTTGAGCCATGAGACCTCACGTAAATTTTCAAGATCGCGGTCCGGGTCGGTTCCGGCGCGCGAGAGGGGGTGGTGTCAGCCGGCTGTGTCGTCTTTGGACCAGACGTCGGCGAAGTGCTCCATCTGCTGGAGGACCAATTCGATGGCCTTGATCTCCTGGTCGGGCGGGTAGTTGTAGCGGGCCAGGAGGCGCTTGATGGTGGCGCGCAGGCGGGCGCGTACGGGCTCGCGGGAGATCCAGTCTTTCTTGAGGTTCTTTCGCACCTGAACGACCAGGTCACGGGCGATGCCCGCGAGGACCTCGTCTCCCATCAGCTCGCGCGCGGTGCCGTGGTCGGCGACGGCATCGTAGAACGCGAGCTCCTGCCAGTCCAGCGGCGGCGTGAACCGCTCACCGCGCCTGTGGTCGTTGGCGATCTCCTTGGCCAGCTCGACCAGCTTGGCGATGATCTCGGCGCTGGTGAGCTGCTCACGCATATACCGGATCATGAGGTCCTGCAGCCGCTCGGAGAACGTCGTCCGCCGCACGACGTTGTGCCGGGTGACCTCGCGCATCTTCCGCTCGATGAGCCGGCGTAGCGCCTCGGCGGCCAGGTGCGGCGTCTCGCTGTTGGTCAGCTTTGCGATGAGGGCGTCGTTGAGGTTGCTCAGGTCGGCGGTTTCCAGGCCGGCTTCGGCGAACAGGTCCGTTACCCCGCTCGTCTCCACGACCGTGGACGTCAGCTGTTCGAGGTAAAGCTCGATTTCGCGGGTGGTGCCGGGCAGGCCCCTCGCCTCGCGGTCCATCGCGTCCAGCTTCGCCATGTACGCGCGGACCTCGACGAAGAACTGGATATCTCGTCGCCAGGTCACCGGGTGGTCGGGGAACCGCGCGCCGATGTTGGCCGAGGACGCGGTGAGCGCGTAGAAGCGCTCCAGCCGGTGCGCGTGGTCCCGGAAACGACGGCCGAGGGTCTGGCTGGGGTCGTCGAGCTTCTCCGGGTTGTTGCCGGGGGTCCTCGTGTCCCGCAGGTGGTTGGCCGTACGCAGCGCCGCGTCGATGAAGGAGGTACGGCTCGGCCTGGTCAGCAGGCCGCGCCAGTCGATGCCGCGCAGCATCCCCTCGATGATGTCGAACTCGTTGCGCAGCTCGTCCAGTGCCCGGTCGATGTCCTGGCCCAGCGTCCGATCCTGCCGGTCGGCCGCGGAGTATTCGGCGATGGCCTTCTGCAGGTTCTCCGTCAGCGGGGCGTAGCCGACCAGCAGGCCGTCCTCCTTGCCGCGGAAGCGGCGGTTGACGCGGGCCAGGGCCTGCATGAGGTTGGCTCCTCGGAGCGGCCGGTCGAGGTACATGGTGTGGATCGGCGGCGCGTCGAAGCCGGTCAGCAGCATGTTGTTGACGATGAGCAGCTCCAGCGCGTCGTCGGGGTCCTTGGCCCGGTTGATGACGGCCTTGCGCTGGGAATCGGTCAGCGCGTGGACCCGCAGGCGCGCGGGGTCCTTCCGTGAATTGGACGAGAACACGATCTTCATCGCGCCCTTGGTCGGGTCGTCGCTGTGCCACTCCGGGCGCAGCTCGCGCAGCGCGTCGTAGACGCGGACGCAGATCTCGCGGGTCGCGCACACGACCATCGCCTTGCCGGGTGCGCCGCCCTGCTCCGAGACACCGACGAACGGCTTCATCCGCTCACGCCGGTCCTCCCAGTGAGTGACCAGGTCATCGGTGAGGTCGCGGATGCGGGCGGGCGCGCCGTACATCGCGTTCATGGTGGCGACGGCCTGCTCGATCCGGCGGCGCTCGGTGTCGTCCAGGCCCTCGGTGATCCGGTCGGCCTCTTCGTCGATCTTCGTGGCGTCGACGTCGTCGTCGAGGACGAGCTCGACGACCCGGCTCTCGTGGTAGACCTTCACCGTCGCGCCGTCGTCGGCGGCCCGCTTGAGGTCGTAGACGTCGATGTAGTCGCCGAAGACCTGCCGGGTGTTGCGGTCGGCCTCGGAGATTGGGGTGCCGGTGAAGGCGAGCAGGGTGGCGTGCGGCAGGGCGTCGCGCAGGTGGCGGGCGTAGCCGTCGAGGTTGTCGTAGTGACTGCGGTGCGCCTCGTCGACCACGACGACGATGTTGCGCCGGTCGGACAGCAGCGGGTGGTCGGTGCCGGACTCCTTCTCCTCCTTGGTCCGGCCGAACTTCTGCAGCGTGGTGAAGAGGATGCCGCCGGTCCGTTTGGCGGCCAGCTCCTCGCGCAGCTCGGCCCGGGTGAGGATCTGCCGGGGCTTCTCGGGCAGGATCTCGCTCTCTCCGAACGTGGAGAAGAGCTGGTCGTCGAGATCGTTGCGGTCGGTGATGACGATGATCGTCGGGTTGAGCAGCGCCGGGTCGCGCATGACCAGGTTGCTGGTCAGCACCATCTCCTCGGACTTGCCCGAGCCCTGCGTGTGCCAGACCACGCCGGCCTTGCCGTCGGTCGCGGCGGCTTCCCGTACGGCTTCCGCCGCCCGGTTGACCGCGAAGAACTGGTGTGGCTTGGCGATCCGCTTGGTCTTCTTCGACGGCACGAAGTTGATGAACGAGCTGATCAGCTTGAGGAAGCGCGCCTGGGTGAACAGGCCATGCAGGGCGAGGTTCTGCGCCGCCTCCGACAGGCCCGCGCCGTCCAGCGACTCGACGGGCTCCCCGGCCTCGTCCACGTTCCACGGCGCGAAGTGCTCGAACGGGGTGAACGGCGTGCCGTACTTCGCGGTGACGCCGTCGGAGAGCAGGACGACCGTGTTGTAGCGGAACGCCGTCGGGAACTCCGCGACGTACCACCCGATCTGAGCGTGCGCGGCGTCAAGCGTCGCGTCTTCGTCGCCGGCGCGCTTGATCTCCAGTACGGCCAATGGCAGACCGTTGACGTAGAGCACGATGTCGAAGCGGCGGTTCTTCTCACCCTGGATGACGGTGACCTGCCGGGCCGCGCGGTAGACGTTCGCGGTGGGATCGGTCAGGTCGATCAGCCGGATCGTCGGGTTGTGCTCGGCGCCGAACTCGTCGGTGTAGGTCACCGAGCGGATGCCGCCGGTCAGGTATCCGTGCGCGGTCCGGTTCTCCTCATAGGCGTCGCTCGACCTCGCCCGCGCCGTCTCCTCCACGGCCTTGCGTACGGCCTCGGGCGGCAGCTCCGGATTGAGGCGCTCAATGGCTTTGCTTAGATCGGGGTAGAGGATGAGGTCGTCCCAGGACTTGCGGTGCCCGGAACCGGGAGCCAGCTCATTGCCGTTGGCGGGCAGCCACGCCAGCTCGCCGAGCTCGTCAAGCGCGAGTAGCTCCCAGTCGATCTCCAGAGGACGGAATCGGGGGTGCTCGGAGGAAGGGGTCATATCGCATCCTCGACGATCTTTTCAGCGTCTCTCACACGAAGACGGCCCGACATGAGCTGAGGAAGGAGGGTGTTCCGAAGCGAGGCGAGGGTGCGGGACTCTTCAACTGCAGCTTGGATCCGCTGGGCGAGCGAACGAACGACACAGTCCATGCGGGTCGCATCGTCCGCTCCCGGCCACGGTACCTCGAACGATTCGAGGTCCTTCCATTTGGCACGGGGCATTCGTGTGCCGTCTCCAACTGCCGAGGCGTGAGCTATGACCTCGTCACTTGAGAGGGCTAGCAGAAGCCATCCCAGGTATTCCAGGCGCTTCGGACGTACGACAAGAATGTCGGTAGAGCACACGCCTGATGTAAGAGCTATCCCGACCTTGTGGAAGTAAGGGCGGAGCTTTCCGAACAACACGTCGTTCGTTGCGAATGCAGACTTGGCGCTTGCCAACTCGGCACTGTCATCCCAGGCAGAAAGCCACATGTTCCTCCGGGGCATGTGCTCCAGACCTATGTAGTTCTCAGCGCCCATCAATGATGATGTCGAGACGGTATCGCGGATGAGCTTGCCGAGTTCTCCGAGGTGGATCAGCTCTGAGGCGAATTCGCTCATTCTTCGATAGCGGACTCGCATAAGATCATCGGCCGTGGCTAGGATGCGCTCGTTGACAGCGATCTTGTCGTCCAGTGCCGCGAGCACGACGGAGATCGCTCGCTGCTCCGTAAGTCGAGGGAGATTGAGGCGGTACTCACTGATCCGTCCAGGACTAGTGTGCTTCACAGTCGTCCCTGTTGCCCCGTTTATGACATGATTCCTATATTCTTCTGTGCAAAGAGCGTAGTATAGGAAGGACTTGTCTATCAGGTGGTTGGCGAGTATCTCCACGCGCCCGATTCGCTGATTGTGAAGATAGGTGTAGCCTGGCGGAATTAATGCCGGGTAGCCCAGAGTGTCGGCAGACTTGCTCAGGTCTGTCATTGTGATGACCAGGTCACCTTCGGTCAGGGTAAAACCGTCGGGAATTGGGCCGGAATAAGACTTTGGCTTGGCCTCTTTAAATCCTCCCCCGATGGCAAAATTGCCCGGAGTTACAAGGATTGGTCCCTCGGGGTTGTCGCCGAAGTATTCGCCCTTAAAGGCGAAGCCATGCTTAATGGAGATAAGGTTGCCGAGTTGGTGACTAATCCACTCAGACATAGACCCTCCCCAACTGGTCACGGACCGTCTTGGCCAAGTTGTCGGATTTGTCGAAGAGGTCGTACGGTTCCTTCGTCAATGTGGCGATCTTCGCGATGTCGGCCAGGCGCGGCTCGGTCATCGGTCCTCCAAGTCTTCAGTAGCTGTTTCGAGTTCGCCGAGGGCGTCGAGGTGGCCTTCGGCTTGGGCGAGTTTCCGTATTTCACGCGCGGCCTCGGCATCGGCTCGGGCGGATTCCAGGGCCTGTCGCTGAGTTTCGAAGTCGGTGAAGCGGTCGCGACAGATGGCCTCGGCCGCCTCGCGGGAGACCCTCCCGGTTCCGGGCAGGACCTTCAAGTCGTTCATGGCGATGAAGGTGTCGGTGGCCGTCACCCATTGAGCCATGGTGATCTGCTGACGTCGGCGCGCCCGCAACTCCGCGAAGTCGAGGAACTGGGTGGTCAGCATGTTGAGCATGCTGATCTCGTCGGAGTCCAGGTAGTTCTTGGCCACGGTCACGTCCGCCCTACGGACTCGCGAGCCCTTCCAGGTCTTCAGGCCCATGTTCGGCTTGCCGGGGTCGGCCCGGTCAACGATCAACTCGGCGGCGCTCTTCCCCGTCACCGCGTAGATCAGCTTGTTCTGGATGGTGGCGAAGAAGGTGCGGGCGGTCTCGGAGCCGGAGTCGTAGTCCGCGCTGGTGGCCACGAACACGTCGCGGACCTTCTGATAGAAGCGCTTCTCCGAGGCACGGATCTCGCGGATCCGCTCCAGCAGCTCGTCGAAGTAGTCGAAACCACCCGGGTCCTTCAGCCGCTCGTCGTTGAGGACGAAACCCTTGACCAGATATTCACGCAGGGTCGTGTTGGCCCACTGACGAAACTGGATGCCGCGCGGTGAGCGCACCCGATAGCCGACGGCCAGGATCATGTCGAGGTTGTAGACGCGGACCTCGCGTCTGACCTCGCGGTCCCCCTCACGGCGAACTATCAACTCTGAGTTGATAGTTGCCTCGCTCAGTTCACCATCCTCAAGGATCGTCTGGATACGCTTGTTGATGTTCTGAACGCTGGTGTCGAACAGCTCGGCCATCTGCGCCTGGGTCAGCCACACCGTGCCGCCCACGGCGCGCATCTGGATCTGGTTGCGTCCGTCCTCGGTCCGGTAGAGGATCAGTTCGCCGGCAGGCTCAGACATCGAGTCTCCCCAGTTGCTCGCGGACCGTCTTGGCCAGCTCGTCCGACTTGTCGAAAAGTTCGAACAGTTCGCTCGTCAGCGTGGTGATCTTCTCGGCGACCGCCTCGGCGTCCTCCTCCTCGGTCTCGGCCGCGCCGACATATCGACCCGGCGTGAGCACATAGCCGTGCGACCGGACCGTCTCCAGGTCGGCGGAGAAGCAGAACCCGGGCTCGTCGGCGTACGTGAGCCCGGCGTCGCGGGCCGAGGTGGTGCCCCGCCAGGCGTGGTAGGCGCCCGCGATCTTCGCGATGTCGGCCTCGGTCAGGATGCGCTCGGTCCGGTCGACCATCTCACCCATGTTGCGGGCGTCGATGAAGAGCACCTCGCCGCGCCGGTCGGTCAGCCGCTTGCCGCCCTGTGGGGTCTTGTCCTTGGCGAGGAACCACAGGCAGGCCGGGATCTGTGTGGTGCGGAAGAGCTGCGACGGCAGCGCGACCATGCAGGCGACGAGGTCGGCCTCGACCAGCGCCTTGCGGATCTCGCCCTCGCCGCTCTGCTGCGAGCTCATCGAGCCGTTGGCCAGGACCACGCCCGCCGTGCCGCGTTCGCCCAGTTTGCTGATGATGTGCTGGAGCCAGGCGTAGTTGGCGTTGTTCTTCGGCGGCACGCCGTACTTCCACCGGGGGTCGTGCTCGTTACGTGCCCAGTCCTTGATGTTGAACGGCGGGTTGGCGAGGACGAAGTCGGCCTTGAGGTCGGGGTGCTTGTCATCGGCGAAGGTGTCACCCCAGCGGGCGGCGAGGTTGCCGTCGATGCCGTGGATGGCGAGGTTCATCTTGCCCAGCCGCCAGGTTCGCTCGTTGAGCTCCTGGCCGAACACCGAGATGTCCGACTTGTTGCCCGCGTGGGCCTCGATGAACTTGCCGGCCTGGACGAACATGCCGCCCGAGCCGCAGCACGGGTCGTACACCCGCCCCTCGTACGGCTCCAGCACCTCCACGAGCAGCTGGACGACACTACGCGGTGTGTAGAACTCGCCGCCGCGCTTGCCCTCGGCGCGGGCGAAGTTGCCGAGGAAGTATTCGTAGACCTCGCCCAGCACGTCCTGCGCCGGCTTGTCGCCGTCCCCGGAGAAGCGGGCGTCGCTGATGAGGTCGACCAGCCCGGCGAGGACCTTCTGGTCCACCCGGTCCTGGTTGAAGATCTTCGGCAGAACGCCGGTCAGCGCGGCGTTCTCCCGCATGATCGCGTCCATCGCCTCGTCCAGCAGGCGGCCCACGCCCTGGCTCTTGGCATGTGCCGCGATCCACGGCCAGCGCGCCTCCTCGGGGACCCAGAAGACATTGTGGCCGGTGTATTCATCCCGGTCCTCCAGGAAGTCCTCCTGGCGTTCCTCCGCGATGCCCTCCTCGGCCAGTTCCTTGGCCAGCGCGGTACGACGCTCCTCGAAGGCGTCGGAGACGTACTTGAGGAAGATCAGTCCGAGGACGAACTCCTTGTACTGCGCGGCGTCCAGGGAGCCGCGGAGCTTGTCGGCCGTCTTCCACAGGATGTCGCGGATCTCCTTAGTGCTGGAGGCGCTGAACAGCTCCGCCTGGCCGCCGGCAGATCTCTTGGCAGGGGGCATCGGGTGGATATCTCCTTCAGTTGACTTCGTGGGTGGGGAGGAGCGTGAGCGTGCCGTCGGCGAGGCCGGCGGCGGTCAGCCGCGCCAACTCGTCCAGGGCGGTTGTCTGCGCTCGTAGGAGCGCGCTGCGCCGTCCGATCTCGGCGAGCAGCGCGTCATATCTGTCCGCCTCGTCCGGGGAGAGGTCGGGGATGAGCAGGTCTTCGAGGCGCCGGGAGGCCCGTACGGCTCCGCTGACGCGGCCGTGTTCGACGGCCGCGGCCCGCAGTAGCGCCGCCAGCACCCTGGGCCGCACCGGACGTTCGGCATCGGGCCGAACCCGCAGGATGCGTGCCGGATAGGCGACCACGGAGAGGCCTTCCTCATCGACGTACGCCCCGAACTCGGGGCTGCTCGTAACGATGACGTCGCCGGGCCGGGC
>BCRI01000027.1 GCA_001552515.1 Sphaerimonospora mesophila NBRC 14179 = JCM 3151
TTCCGCCTTCAGGCCGTGCTACGCAACGTCGCAAACCCCCCTAACTCGGGTTATCGTAGTTGCCCCCGCGGCTATGGCACGACAGGAAGTTTCCGTACATGAGGAAACTCATCGGGTTCTAGCAGCGGCCAGTGCCGCGACCGCCGAAGTCTGCCCGGACGGCGCGGTGTCCAGGGGGTGCATCGCAAGGCGGAGGAGGAGCTGAGTAGCGGAGGCTACGGGTGACGATCCCGGGCCCCGTGGAAATTCCGAGCCTGCGAGGAATTTCCACGGGTGGGGCGACAACGCAGCGAGGTGCCGCACTGGGCGACGCGACGGGGTAAAGATTGGCGGGAGGGGCGCTAGCGTGGAATCAGGGGACGTGGCATAACGAATTCGACACAACGACGGAGGATCCCCCTGTGTCGGAGCCCGACAAGGACCTACTCCGCAAGGCCCTCTCCCGGGCCGTGGCACTGCTCACCGGCACCGACCGCCTCATCGTGGCGGAGGTCGCCGCCGACGGCATCACCACGTTCGAGATCCATCATGACGAGCACGGCACTCCGCGCGCCCGCCGCCGGTTCGACTCCTGGGAGGATCTGGCCATGGCGCCCGTGCCGGATCACACGGCCGGGCGGGACGCCGTGCTTCGGACCGTCGCGGCGACGGCGTCCTCGGGAGATCTCGCCGAGGTCGTGCTCGTGCGCTCGACCACGGAAAGCCTTCCCGCCGGGCAGGCGCTCTCATGGCTGGGCGAGGCCTACTCCGCGGTCGTCTACTCGGCCGGAGCGCCGGTGGCCGCGCTCGTCAAGGAGGCCATCCGCAACGATCCGCTGACCAGGTCGTACGACCTGGTCGTCCTGCGGCCCGATCCCGCGAGCGGCCGGCTGGAACTGGCGGGCAAGCAGCTCTTCCCCGTCGGCACACGCCCGGGCACGCGCTCCGACGTCATGATCCGGTGTGCGCCCGGGGACGCGTACGGCACCGCGTTCGCCGTGGTCACCCGCCGGGGCCGGGAGCCGCATCTGCTTTCTGTCTCGTCGGCCCGGCTCACCCCCGGGACCTATACGGTGACCGCCGAACTGGTGCATGCCGGAAAGGTCCGATTCATCGGCCTGCCGGGGCTCGTCGAGGACCCGCGCGGCTGGGCCGAGCTGATCGGCTCGGTGCCGTCCCGGCTGCCGCCCAGGACCGGACCGGCGCATCTGATCTGCGCGGTCGAGGTCTGCGGCCCGGAAGAGAAGGTGGCCGAGCGGCTGGGCCGGGCCCACCAGGTGATCGCCTTCCTGTCCGCCGAGTTCGGCGACCGGCTCCAGGTCTCCCTCATCGCGTACGGAGCGCATTCCTTCGATCACTCCGCCCCCGAGCATCCGGTCGAGGTGACCACCTGGCGCGGCACGCCCGATCACGCCCTCGACGGTCTGCGCCTGCTGGAGGAGCGCGGGGCGATCACGCGGGGTTTCCCGTACCATCCGCACGCCGCGCAGCTCGAGGACATGCTGGCCACGGTGGTCCGGCGACTCCATCGGGACGGCCCCACCCTGGATGGTCTCGATCGGCACCGCCCGACGCCGACCGTCCTGCTCACCGTGGGCGACCGGCAGCCGCATCCCGCCCGAGCCGATCGGTCGGGCGTCCTGCCGTGCCCCCGGCGGCACGACTGGCAGACGCTGCTCGGGCAGCTCGGGAGCCGACCGGGGGCCGTGTTCGGGGCGATCTGGGATCAGCCGCAGCATCGGGCGCGCGAGGCCCACCCGATCTGGCGCTACCTGGGGACGAGCGCGCTCGCGCACCTCGACGCCCTCGACGTCCGGGAGCTGACCGTCGACCTGGGGCTGGCCGCACCCGTCGTCAGCCGCATCCCGTTCCCCCTCATCGACGATACGGAGTGAGACCACGCATGCCCGTTGAGGTCACGCCGGGGCAGGGCTCCCACGGCATCTCCATGTGGGGTGCCCCCGGCAGCGGCAAGACGACCTTCCTGGCCGCCCTGTCCGTCGCCCTTTCGCGCCGGAACGACGACTGGAAGATCATCGGCTCCGACCCCGCCTCCACCGATTACCTCCTCGACAAGACGAAGGAGCTGTCACGCGGCCGACTCTTCCCCGAGGCGAGCAAGGTGGTGGAGCGATATCACTGGACGCTGATGGGCCCCACCACGAAGAAGACCAGGTGGTGGCGGCGCAAACCCAAGATCGGTGACCAGACCCGGATCCGCGTCAACATGATCGACGCGCCCGGGGGTCTTTACGCCCAGGGCGGGCGGGCCGCCGAAGACCTGGTCGATCTGCGCCAGCGGGAGCTGCTGGACAGCCTGGCGCAGGGCCGGGGCATCGTCTTCCTCTTCGATCCGATCCGGGAGTTCAAGGTCGGAGACGCCTTCGATCACCTGCACGCGCCGCTCACCCGGCTCGCCGAACGAATGCTCGCCGCCGACGAGATGGAGGACGGGAAGCTCCCCCATCACGTCGCCGTCTGCATCACCAAGTTCGACGACCGCCGGGTGCTGGAGACGGCGATGGGCCGGCACCTGGTCGGTGTCGAGCCCGACGATCCGTACGGCTTCCCCCGGGTGAGCGACGAGGACGCCCGGACGCTGTTCCGCGAGCTGTGTCGGATTTCGCGGAGCGGCGACGCCGAGCTGGTCCTCAACGACCTCGGCAAGTTCTTCCACCCCGAGCGCATCCAGTTCTTCGTCACGTCGTCCATCGGGTTCTTCATGGACCGGCGCAGGAACGTCTTCGACTGGGACGACTCGGAGAACCTGCTGCCCGAGGAGAGCGGCCAGGGCCTGCGCGTACGCGGCCAGGTCCGCCCGATCAACGTGGTCGAACCCATGCTCTGGCTCGGCCGGCGCCTCGCCGCCGCCGACCCGGCCGGGGTGATCCCCAGATGACCGCCGGTGCCGTACGGAAGATCGGCTTCGAGTGGGCGCTCGAGGGAAAGCATCCCGGCAGTTTCGACGACTACGAACTGCTGGACCACAGCAGAAGACGGCTCGACACGCGGATATTCCAGGAGATCAGAAGCCGCTACGTCACCGGCATCTCCCCCCAACTGCCCCAGGTGACCATCGCGAGGGCGAAGACCGGGCAGGACGAGCAGGTCGTCCGCTATGTCGTGCTGGCCATACAGAACTGGTCGGAGCACCGGGACGGCACCAATCGGAGGATCGCGCACACCCGCTGGTTCTATGTGCCGTACGAGCAGCTCATCGAGCATCCGGTGACGTACGAGGCGCTCTACGGCGCATTCGCCGCCCTTCCGACGGAGCTGGATCCGGCCGCACCGCCCACGGTGGACGTGCCCGCCCTCGATCCGCTGACGCTGTCACCGGGAGGGGACGCGCTGTCGACCGCGGCGCTGCTCATGACCGGCCGCCCGGTGTGCGTGGTGGGCGCCGAACGGGTCGAGATGCTCGAACGCCTGCGGTTTCTCGACACCGTCGCCGCGCTGCTGCCGTACGGCATGCGGGCGAACCTGACCGCCACCACGTGGATCAGCAGCACCGCCGAGCACAGGATCAGGCTGTCCTTCGCCAGACACGCCCCCGAGGGAACCCACACCGTCGCCTGGGGAGACGGAGCGGAGATCCCGATCGGTGCGGGGCAGGCGGAGTTCTACCTCGACACGCTTGCGACGTCCGAGATCCCCCTGCTCGACATCATGGGATCGCTGTCCCGGCAGACGGAGCCGCTCTCGTTCGCCAAGCAGGATCGGATGGTCGCGATGGAGCTGCTGCACCGCGCCGCCCATCCGCGATACGAGCTGGAACCCGAGCCCGAACCCGAACCCGAGGAACCCGATCGCTCGCCCTCATACCTCCATGGCGAGTCCAACCGGATAGATCTGCTCAGCTCACTGACAGCGGAGGAGCCGGCGCGTGGGAAAGGCCGGTGGCGCAGATGGAGGAGAGACCGCCGAGGGGGTGGCCTTCGGCGTTCGGCCGCTTTGGGAAACCGGAGAGAAGCGGCGCCGAGTCTGCCCGCTTCGATGCGGGAATTCGCCTACGACCAGGACGAACCGGAGCAGCTGACCCCATATCGGCACGACTGGAAGTGGTGGAGCACGCTGGCGCTGTGGGTGGTGCTCGTCGTAGCGCTGGCCGGTTTCGCCTTTATCGTGATCTTCAATCCGAAATGGGACACGTTTCCGGCGCTTGACACCATCCTTCTCGTCTCGGATCTGGCCCTGCTCGTGGCCGCGGGACTGGCGCTGTTGTTCAAATACGTGCGACTGCCGTCACGGGTGCCCGACTGGACGAGAGCACGGAGGGACCAGGTCAAGAGGGGCGGATGAGACCGGCCTTGGTGGCGGCGGCGACGGCCGCGGTGCGGGAGTCGACGCCGAGTTTGGCGTAGATGTGCACCAGGTGGGTCTTGACGGTGGTCTCACTCAGGAACATCCGCTTGCTGATCTGCCGGTTCGACAGCCCGGCGGCGACGTGGCCGAGGACCTCCAGTTCTCGGGGGCTCAGCGTGGCACGCGGCGTGCGTACGCGGCCCAGCAGGCGGGAGGCGACGCTCGGCGCCAGCGCGCTGGCGCCGGTCGCGGCCGAGCGGATCGCGGCGTGCAGGTCGTCCGAGGGCGCGTCCTTGAGCAGGTAGCCGGTGGCTCCCGCCTCGATCGCGGCCACGATGTCGGCGTCGGTGTCGAAGGTGGTGAGCACGAGCACCCTGGGGCCGCTCACGGCGGTGCCCATGGCGACGATGTGCCTGGTCGCCTCACTTCCGTGCATGCCCGGGCCGAGCTGGAGATCCATCAGGACGACGTCGGGACGGAGCCTGCGCGCCGCCGCGACGCCCTCCTCACCCGTGGCGGCCTCCCCGACCAGCTCGAAGTCGGGCTGCCCGGCGAGCATCGCACGCAGGCCGGAACGCACCACCGGGTGATCGTCCACGAGAAGGATGCGGATCGGCGGCGTCATCGGTCCTCTTCTCCCTCTCCCGCCTGATGCGGCAGCGGCAGGGTGGCGACCACGGCGGTGCCCTCTCCGGGCACGGACTCGACCGTGAGCGCGCCGCCCAGCAGGGTCACCCGGTCGCGCATGGCACGCAGCCCGAAGCCGGTGCCCGCCGTTTCGGCGCCCACCGTTTCGGCGCCCGCCGTTTCGGGTCTCGGTATTTCCGGGCTCGGTATTTCCGGGCTCGGTGTTTCGGGGGCCGGTGTTTCGGGGGCCGGCTGCGCCGCCGGGTCGAAGCCGCGGCCGTCGTCGTAGATGTCCAGCACGACCATGTCGTCCAGATAGGTGAGGGTCACCCGGGCGTTATCGGCCCCGGAGTGACGGCCGACGTTGCCGAGCGCCCCCTGGGCGATGCGCAGCAGCGCGACGTCATACTCGGCGGGCAGCCGTACGGGAGTCCCGGACACCTCGAACCGCACCCGCGTGGTGGTGCCGGCCGCGGCCGAGTCGCTGACCCTGCGCAGCGCCGCGATCAGGGAGGACTGCTGCAGGGCCGGGGGCGCCAGCGCCCGGACGAAGTTGCGCGCCTCCTGCAGGTTCTCCTGCGCGGCGCGCTCGGCCTCGGCGATGCGCTGCTCGGCGTCGTCGGGCCGGACCCGCAGGTCCCTGCGCGCGGCGCGGAGCAGCAGGATGATGCTGGACATGCCCTGGGCGAGGGTGTCGTGGATCTCCCTGGCCAGGCGCTCCCGCTCGGCCAGGCGGGCCGCGTCGCTCTCTGCCTTGACCAGCATGCCCCGGGTGCGGACCAGGTCGTCGATCAGCAGGCGGCGCTGCTCGCTCTCGGAGTAGAGCGCCTTGTAGACCAGCGCCATGAGCGTGGCGACCGCCGCGCCGAGGGACGGCCCGATCACCTGCGGGGCGTGCACGCCGCCCTCGTGCCAGCCCGCCGCCGCGATCGCGGCCGCCGTCAGTACGGCCACACCGGGCAGCGCGACCGCCAGGGGCAGCAGATGCAGGTAGGCGAAGAACAGCGGAAAGGCCAACCAGACGAACTTCGGCGCGTGCAGTGCCAGCACGGCCCAGCCCAACGTGATCGCGACCAGCCAGATCCGTCCCAGGGTCAGGTGCGTACGTCCGCCGAAATGGGGCAGCCGCCCCTCGATGACGATCCCCCCGCCGTAGAGCACGCCGAGCAGGACGCCGCCGACCGCCAGAGCCGTACCACCCGAGCGCACGACCCCGGCGATCGCGATCACCAGCAGGACGGCGAAGGTGCCGTGGATCGCCCACCGCAGCAGCCTGAGCGCGGGCGGGAACGGAAAGTCCATCATTTTCCCTCAAGCTAAGCGCCCCAGGTCATCCGGCGCATCATCCGAAAGATGGATGTCCGGATGACCGAAGAGACGAACCCGGCCCGATCGACTTCACGATGTGCGAGCGAAGCCGCCGGAACAGGCTAGGGAGTGTCCACATCAGTCCAGTCAAAACCGGGGGGACGCACGTGTTCGTGGCGCTCAGAGACCTGCGTTTCGCCAAGGGGCGGTTCGCCCTCATGGGCGCGGTCGTCCTGCTCATCACGCTCCTGGTGACCATGCTGTCCGGCCTGACCGCCGGGCTGGCCCAGGAGAACATCTCCGCGATCGAAGGGCTGCCGGCCGACCGCATCGTCTTCTCCCGCACCGACAAGCCGTCGTTCTCCGACAGCCGGATCACCGACACGACCTGGCAGGAATGGCGGAAGGTCGCCGGAGTCTCCAGGGCAGAACGGCTCGGCATCACCATGGGCCGGATCAGCTTCGGTGACGACGGCGCGGCGACGGCCGTGTTCGGGGTCGAGCCAGGCGGCACACTGGCCGAGGAACCTGGCGACTCGCTGGATGCCGGAAAAGTCGTGCTGTCCGCCAAGCTGGCCTCCGGAACCGGGCTCGCGGTGGGCGACAGGGTGCAGATCTCCGGGCACGACTTCACGGTCGGCGGCATCGGCGGCGAGTCCTCCTACAGCCACGCCCCGGTCGCGTGGATCACCATCGGCGACTGGGAACGGATGGGACGCCGGGGCGGCGCCGACGCGGTCGCCACCGTGCTGACGCTGCACACCAGCGGAGACCCGGACCTGTCCGCCGTCGACGCGCGCCTCGGCACGACCACGATCGCGCTGGCCGACGCCCCCGCCGCCATCGGCTCCTTCTCCTCGGAGAACGGCTCGCTGCAGCTCATGCGCGGCTTCCTGTTCGCGATCTCGGCCCTGGTCATCGGGGCGTTCTTCACCGTGTGGACGATCCAGCGGCGCGACGACGTCGCGGTGCTGAAGGCCCTCGGCGCGAGCACCGGTTATCTGCTGCGCGACGCGCTCGCCCAGGCGGTCGTCGTGCTGCTGCTCGGCGCGGGGCTCGGCGGGGTGATCGCCGCCGGGCTCGGGGCCCTTGCCGAGGGTGCCGTCCCGTTCGTCCTTTCGGTCTCGACCACCGTCGCCCCGGTCGCCGTGATGATCCTGCTCGGCGCGCTGGGCGCCGCGCTGGCCATCCGCAAGATCACTTCCGTCGACCCGCTGACCGCGCTGGGAGCCTCCCGATGAGCCTCGTCCTCGCCGACATCACGCTGACCTACCCCGACGGCGACCGTACCCTCACCGCACTCGATCACGTCGATCTCTCCGTCGCACCCGGCGAGTTCACCGCCGTGGTCGGACCGTCCGGGTCGGGCAAGTCCAGCCTGCTCGCCGTCGCCGCCACCCTGATCGCCCCCGACTCGGGGACCGTACGGGTGGCCGGGCACGACGTCTCCCGGGCCGGACAGGCGGCCAGGACCCGCATGCGCCGCGACCACATCGGCATCGTGTTCCAGCAGTCCAACCTGCTCCCCGCGCTGACCGCCCTCGACCAACTGCTCGTGATGGCCCACCTGGCCGGGCAGCCGACGGGTGCGGCGGCGACACGGGCCGCCGAACTGATCGAGGCCGTGGAGTTGGTCGGCAAGGAGCACAAGCGGCCCCATCAGCTCTCCGGCGGCGAACGCCAGCGCGTCAACATCGCGCGGGCGCTGATGAACCGCCCGGAGGTGCTGCTGGTGGACGAGCCGACCAGTGCCCTCGATCACCACCGCGGCGAGCGGATCGTCTCCCTGCTCGCCGACCTGACCAGGCGGAACGGCCTGGCCACCGTGATGGTCACCCACGATCTCGCCACGCTCTCGATGGTGGACACCGTACTGACCATGACCGATGGCAGGCTCACCGCCGGTGACGGTACCGGAGCCGTCGCGACGGCCGGCGGTGGCCGTTCCGCACCCTGAGACGCCCCTTCCGGTGCCAGGCCCGGCAGGCCGCGACCACCATCCGGTTCCGAGCCACAGGACGGTCACCTGCGTTTCCCTCGGGGCAGGGTAATACGCACAGACCAGTCATCTGGCTAATTCCGTCCTAAAGACCCCAGAAGTACGATGCACTATTGTCCGGGATTACGGATTTGCAACGATCCAAACCGGGGTATCCGGAGATTTCCGTTAATTAGCTTCAATTGGCCGCATGGGGAACACTGGAGGCGGCCGGGCTTCGATCGCGCAGGAGATCAGGGCATTGCTCGACAGGCGGCGTGCCCGACTGCCCGAAGTCCAGGCGGTGATCACAAACTGGCGAAATGTCGACCAGCAGTTGATCAGTCTCTCGAGCGCACTCGACCTCCTTCGCAACCATCCTTCGGTTCTTCCCGACGCGGCGGCGGGCCTGGCGATCCCGCAGTTCACGGAGATGCGAGCCCAGGTCGCACAGGTGATCGAGCAGTACACGGCCGTCGAAGCGCGCTTCTCGCGCGACACGGTCAACATCGGGGTCAGCGGGAGCGCCCGCATGGGCAAGAGCACGCTCCTGCAGTCGATCTCGGGACTCGGCGACGAGCAGATCCCGACCGGCCGAGACCTTCCGGTAACAGCCATTCGGAGCCGTATATACAATTCGCCGGATTTGCGACGAGCCGTCCTCCGGCTGCATTCTCCCGAGTCGTTTCTCGACGAAGTCATCAAGGCGTACCACCTGGAGCTGGGGTTCGATCAGTGGCCGACGACACTCGACGAGTTCCGGACCTGGAACTATCCGGCGGAATTGAGCGACCCGAAACCGGACAAGGTCTCGCTGCTCGCACGTCTCCGGGACATCCACGCCGCGCTGTGGTCGTACGAGCAGGATCTCTGTCGCGCGGAGAGGGAGATGGTGGTCGGCCTCGACCACCTCCGGCAGTTCGTCGCGTACCCGACCCACGAGTCGCAGCACTCCACCGACCCGGTCCCGCGGCGCTACCTCGCGGTCAGGGACGCGCGCATCGACTGCGCGTTCCCCCACGCCGAGGTCGACCGACTGGGGATCATCGACCTGCCGGGTCTCGGAGAGATCGCGGCGGGCGCCGAGAGCCACCACGTCACCGGACTGCGGCACGAGGTCGACGTCGTGCTGCTCATCAAGAAGGCGAGCGAGACGTCGGCGTTCTGGACCGCCGCGGACGCGCAGGCTCTCAAGTTGCTCGACCTCGCACGCGGGTCGATCCGGAACCGGGGCGACTTCGTCTATCTCGTCGTCAACACTCCGAAGGGCGCCGAGTCGCTGGCCGATCCGCTGCGGGCGCACATCACGCATCAGGTCAACGACGGACAGCCGGGCAAGTACTTCACCGTACTGGACACCGACGCCGCCGAACCGGAATCGGTACGCGGCGGAGTGCTGTCACCACTGCTGACCGCGCTGGCGGCCCGGCTGCCCGTGATGGACGAGGAATGTCTCGCGGGGGCACGGGAGGCGGCCGCCGGCACGGCGGCCGGGATCGAGCTCATGCTCGCCGATCTGACCACGGCCATGCGGTCGGTGCGGGCGGCGTCGGGAGACGTCACCGAGACCATCGCCGACCAGGCGCGCAAGCTCCGCGAAGACCTCGCGATCGAGCTCAACGCCCTGGTCGCGGAGCTGCGGGCACGGGTGATGGCCGACGAGGACGACCCGGAGTACGTCTCGGCGATCAAGGCCGTGTACGGCGACGTCGTGGCCTGGATCGAGGGCGGCTTCGGCATCGGTGCGGAGACCTGGCAGGCCGCCGCGTTCCGCGCCTTCGGCACCGACGGCTCCGGCCGATACGCCGATGAGCAGATCAACCGGATCCGCGTGGAGATCGGCAATCGGTTCGCCGCACTCGACACCTTCTACTCCGGGCAGATCGAGCGGACTCGGCGCGATGTCGGCCTGATCCTTCGACGGCACTGCGGCGACCTCCTGACCGGCGCCGGTGAAGGCACGGCGCTGCTCACCGAGCTCGCCGATCTGCTGGACAACCCCCGCAACCCGTGCCCGGCACTCCACCAGGCCGTCACGGGGCTGCTGGCCCTGCGCATGGAGTACCGCAGTCACCTGCACCCCCTACTGCGCCCGCAGCTCGACGGCCTGCGCATGCAGTACGAGGATCCCCGCACCGGCCGGCCGGTCGCCGTGATCGTGCCCGAGCTGACCGAGAAGGGCGCACGGGACCTCTACGTCAACTTCACACACCTCGCCGAGAACGCCGCGCACGAGGTGCGCAAAGCCCTGATGGCCGGCGAGATGACGCCCGTCATGGTGACGTACGCCGCCGTCGAGCACTTCGTGGACGCCTTCATCCGGTCCGGCGCGTCGAACGAGCTCGGCTCGCCCGGCTCGGAGCGGGAGTTCGAGCGGTTCGCGCGTGCCTACCGCGACGAGCTCTGGCCTGGCGCCTACCAGGGCATCGCCGAGGGCAACGTCCGCTATGACCGGGTGATGACGCTCATCGACACGCTGTACGGCACACTCGCCGAGGCCAGGAGGGCCGCATGACGACGGATCAGGTCGCATTCAAGATCGGACTGCTCGGCCCGTCTCGAGTCGGCAAGACCTCCCTGGTCACCGCGATGCTGTCCGAGGCGCAGCGGATGCTCGCGGGGAGCGGGGTGGCCATGGTGGCCGCCGACACGGCCACCGAGGTCGTGATCGACGGTAACCGTGAGGCACTCCAGGGCGACCTTCTCTCCGGCGAGTTCCTGCACGGGAGTCTTCTGGGCACCGTGGAACCGACGTATTTCAAGCTCGCCCTCGACCCCGGCGTGCCCGATGCGCGCATCGACATCGAACTGCTCGACTTCCCCGGTGGCTGGATCAAGCCCAAGGATCGCGTGGGCGTTGAGGACCAGTGGGAGAAGTGCCGGAAGTTCATCGCCGCCAGCACGATCCTGCTCGTTCCGGTCGACGCCTCGCTGCTGATGGAGACCACGGAGAAGGAACACCTGCGGCTTCTGCCACAGTTCCTCACCACGGTCCAGGTCGAGCAGGTGGCGAGGGATTGGGCGATCGAGCGCAACCGCCGCCCCGAGGAACCCGCACTTGTGGCGTTCTGCCCGGTGAAGGGCGAGGCGTACTTCAACGACAACGGCGGCATCAAGAACCGTTCGGTCCTGCTGCGGCAACGCTTCGACACCGTCTACGCGGGCGTCGTCCAGGCCGTACGCGCCGAGGCGCCGAAGGCGACGATTCTCTACGCGCCGGTGGACACCATCGGCTGTGTCGAACTGGTGCGGGCCGACTGGACGAAGTCGTCGACCGGGATATGGGGCTTCGACGCGAAGTACCGGGTGCGCGGCAAGGCCGAGATCTCCCGCATGGGCGTGGACGACCTGATGACCGCGATCGCCCAGCAGCTCATCTACGGCAAGCGCCTGGCCGGTGCCCAGGAGAGTGACGACCTGCGCGCCCTCGCGAACCGGGCAGCGGAGTACGCGGAGCGCAGCGAGGGCTTCTTCCGCGACATCTGGTTGTGGGTCAACCGGGAGCGCCAGGCACGACGCACGGCCGCCGCACAGCACGACAGGGAGGCGCGAGAGGCGCTGCATCGGGTGCTGGCACTGGACGCGGTTCTGGAGAAGATCGCAGCCCAGCGCTTCGGCCCGCGGGTGAGCAGACTCTGAGAGGAGCGCCCATGCATGTCCATCTCCGCACGCGCGGCACCGACATCGACTACCGCTTCATCGGCGACACCCCGAAGGCGTTCTGGTGGAGCGAGTACAAGCGGCGCGGCCTGACCGACCATGAAAAACCGGTGATCGTCGTCGAGTCCGACGGCGCCGGCTGGCGTATCTACCTCCACGGTGCCGAGTCCCGCCGCAGGGACAACCGCACCACCCCGATCACCTTCAGCATCGTCCTGGCTTCCGGCGCCCCGGAACACGGGGACCGTGACGACGCGGCGGATCGGGAATTCGCGTTCAGGCTGATCAACCTGTGGCTGGAGGCCGTGAGCGAGCCGTCCGGCCGGTCAACGGTCGCCGAACGGCTGGACGAGGTGCTGCCCGCCATTACCGTCGACCACTGGTTGGCATCCGGGGTCGACCCGGAGTCCGCCCGCGCCGCCGAGAAGGCGGTACGGATGGCCTTCTCGTCCGGTCTTTCCGAACCGGAGCCTCCGATCGCGGTCTCCACATCGGAACCTCCTTATCGGCGATGGCTGGGCGATCTCTCGGACGAGAAGAGCCGTGAGACGTTCGTGGCCCACGTGCGGGAGCTCCTCGACGGGCGGCAGGGCAAGGCGCTGATCCTGACGTTCGTCCAGGCCCCGGATGATCCAGTGGTGGCGGACCTGGCGGCAGCGGAAACCGGCGATCTGGCTCTGTTGGCCGCCCGACGTGGCCGGACCCCGGTGGAGGGGATGCACCCCCTGGGAAAAGCCGAACCGGTCCTTCCCGCAGACGGGAAGGACCTTCGAAGCAGGAGACCACGGCCCATGGGCAGGAAACGGCTCCCACTGGTGGCCCTGGCGGTGGTGATCCTGCTGGTGGGTCTGATCGCGTGGCTGATGCTGACCGGGACGGGAAACGCCACACCACTACCGGCGCTCAGCGCCGCGGCCACGACGATCACCTCATGCCCGACGAGCAAGATCTCTCCAGATATGACGCCGGGCGAACAGCCGGAGCGACCGACCTCGGACCCGAGAGCGCATCGACCGTGGTCTTGCTCAGCATCGACCGCGGCCGCCCGATGAACCTGCGCGCGGCATGGGCGACCACGGACGGGGTCAACCTGAGTGCGGATATCACGCAGACCACGCCAGGTCTCGATGCGAGCCCCTGGACAGGAACTCTGTCCGTCGAATGGCGATATATCGTCCCCGGCGAGGATGTCGGCAGACCCCTGGGCCGATTGACGCCGGACATCGTCAAACGCACTTTGAAAGATAAGTTCGGTTCATATGAGGTCGTCTCAGTCGATCTCGAATTAGGACGAGACGATGGAACACCACCGCCCATGTCGTGCTGCTCGTCATCTACACCGAGCGGATGGAGGAGTGCCGAGAGTTCTATGGCGCGCTCGGCATCCGCTTCGAGCGGGAGCAGCACGGCCACGGCCCGCAGCACCATACCGCTGTACTGCCAGACGGCACCGTCTTCGAGCTGTATCCGGCCACGGCCGGACGTCCCATCGACAGGCGTTCGATCACCCGCTGCACCGCCACTCGGAGATCGTCTACGGGACAGTTCACAGTGAGAGCAACGAGCGATCACCCGTGATCTCATCCGAACCACAGGACTGAATCAACGCGGTCTGGGGCGCTGGCGCGCAGGAGGGCGAAGAGCAGCCCGCCGGTTCCGGTGAACAGCGACGAGGTGAGAGTCGACAGGTGTGAAGCGGCTGTCCGGCGGGCGAGCATGGTCACGATGCTGTTCAACCGGTCCTCCTGCTCGGTATCAGGTGCCCGTCGGCAGATCTCCGTGAACGCGTCCACCGCACCAGAGGTGCCACAGCACAGCCCGGGCGACACGGTGCCTGTGAGGTCGTCGTTCGATGCGGCGAGCGCCGGGACCGTCAGGCCGTCCGGGTACGGGTCGCCCAAATCCTCGGCCACGGAGAAACGGCTCAGCAGTGCGCCCGTCCGGCCGTTGCACCATGACCAGGTCACGTATTCCTGGTCCTCGGGAAAACGGCCGTCCCGCCATCCCTTCTGGTTCGGGCGCCATGACTGGTCATCGAACCGCATGGCCTCCGCGGCCAGGTCCAGTGCCTTGGAGTTTTCCCTGAGCCGGCCCCACCTGGCGAGCGCCATCGCGATCCCGGACGTGCCGTGGCTGACATGCGGCAGCGCCTTGGCCGGATCCTGGCTCCAGCAGACACCGTTGGGACCCTGTGCGGCCCGCTGGATGAGTTGATCTGCAGTCTGGTCGATCACTGGGGTCAATTCATCGGCGCCGGTTCGCTGATGCAGTGACAGAAGGCCAAGGAGCAGGCCCGCGCGCCCGTAAAGGAGTTCGTCCTTGGGGTCGGACAGTGCCAGCTCCGGTCCCCAGGTGACGGCGATACGGCAGGCCGCCCTGAGGATGTCGTCGCGGCCCGCAGCCGCTCCTACCCTGCCCATGGCGAAGATGAGGCCACCGATCCCCCTGGCCATGCCACCCGTCCGCTGACGGCTGATGGGCGGCGTCCCTGCCACGAGTGGCGTGAAGATATCGGCTGCGAGCTCACGCCAGCGGTCCCGTCCGAGGAGGCGGCCCGCTTCTGCGAGCGCGACGGCCGTTCCCGCCGACCCGTCGTACAGCGCCTCGGGGTCCACATGGCTCATGATGGCGCCAAGCGCCGGTACGTATTGGGCATACGCCCACGACCCCAGGTCTGCGCAGTTTTCCAGGGTGTCGGCGAACGCATCGGCGATGATCTCGATCTGCCGGAGCATCGCGGCGTTCGCGTCGGGCTCGGCGTCCGTCGCGACGATTCGGCCGACCAGCCGTTTGTGTGCGAGCTGCTCGCGGATGGCCACCACCTGCAGGGAAAGGTCGGTCCGGTCCATCGACGCGACGCGGGCGATCCCGTCCTCCACCGGCGCGCGGTGCAGGCTCGAGGCCCGGGTGCCGGCTTCCAGCTCGAAGCGTGGGATGTCGCCCCGCATGAGCTGCCGTACTTCGGCGTCCGTCCAGTCGGTGATCATGTCCCGGCGCATCTCGCCGAGCGCTGCCAGGCTGTCGCCGATCACCTGTTCCCGGCGCTGGGATGAGAGGAAGGGAACAGAGCTGAAGCTCTGGGACAGGAGTGTCGCGTATTCCATCGTCGGTCGCAGGATGGCACGGACGCGCACCCCCTCCACGAGTTCGCGAAGCGCGGCAGGAGAAAGGATGCCTGTCCCGGTTCGCTGGGCTGACAGGTACTCGTACGCTGCCTGGAACCCTTCGACGATGGTCTCGGTGTAATCCGTCGGGAGGTAGGGCCCATGGCCGGTGTGCGGCAGGTTCGGGTGGCCGGTCACCCGAATGGGGAGATTCCGGACCTGCATGTCATCCGAGCCGATCCCGCAGAGGACGGGCCCCAGAACCGGCTCGTCACCGGACGAAGTCAGTGCTCCGATGAAGTACTCCGCAGGGCGCCCGGTTTCGCGGGCGTCAAAGGGGGACCGCATCAGTCCGGGCAGAAGCCCGGACTCCAGCACCGAGTGGCGGACCGGGATACCGGCCTCCAGCACGTCGGGGTCGGTGTCGGCCAGCACCTGCCCCGTGCTGGACAGCTGCAGCCGAGTACGCAGCAGCGGCTCCGCATCGATCACCAGCGGATACTCAGAGCTGACGATGACATTCTCATGATGCAGATCGAAGGTGCCGATCGCGTGCGCGAGCGCGAGCAGAGCGCCGTAGCGCAGGTAGCAGCGGTGCACGGCTGCCTCGTCCGGGCAGGGATCGTTGGCGACCAGCTCCATAAACCCGTAGTCCTCGCCCGAAATAGTGCGGCAAGTCCGCATGGGAATGCCGAGTGCACCGGGCACCACCTGCGCCGCCAGCTTCGACCAGGCGATTTCGCAGGTCAGGGTCCTGGGCTTGTAGACCACTCGATGCGGGCCCAGAGCCAGGATGGCGGCGGACCGGCCGCCCTGGTGGGGATCGGAGATCCCGAACTCCGCTCCGGACAGCGGGTCAGGACTGTCCGGGTTCATGCCCGCCAAGTCCGCGACTTCGGCCTGGTGGGCGGCCAGCCGCGCGACCAGCTCGGTGACCGCGTCCAGCCAGTCGTTTTTGACCGTGTCGACGAGCCGCCCCAGTTCAGGCAGCGGACCGTCCGGTTCCATCAGGCGCCCGGCCTTCTCGTAGGCCACGTATTGGTCTAGCCAGTCCCGCCCGGCGCCCTCGGGGGCGATGCCCGGGGACGCCGGGCGGGGACGCCACAGTCCATCAAGCGCGAGATGGAAGCTGGTGTACCTCTGCACCACGATGAGATTCGTCAGATCCGCGAGACGACCGGCGAACCACGAAACGAAGTCCGTCAGTGCCCCTTCCGTGACCGGATACGGGCTGTCCGCGAGTCGGTGCCGCAAGCTGGACGTGGCTTCCCGAATGTGTTCGTCGAGCAGTTCGGGAAGAACCGGCCGCGATGCGATATCGCGCGCTTCCGACGCGGCGATGGTCTCCTCGTGGCTGTTCTGCATGGGTGCCTACCCCCAACCGTCTGTGCGCTATGGAGCGTTGAACTGTCAGACGCAGGCCAGAGAGGCGAGCGACCCTGCGGCGATCGGAGTGGTGGGCGTACAGGTGGTGCACTCCCACGTCGACGGGCCGCTGCCGGGCTGGGAGCTCGGTCCCTGCGGCGCGGGGTCGGTGCCGACGAAGGGCGGAAGGGTGATGTGGTGAGTCGTCTCGTCGTCCTCGATGACCTGGATGTTCACGGAATCCGAAAGCGCGAACCCGGCCTCGCGGAGGACTCCGGCAGGGTCGTTCAGGAAGCGATCCCGCAGTTCCCTGTTGTTCGAGGACTCCATCCTGAGTCGGTCGAGCTTGGTGAGCGGCAGCATGTCAAGACTGGACACATGACCTCCTGTTGCGACGTTCCGTGTTGGATCTGTTACTTACAGTTACCAAAGGAAGAGGGGCGCGTCCAGTGGAGATTCCTTTAAGAAACGTTTCACGCGGGAGCTGCAACATTTGGGCGCGGCTCCCCCAAGTGTTACAGCCCCCATCCGCTTGCCCCCGGGGACACAGCGCGGGCGACCGGCCCCGCCTGTCCCCTTGACCACCCAAGTTTTCCCAGCTCGCCCGCCATCCGGGGACAGGGGGACACAGGGGACGCTTCCAATGGGGCTCAGGGACGATGTAGGTGACACCGTAAAAAAGAGCCCCGGACCCGCATCGCTGCTGATCAGGGGCTCTTTTCCTGCTGGTGGCAGGTCCAGGGTTCGAACCTGGGTAGGCTGAGCCGACGGTTTTACAGACCGCTCCCTTTGGCCGCTCGGGCAACCTGCCTCGTCATCCGCTCGTTCGCGGCGACAGGTAGAAGAATAGCGGACTTCCAGGGTGCACGTGACACGCATTGTCCCTGGATGCGACTCGGGCGACCGCTGAGCCCACATCGGCGCACGTGACCGCGTCCGCAGGCCATAGTGGCATGGTGATCAGATGGGCGCGGGAAGAGGATCTCGCAGGGCTGGCGGACCTTGAGCGTGCGGCGGACACGATGTTCGCCGACGTCGGCATCGTCTTCCCGCCCGATACGACAATGATCGAGGAATGCGACGACCCGGGACGGGTGATCGTCGCGGGCCGGCCGCCGGTGGGGTTCGCCCTCCTCGGCCAGGTGGACGGCCTGACCCATCTCGACCAGCTCGCCGTACATCCGGACCACCAGGGCCAGGGCGTCGGGACGCGGCTGATCGAGGCCGTCTGCGACGCGGCCGGGGCCACGAGCGACGCGATCACTCTCACGACCTTCCGCGATGTGCCGTGGAACGCCCCGTGGTACGCCCGGCGCGGCTTCGAGGTGCTGCCGCCGGAGAGCTGGGGGCCCGAACTGCGGGCTCTGGTGGAGCACGAGCGGGCGCTCGGCCTGGAAATCGCCCCCCGCGTCGTCATGCGCAAGACCCTGTCAGCTTCTCGGCCGTAAACGACCGAGCTTGCAGCTCCTCGCCGTCGATGGCCTCGACGGTTCAGGCCGCGTCGTCGGCAGCGTGACTCACTGCCCAGCCCGCGACACCGCGTGCGGCGATGTTGCGGGCTGCGTTGACGTCGGCGTGCTCAGCGAAGCCGCACGACGTACAGCAGAAGGTGGCCTGGCCGGGCCGGTTCTTCTTGTCCACATGCCCACATGCCGAGCAGGCCTGCGAGGTGTAGGCCGGATCGACATAGATCACGGCCACGCCTGCGCGGGCCGCCTTGTAGGCGATGAACGACCCGAGCTGGTGGAAGCTCCAGGAATGCAGCGTGACCCGCTGGGGCTTGCGGAGCCGTACCCGGTCGCGGATCCCGCCCAGGTCTTCCAGGGCGATGCCGCGTCCGGTGCGTTCTGCCTCGGTCACGATCTGCTTGGCGATGGTGTGGTTGGTGTCGGCGGCGAACCGCGCCTCCTTACGGCGGCGGCGTTTCAGCAGCCGTTTGGCGGACTTGGTGGCCTTGGCCTGCAACCGGGCTCGCAGCTGTCGCTGCCGGTGACGGACCGCGTTCAGTCCCCTGCCCGAGTGGCGCTTGCCGTCACTGGTGGTCGCGATGTTGGCGATCCCCAGATCCACGCCCATAAACCCCTCCGGGGTGGCGACCGGAGGGTCGGGAACCTGACAGGTGGCGCACAGGAACCACATGCCGTCCCGGCACACCAGATCCGATTCGCCCTTACGGTAGACGGCCAGCATCGTGAGCTGCTCGGCGGATGCGGTGAAGGCGATATCGCGCATCCTGCCCGCCGTCGTCCAGATCGACACCGTGCGCGTGTCGATCTGCCAGGACAGGCATCGGTCGTCGAAGGGCTGGCCGGCCTGGGCGCGGAAGGCGATCGGCTTGCCTTCGATCGCCGTGCGCCGCGCTGATCCGGGCGGCCCGTAGTTGCCGTTGCGGAGGTTGGCTTTCAGCGTGGTGTAGGCGTCGGCGACTTTCTTGATCACATGCTGGGCGGTCTGCGCGCCCAGCCCTCGGGCCTTCAATTCGCGGTAGACGTGCTTACGTAAGCCGTACTCACGCCGTGCTCCGGTGGTGAACGCCGTTGCCGAGGCGAAGTTCGCGGCGGTGTTGCACGCGCTCAAGGTCGCCGCCAGTGCCGCCGCCTGCTCAGGCGTCGGTAGCAGTCTCACCTGCACCACCAGCTTCACAATCGAACACACTACCCTTTGGTCCATGTCTCCCCGGGTGGGAACCGAACCCCGATATCCGCAGGGGGCGCAGCGTGGTCTACAGCCTGCACGCCCACGTGGTCTTCACACCCAGGTATCGGCGTGGGGTGTTCACCGGCGAACTGCTGTCACGCTGCGAGGAGATCATGATCGAGGTGTGCGACAGCTTCGGCGCCGAACCGGCCGGGTTCAACGGCGGGCACGGCCACGTCCACCTGCTGGTGCACTATCCACCCAAGGTCGCCCTGTCCACCTTGGTCAACTCCCTCAAGGGCGTCTCGGCCCGCCTCCTGCGCAAGGAGTATCCCGCTCACATCAGCAGGTACCTGTGGGGCGGCCATTTCTGGTCACCGTCCTACTTCGCCGCCTCCTGCGGAGGCGCCCCCTTGAGCGTCATCAAGGAGTACATCGAAACCAGAAACGCCCGGACTAGCCGTCCGGGCGGAAAGCGTGGGAGGGAAGCGATTCCTCCCGGGCGTGAACGCCCGGGGTTCCTCGCTAAATGGTGCTGAATCCGCGTACCGCCAAGACCGCCGACATCGCCAAGTGGCCAAGGTAGGAGCGGGCCGACAGCGGCTTGAGGACTGCTCCCCGACGCCTCACGCGCGTCCGTCTCCCAGCGCTTTCAGCTTCCACGGCTCGGGGCACTGCGTCACTCCAGGGACGGATCTCCGCGATGTCGCCTCGTAGCCGACGGCAAGCCGGCGGGACAGCTCAAGCCGGTTCCGCCTCCGCCTCTGATCGCCGGTGCGTACGTCCGTGGGGCTGTCCGGGCCGGTCTCGGTGGGTCTCAGTCCGAGCCAAGCCCCTGGACGAGCGTCGGGATGAACTCGCGGACCCGCTCATTGAGGCGGAGTACGAACCCGGTGATCAGTTCGAGCTCGTCGTCGTCGTATGCGTCCGTCACCGACGCGAATGCGGCCGCGACCCGCCCGAAGATGTCCTCGAGCGCCGCCTCGTGCCGGCCCGTCGAGCGCACGAGGACCTTGCGGCGATCGGCCGTGTCCCTGTGCCGCTCGATGAAGCCGCCGCGTTCCAGCCGGTCGAGGAGCGCGGTCACGGCGGAGGTGCTGAGGCCGGTCAGCTCGGCCAGCCGTCCCGCCGTAAGTTCCTTTTCGTGTCTGGCCAGATTGAGGCACTTCAGGTCGGTGGGTCCGAGACCGAAGTGGGTGGCGATGGCCTGGTGCATGATCACGCTGTGCGCGGCGTTGTCCTGTGTCGCCTCGGTGAGCGCCCGAAGAATCTCGGCTCGATGACCCGTTGACATCCATACTCCAACGCGTACTATCTCAAATTGTCTCGATGCATCGAAATTTCCTACCCTTCGAATGAAGATAGCAGAGGGAGACGAACATGAGAGACGAGACCCCAGTACTGATCGTGGGTGCGGGCCTCGCGGGGCTGTCCACGGCCGTGTTCCTCGGCGTCCACGGCGTACCGTCGGTCGTGGTGGAGCGGCATCCGGGGCTGTCCACCCAGCCCAAGGCCAGGGGTCAGATGCCGACGACCATGGAGGCTCTGGCGGCCGCCGGGATCGCCGAACGGTTCACCCACGCCGCTCCGCCGGGCGGGGACAGGAGCATCATGGTCATCGCGGAGACCGTCACCGGGCCCATCCTGAAGGACTTCGTACTCGAGATGCCCGACTTCTCCAGACTGTCTCCCGCGCCGTTCGCCGCCGCGAGCCAGGAACGGGCCGAACGAATCCTCGCCGACCGGGCGGCCGAGCTGGGCGCCGACATCAGGCTCTCGACCGAGCTGGTGTCGTTCCGCCAGGACGACGAGGCGGTGATCGCCGATCTTCGCGACACCGCGACGGGGAAGCGGCGGACGATCAGCGCGCGGTACCTGGTCGGCGCCGACGGCCACAAAGGCATGATCCGCGATATGGCCGCCATACCGGTCCACGGGCGCCGGTCGTCACAGCCGCGGCCAACGATGTTCCTGCAGTTCGAGGCCGACCTCGACGTGGCGCTGCGAGGCGAGGCGTTCGGACTCTTCTACCTGCAGAATCCGGCGCTGCCTGCCCGGGCGGCGACGGTCGTGACCACCGACTACCCGGGCCGCTACGTCCTGGCCGCCCCGTTCGAACCCGGTGACGATCCGGACGCCGAGCGACTGGTGGACGTCGTCCGCACCGCCTGCGGCGTTCCGGACCTGGACGTGAAGATCCTGGAGACCGCCTGGTCGTCCTCCGGAGAGCACGTCACCCGAGTCGCGAACACCTTCCAGGCCGGGCGGGTCCTGCTGGCCGGCGACGCTGCGCACCTCATGCCCCCGACCGGAGGACAGGGCGGGAACGCCGCCGTGATGGACGGCTACCACCTCGCCTGGAAACTCGCCGCCGTGCTGTCCGGCACCGCGGGGCCCGGCCTGCTCGCGAGCCACGACGCCGAGCGACGGCCGTACGCCGACGCGCTGGCAGAGCAGCAATACGCCAACCTGATCCAGCGTCAATCCCCCCACCTGCGCGACGGAACGGAGGCCGCGATCCTGAATCCGGCGGTGGAGCTGTTCGGCTACATCTGCCCATCCGGCGCCTTCGTGCCCGAGGACGGTGGCCAACCCCCACTGTTCGAAGATCCGGTCACACCGTCGGGCCGTCCCGGATCGCGTGCCCCGCATGTACGGCTGGCCCGCAGTGGGACTCCGGTTTCGACACGTGACCTCTTCGGGAGCGCGTTCGTCCTCCTGACCGCCGGAGGACGGCACTGGATCAGCGCCGTTGAGCAGGCCGTACGCCGGCTAGGTGTGGCCCTGGACCGCCATGTGATCGGAGACTGCGGCGGCCTGGCCGACGTGGACGGGCTGTTCCTCACGGCGTACGGCATCACGGAGGCGGGCGCCGTCCTCGTCCGGCCGGACGGGGTCATCGCGTGGCGATCGCGCGGCGCAGGCGAACCCGGCAACCTCGAGCGTGCACTGCGACACGTCCTGTGCCGCCCCTGAAGCCACCTCCGAGATCTTGCATCGGACGCTGCTGCTCGACGCCGTGTGCGACGCCGCGGCCGTTCTCGCGCCGGCCGTGACGCTGACGACCTTCCGGGACGTGCCGTGGAACGCGCCCTGGTATGCCCGCCGCGGCTTCGCCGTACTGCCTCCGGAGCGGTGGGGACCCGAGCCGGCGGCGCTGGTCGAGCATGAGCGGGCGCTCGGGATCGGGCAGGCGCCCCGTGTTGTGATGCGCAAAGACCTCTCGCCACGCGAAGACCACTAATGTCGGAGGCAACGAAGAGAGGACACTGACACCGATGGCCGACAGCAGTTTCGACGTGGTCAGCAAGATCGACCGGCAGGAGGTCGACAACGCTCTGAATCAGACGGTCAAGGAGGTTGGGCACCGCTTCGACTTCAGGGGCACCGGCGCGAGCATCTCCTGGTCCGGACAGAAGGATATTGAGATCAAGGCGAACAGCGAGGAGCGGGCGAACGCCGTACTCGACGTCTTCAAGGAAAAGATCATCAAGCGCGGGCTGTCGCTCAAGACCCTCGACGCGGGTGAGCCGAAGCTCTCCGGCAAGGAGTACCGCCTGATGGTCGCCCTCAAGGAGGGCATCGACCAGGACAACGCCAAGAAGATCTCGAAGATCATCCGGGACGAGGGGCCCAAGGGTGTGAAGGCTCAGATCCAGGGCGAGGAGCTCAGGGTCAGCTCCAAGAAGAAGGACGATCTCCAGGAGGTGATCGCCCTGCTCAAGGGCAAGGACCTCGACATCGCCCTTCAGTTCACCAACTACCGCTGACGTTCCGGTCGCGAAGGCCCTGACCTCTGGGTCAGGGCCTTTTCTCTGCCCCGGATTCGATCACTCCGGCTACGTTGGTGATGTCTGTCGGAGCCGACGGGAGGAGGCGACGGAGATGCCGGAGCCACCGGATCTGGCGACGGCCGAGGAGTACGCGGCGTTCTTCGAGGTCGAGCACGAGTTGGGCGTCCTCTTCCGGCGCGCGCACGCGCTCTCCGCTCATATAGGGCGCAGGGTGCACCCCGAGCTGGAGCCCGGGGCGTACGGACTGCTCGTCCGCATCGACCGGGTGGCACCCGTACGGCCCAGCGATCTCGCGGCCTACGTGGGCGTCGGCAAGGCGACCATCAGCCGGCAGGTGAAGGTGCTCGATGAGCTGGGCCTGGTCGGCCGCGAACCCGACCCGCTCGACCGGCGTGCCCATCTGCTGGTCCTCACCGAGGAGGGCCGGCAGCGGCTCGGACGCGCCCGGAGCGCCCGCCGACGGCAGCTCCACGCGCTGCTCGCCGCCTGGCCGGAGGAGGACGTACGGCTACTCGCCCGGATGCTGCGGCGGTTCAACGCCCTCACGGAAACGATGCCGACGGCGTCCCGCCAGGCCTGACCGCCACGTAAAGAACAGACCGGTGAAAAGACAACGGACAAGCCCCGTTAGGCGTGTGTTACCACATCCTCCCCAACCAGGAGCCAAGCTGTCATCTCGGGTCCTCTACACTGCGCCTACTACGCAGTACAGCTCGCATCAAAAACTGAGGAGGCCGCGTGGCTCCCTGGTCCACTCATCGGAAAACGGCGGGAATCGGCGCGGTCGCGCTGGCGACCGCTCTCCTGATCTCCTCCTGTGGCGGAGAGAGCGACACGACCACGGCGGCCCCGGCCCCGGCCCCCAGTGCGGAAAGCTCGCTGGCAAAGCTCGTGCCGGAGAACATCGCGGCGGACGGCAAGATCCTCATCGGTAGTGACGCCTCCTATCCGCCCAACGAGTCCGTCGACCCGGCCAGCCAGAAGATCGTCGGCTGGGAGGTCGAACTGGGCGAGGCGCTCGCGGCCAAGCTCGGTCTCCAGGCGGACTTCCAGAACGCCGGCTTCGACACGATCATCCCTGGCATCCAGTCCGGGAAGTACGAGCTGGGCATCTCGTCGTTCACCGACAACGTCGAGCGCGAGAAGGTCGTCGACTTCGTGACGTACTACTCGGCCGGCACCTCCTGGGCCGCGCTGAAGGGCAACCCCAAGGGCGTCAGCCCCGACGACGCCTGCGGCAAGAAGATCGGCGTTCAGCAGGGCACGGTCCAGATCGACGACATCAAGGCCCGCAACGACAAGTGCGTCCAGGACGGCAAGCCCGCGATCGAGCAGGTCGTACGCAAGGGCCAGACCGAGGTCAACGCCGACCTGGTCTCCGGAAAGATCGACGGCATGCTGGCCGACTCCCCGATCGTCGGCTACGCCGTCAAGCAGACCGGTGACAAGCTCGAGACCATCGGGCAGCTGTACGACTCGGCTCCCTACGGCTTCGCGATCGGGAAGAACTCCGGCACGTTCAAGGATGCCGTGCTCGCCGCGACCAAGGAACTCATCGCCGACGGCACCTACATGAAGATCTTGGAGAAGTGGGGCGTCCAGGATGGTGCCATCACCGATCCAGTGATCAACGGCGCTGGCAGCTGATCCATGTCCGTCGGGGAAACGGAGCAACGCACCGGGATGATCAAGGCCGTTCCGGTGCGTCATCCCGGCCGCTGGGTGGCGGCCGCGGCGGTCGCGGTGCTGGCCGCGATGCTGGTCAACAACCTTGTCACCAACGAGGCGTACAACTGGGCTGAGCAGCTCAAATACCTGTTCTCTCCCCCCGTGCTCGAAGGCGTGCGCAACACCATCTGGCTGACCGTGGCCGCGATGGCGGGTGGCATCGCCCTGGGCATCGTGCTCGCGCTGATGCGGCTCTCGGCCAACCCGCTGCTGCGCGGCGCGGCCTGGATCTACATCTGGGTCTTCCGCGGCACGCCTCTGCTCACCCAGTTGCTGATCTGGGGCAATATCGGCGCGCTGTTCCCTACCCTCGGCCTGGGCATCCCGTTCGGACCCGAGTTCGTCAGCGCGCAGGCGAGCGCGCTCTACAGCGCGGCCGCGGCGGCGGCACTCGGACTGATCTTCAACGAGGCGGCCTACATGGCCGAGATCGTGCGCGGCGGCATCCAGTCGGTGGACTCGGGTCAGCAGGAGGCCGCCAGCGCGCTGGGGCTCACCAAAGCCCAGACGCTGCGTCGGATCATCCTGCCCCAGGCGATGCGGGTCATCGCACCGCCCACCGGCAACGAGGCGATCTCGATGCTGAAGAACACCTCGCTGGTCATGGCCGTGCCGTACCTCGAGTTGACCTTCGCGGTGCAGAACATCTACGCGCACACGTACCAGATCATCCCCATGCTGATCATGGCCTGTCTCTGGTACCTGTTCCTGTCATCGCTCATGATGATCGGTCAGCACTACCTTGAGCGGCACTACGGCAAGGGGTACGCGCGATGAGCGAGACCACGCCAACCGTGGACGGCACGGCCGATGGCCTGATGGTGAAGGCCGAGCAGGTCTGCAAGAAGTTCGGCAACGTCGAGGTCCTCAAGGGCATCGATCTGCAGGTACGGCAGGGCGAGGTGATGTGCGTCGTCGGCCCGTCCGGCTCGGGGAAGTCGACCTTTCTGCGCTGCATCAACCACCTGGAGAAGATCGACGCGGGCCGACTGTGGGTGGACGGCCAACTCGTCGGCTACCACCAGCGCGGCCACAAGCTGTACGAACTGCGCGAGAAAGAGGTCGCAGCTCAGCGCAGGGACATCGGCATGGTGTTTCAGCGGTTCAACCTCTTCCCTCACATGACGGCCCTGCAGAACGTCATGGAGGCGCCGATGCTCGTCAAGGGTGAGGCCAAGGACGCAGCCAGGGCCCGAGCCGAGCAACTGCTCGGACGAGTCGGCCTGTCCGACCGGATGGGCAACTACCCGTCCCAGCTCTCCGGCGGCCAGCAGCAGCGCGTCGCCATCGCGCGGGCACTCGCGATGCAGCCCAAGCTCATGCTGTTCGATGAACCCACCTCCGCCCTCGATCCCGAACTCGTCGGCGAGGTCTTGGACGTGATGCGCGACCTGGCCCGCGAAGGCATGACCATGGTCGTCGTGACCCATGAGATGGGCTTCGCCCGGGAGGTCGGCGACTCGCTGGTCTTCATGGACGAGGGCGTGGTCGTCGAGCAGGGTGTCCCGCGCGAGGTGCTGGCCAACCCCCAGCACGCCCGCACGCAGGCGTTCCTGTCCAAAGTCCTCTGAGGGCCGCTGGTCAAGTAGGCATCAGCGATGGCGAAACAGGTCATCGGCGATCCACGGCACGAGCGGACCCGCGAGTTCCTGCGTCGCGTCCTCCACCCGGGAGACTGAGCCACCGGCGCCGGGTGCCGGCCGATGCATGGAACAATGCGTACGATCCGGACGACCCGGCAGGTGAGGTCGTGTCGATCAGGCAAGCCGTACGGGAGCGGTGATGTGCAGGTGGGTGGCGGCCTGTCGGACCAGGTGCGGGCGGCGATAGCGGGCAACGTGCGGCACGCCCGCCGCACCCGCGGGATGAGCATCCGGGACCTCGCGGACCGGGCCGGGTGCAGCAAGGCGCTGATGTCCCAGCTCGAACGCGGCCTGGCGAACCCGACGATCGAGGTGTTGTCGGGCATCGCCGAGGCCCTGGGGATGTCCTTCGCCGACATCACCCGCGCTCCCCTGTACGAGCCGCAGGTGATGCGGCGGGCCGATGCCGACATGACGGCCCGCACCCTGCTCAGCTCGGACGACCGCCGCCGCTTCGACGTCTACGAGTCGCTGCTGCCGCCCGAGCACATCCACGAGAGCGCACCGCACGGCCGGGGGTCGGAGGAGTTCGCCTACGTGCTGTCGGGTGCGGTGACGTTGGAGATCGCCACGTGGACGGTCCGGCTGCGCTCCGGCGAGGCGGTCCGGTTCTCCGCCGAGGCGGAGCACAGCTATCGGACGGCGGCCCGGCCGAGCCGCCTGCTGACGCTGGTGTCGATGCCGACCGAGTGACCCGTCACCGGCTGCTCACGACCCCGTCAGGCGCGTTCACCGGCCACCACGCAACACGATCATGCCGCGATAGCTGGGCGTGCCGTACCATGCGAGCCGGTCCAGGGTGGCGGCGGGCAGCGGCAGGTCCAAGGCGTCGACCCAGGTCTCCCCCAGGTCCGCGTCCGTCCACGGGTCGTTGACGTAGAAGACGTCCCCGTCCCCGCTCACACCGTGCACCGTGATCCAGTGCGGACAGCTCTCGGCGTGCATCCCGAACTGCTCGATCAGCACCAGCGCGACACCGCCGTCGTCGAGCGCCCCACGCAGCCGGTCGAGGTCGAAAGCGGCGGTCTCCACGTCGATGCCCCGTGCGGCCGTCTCGGCCCGGAAGCCCGCCTGGATGAAGGCGCGCAGATCGCGTTCCTCGTCGGTACGGCACAGCTCCAGCAGGATCGGCTCCTCGGTGGACAGCACGACCTCCGGCACCGCCCCCCGATCGGCGGCGGCGAGCGCGAGCCCCAGCGGCTCGCAGCCCCCCACCGTCGTGGCCTCCCGCCACAGTCGCATCTCCTGTTCCCGGCCGGGCCGGTCCTGCAGTCCCAGCCCGCAGAGCCCCATCTGCAGCGCGACCGGCCCGCACGTGAAGTCGGTCGTCTGCCGCATGTACGGCACGGCCCGCCGAGGGCCGCCGTCCCGCCATCGCACCTGTCCGTGACCGGTGTCCTCGGGGCGCGCCGTCACCGGGCCCGCCCATGTCGGGGTCGTCAGCTCCCGATAACCGCGGGCGAGCGACCGCTCCCACGCGGACCCCGACGCCCTCCCGGACCCCGACGCCGCCTCGGACCCCGGCTCCGTCTCCCGCTCGGGGAACCAGCGCTTGACGGCGACCGCCCCCTCCCTCCAGGCACGCTCCTCCACCGCCGTCACCAGCGCGTCGGCCACCTGCCCATCGTGATCGTCGCGCGTCCACACGTCCACGATCTTCCGGTAGGCGGTCAACGGACGGTGCACCTCGAAGGCCGAGCCGACGAGGGTCCGGCCGGATCTGGCGGTGAGAAGGGTGCGGACCTGGACCCCACCGGCGAGCCGCCAGCGGCGCAGCAGGTCGGCTGGCAGGTCGGCTACCCCGTCGGCGACGGCACCGACGTCTCCGATCACAGGCAGCACATCGATGTGAAGTTCGGACATGACGGAAAACCTCTTCTACGGGGGATCTTCACTACTGCGGGATCGACGCGAGCAACCGCCGGGTGTACTCGTGTTCCGGCGCACCCAGCACGTCGTCGACCGGCCCCGACTCGACGACACGACCGCCGCGCATCACATAGACGCGGTCGGCGATCTGCCGGGCCACGGCCAGATCATGGGTGATGAACAGCATGGTCAGCCCCAGCTCGCGGCGCAGGTCCGACAGGAGGTTCAGCACCTGGGCCTGTACGGACACGTCGAGCGCGGAGACGGACTCGTCGCACACCAGCAGCTCCGGGCGGGGGGCCAGGGCCCTGGCGATCGCCACCCGCTGGCGTTCGCCGCCCGACAGCGCCCGGGGCCTGCGCCGGGCGTACCCTTCCGGCAGCCCGACGAGTGTCAGCAGCCCGGCCACCTCCGACTTCGGGCGGCCCGCGGCGGCGAGGGCCTCCGCCAGGCAGGTGCCGACCGTCAGTCCGGGGTTGAGCGCCGAGTAGGGGTCCTGGAACACGATCTGGACCCGCCTCGCCAGAGCGGCGCCGCGCGCACCGGAGCCGGCGTGGAAGTCGACGTCTCCGGCGTCCGGCCGCTCCAGCCCGACGACACACCGCGCGAGCGTGGTCTTGCCCGAGCCCGACTCGCCCACCACGGCGACGGATTCACCGGCCGTCACCTCCAGGTCCACCCCGTCAAGGGCCGGTACGGCGGAGCCGTGGAACCGCTTGGTCAATCCCCTGACCGTGAGCAGCGGCGAAGCCGCCGCCTCCGCCGGGATGCCCGCCGCGGCGGGCTCGGCGGCGGACTCCCCGACGTGCTCGATCGTCCGTACGACCTCTGAGCGCAGACAGGCCGTCCGACGGCCGCCGGTCGCCTCGGCCAGGGCCGGGTCCGCCGGGGCCACCTCGATCAGGGGCGGCTCAGCCGTACGGCAGGCCGGGATCGCGAACTCGCACCGCGCGGCGAAGGCGCACTCGGCGACCACGGACGACGGCGCGGGCACAGAACCCGGGATGGTCGGCAGCACGGCGAGCCGGTGGGTGAGCGGCGGGTCACAGGCCGCGAGGCGTGCGGTGTAGGGGTGCGCGGGGTCGCCCAGCACCTCGGCGGCCGTTCCCTCCTCGACCAGTCGGCCGGCGTACATGACCAGCACCCGGTCCGCCCTGCTCCGGGCCAGCCGCAGGTCATGGGTGATGAGGATCAGCCCCATGTCGCGGCCGCGCTGCAGGCCCGCGACCAGCTCCAGGACCTCGTGCTGGGTGGTGACGTCGAGCGCGGTGGTCGGTTCGTCCGCGATCAGCAGGTCGGGCCCGGCGGCGAGCGCCGCGGCGAGCGCCACCCGCTGCCGCATGCCGCCGGAAAGCTGGAACGGGTACTTTCCGGCCACATCGGCGGGCAGTCCGACCTCGCCCAACAGGCGCGTCACGTGCTCGCGGGTCCCGTGCCGGTCTCCCGCCCGGGCCGTACGGCCGCCCGGCCGTGGGATCCCCCAGGCGATCTGCTCGCCGCACCGGTGCACCGGGGAGAGCGAGGTGAACGGGTCCTGTAGCAGCAGCGCGATCCGAGAACCGCGAACGCGCTTCCACGAGGTCCCGGGGTCGGCCAGGTCGACGACGAGGTCACCGGCGCCGCCTGCCAGCTCCAGCCGGCCGCTCGCCCGGACGCCGGGCGGCAGCAGGCCGAGCAGTGCCTTCACGGTCATCGACTTGCCGGAGCCGGACTCGCCGACGATGGCGACGGTCTCCCCGGGCGAGACGGCGAGGTCGAGGCCGGTGACGATGGGGCCGGCGTCCGAGACGACCCGCAGATCACTGGCGACCAGCATGCCCGTGCGTGTGGGAGCCGTCATGCCGCCACCGCCCGCCGGTCGAGCGTTTCGGAGAGCCAGTCGCCGAGCAGGTTGACCGCCGTGGCGGTCACAATGATCAGGATGCCCGGGATCACTGCGGCCAGGGGGTTGTCACCGAGCAGCTCCCGGCCGTCCGCGAGCTGACGCCCCCAGTCCGGTGCCCCCGGCGGCACGCCGAGCCCGAGGTAGGACAGAGACGAGAGCGCGACCAGCGCGAACGCGACGTTGAGCAGAAGGTTGGCGACCACGATCGGCACGATGTTGGGGGCGATGTGCCGGAACATGATCCGGGACGGCCGGATGCCGAGCACCCGCGCCGACTCGATGTACGGCCGCGGCATCTGCTCGATCACGGCGCCCCGCACCAGCCGTACGTCCGACGGGGAGAACAGCACGATCAGCACCCCGACCGTGACCCAGTAGCCTCGGCCGACCATGCCGGCCACGACTATGGCCAGCAGCACGGCCGGGAGCGCGAGCAGCAGATCGGCGTACCGGCCCGCCAGCATGTCGACGATCCCGCCGCGATATCCCGCCACCATGCCGAGCAGCACCCCGATCACCATGGAGCCGACGGCCACCACGATCGGGCCGACGAGCGCCGAGCGCGCCCCGGCCAGCGAGAGCTGCAGGATGTCCCGGCCGAGCTGGTCGGTGCCGAACGGGTGGCCCTCCACGCCGCCGCCGACCACGCCGAGGTAGATGTCCTGGTCCAGGGCGTGCGGGACCACGACCTCCCAGGCCGCCGCGCAGAATCCGACGAAGCCCAGCAGCACGACCGACACGATCATCACGACCGGCGTACGCCTCCGGGGCAGACGGGGGGCCGTCCGGCGGAAGGCCATTCGACGGAGGCTCATCCGAGGAGGGGTCATCCGCGCACCGCCCTGGTCCGCACGGTCCTGGCCCGCACTCTGGGGTCGATCAGCAGGTACGACAGGTCGACGACGAGCGCGGTCACCGAGACCACGAACGCCACGACGAGGGTCAGCGCCTGCACCACGGGAACGTCCTTGAACAGCACGGACTCCTCCATCAGCGCCCCGAGACCGGGCAGGGCGAAGGTGACCTCGATGAGGACGGTGCCGCCGAACAGGTACGCCACCATGAGACCGAGGCTCGTCACGATCGGGATGGCCGCGTTGCGCAGCACGATGCGCAGCACCGCGGACTCCGGCAGCCCCCTGCCGCGCGCGAACGTCACATAGTCCTGGTCCAGCTCCCGGACCACCGCCGCCCTGGTCAGCTTGACCACGAACGCGCCGAGGCCGAGCGCGAGCGCAACGGCCGGGAGGACGAGATGCCAGAGGCCGTCGAGGAAGCCGTCCCCGGTCCCGTAGATCGGGAACCACCCCAGGCCGAGCGCGAAGACGTACAACAGGAGCAGGCCGACCGCGAAGCCGGGCGCGCTGACGCCGACGACGGACACGCCGACCAGCAGCCGGTCGAGCGGGCGGCCGCGACGTACCGCCGCGACGATGCCGACCGGGATGCCCACCAGCGCCGACAGCAGGAAGGCGAGTCCCGCGGTGGCCGCGGTGATCCCCGTACGGCTCAGCATCAGCGGGCCGACCGGGCCGCCGGTGCGGATGGAGGTGCCGAAGTCACCGGTGACCGCCTGCGACACCCACAGCCAATACTGGGTGAGGAACGGCTCGTCGAGGTGATAGCGGGCCCGGATCTCGGCCAGTGCCTCCGGTGTGACGTTGCGGGTGCCGAGCATGTTGCGCGCGACGTCACCCGGGGACAGGTACATGAGCGCGAAGACGAGCAGGGACAGCGCGAGCAGCAACAGCAGCGTGGCGCCCAGCCGCCGCAGGGCGAAGGCGAGAACCGGCCTGTTCACGGGGTCACGTCACTTGGCCGCGTACAGCAGGGCGGGCCAGTTCGCCAGCAGGGTGTAGGAGGTGAAGTCGCGCATCCCGACGGCATCGCCGAACGCGGTCGCGGCCTGCCCCCACCACAGCGGGAGATAGGCCAGGTCGGCGGCCTGCGCGGTCTGCGCCTCGATGAGCAGTGCGGCCCGCTTCGCCGGATCCGACTCGGTCGACACCTTGCCCATCGCCGCCTTGACCTGGGCGTTGTCGTACTTTGCCGGGTTGCCCTCGCCGAGGAACCAGCTCGGGAGCTCGCCCGGGTCGCCGGCGGTGTTGAAGTACCACATGAAGCTCAGCGGCGGGAACTCGTTCAGCTCGGCGAGCCACTGCTCGATCGGCAACTCCTTGATGTCGAGGGTGATTCCGATCTTCTTCAGGTCGGCGGCGAAGGCCAGCGCCGCCGTGCCGAGCTGCGGACCGGTGTTCGGGTAGGACAGGGCGGCGGTGAAGCCCCCGGGCACCGAGGACCGGGCCAGTTCCTGCTTCGCCTTCTCCAGGTCGTATTCATACTGCGGCACCGCGGCGAGCCGCCCGGTCGCCTCCTCCGGCGTCCACAGCCCGCCGAACTGCTCCGGTGTCGACAGCGCGGTGGCGACCTGGCCCCGGCCGCGCAGGATGTTCTTGACGATGGCGTCGCGGTTCACCGCGTGCGCGATCGCCCTGCGCACATGGACGTCGTCGAACGGCTTGGCGGTCAGGTTGAAGGTGAGCCCGGTGTAGGAGCGGTCGGGGGCGTAGACGACGCGTGTCGCGGCGGCCGATTCCCATTGGTGTGCCTGGGCCGGCGGCACGTTGAGCGACATGTCGGCCTTGCCTGCCCGCCAGGCGAGCAGCCGGGTGTTGTCGTCGGCGATGAACTCGAACCGGATCTTGGCGACCTTGGGCAGGCCGCCCCACCAGGTGTCCACCCGGGTGAACTCGACGTGCGAATCGGGGGCGAAGTCGGTCACCCGGTAGGGCCCGGACCCGATGATCGGCGACTGTGCCGTGCCGAGCCCGCCCTTCGACCGCTCCCAGGCGGCCTTGGGCGCGATCCACAGCGCGTCGGCGTTCGACGGCAGCCAGGCGAACGCCTCGTCCACGGTCTTGGTCGTCAGGGTGATCTCGTTGTCACCGGACTTGACCGCCTTGTCGAGGTCGGCCCAGTAGCTTGCCGTACTCGGCGAGACCTTCGCGTCCCGGGCCATCTCGATCGAGTGGAGGACGTCGTCCGCGGTGACCGGGCTGCCGTCGTGGAACCTGGCGTCGCTCCTGAGCGTGTAGACGTAGGTCTTCGGGGACGTGCGCTCGAAGCTCTCGGCCAGGGCGGGCACGATCCTCCCGGAGGTGTCGACACCGACCAGGCCCTCCATGCAGATGCCGGCGACGTAGTAGTTCAGGATGCCGGACTCCTGGCCGGGATAGAGGTTCGACAGCGAACCTGGCAGCGACACCCGCAGGACGTCGATCTCCTTGCCGGTGTCCGTACCGACGTCGGCGCTCGACGTCCCCGCGGAGCCGGAGGAGCCCGATGACCTGTCCGGCCGGGTCGACGGCGCTGCGCCGCACGCCTCGAGCAGCGCGGAGACCGACAAGATCGTCACGCCCGTGGCCGCGGCCCGAAACAGGCCTCGGCGGCTGTATGCGCCCCGGTGATCGGGCCGGTGACCCCCGGACCCCTGTGCCGCTGCGTCCATCCCAGCCATACGTACACCCTCCCCACGATCTGGGCATGTCCAGTGGCATGCCCCATGTGGACAGGAACAGTAAACACCATGACTATCCGGATCTTCCATAATCGGACGGCCCCAAATGGTGGTTCTTGAAAGGGGGGCGCAATCATGTTTCGGGGCCCATAGATCACCGGTCCGTGATCATCGCGGTGTCCATCGACGCGCCCTGGTGCGGGGGGCGCGTCGGCGGCCTACTCCCGACGCACCCTCTTGAGCGGATCCACCGAGCATGGAGGCCACTCGGCGACCCACTCCCGCCCTTCAGCCGTGTCCGTCGAGTGCGGAGACCGCCTCAGCGACGGTAGCCCGCCATCCGTTCGAGGCGGGCGACCCGCTCGGCCGTCGACGGATGGGTTGAGAACATCCGTCCGAGCCCGGCACCCCGGAACGGATTGGCGATCATCAAGTGACCGGCCGAGGCGAGTCGCGGGTTCTCCGGCAGCGGCAACTGACGGACACTCAGCTCGATCTTGCGCAGCGCGGAGGCGAGCGCGAGCGGGTCGCCGGTCAGCCGGGCGCCCGACTCGTCCGCGACGAACTCGCGGGACCGGGAGACGGCCATTTGGATCATGGTCGCGGCCACGGGACCGAGGATCATCACGAGCAGCGCGCCCAGGAAACCCGGCCCCTCGTCGTCGTCGGAGCCGAAGAAGACCCCGAGGTAGCCGAAGTAAGTGATCATCGTGGCCAGCGCGCCGGCGATCGACGAGATCAGGATGTCCCGGTTGTAGACGTGCGACAGCTCGTGTCCGATGACCCCCCTGAGCTCGCGCTCGTTCAGGATGCCGAGCATGCCGTGCGTGACGCACACCGCCGCGTTGCGCGGGTTGCGTCCGGTCGCGAACGCGTTGGGCTGCATCGTGGGAGACAGATAGAGCCTCGGCATCGGCTGGCGGGCGTCATAGGACAGTTCCCGGACGATCCGATAGAGCACCGGCTGCTCCACCTCGGAGACCGGTCGCGCCCGCATGGCGGAAAGCGCGATCCGGTCGGAGAAGAAGTAGGCGATGCCGTTGGTCGCGAGTGCGACCACCAGGGCGAACCGTATTCCTGTGCCACCCCCGAGCCAGGCCCCCACCGCCAGCATCAATGCGGACAAAACCCCCAGAAGGACCGCGGTGCGCAGACGCTGCACGCCCCCTCCTTCCGACGTGGTGCGTTCCGCCCTATCAACGTGCATGGCCTGGGCGAACGTTCCCACGGTGCGCGGAGACGCGCTCAGCCCACCGCGGACAGCACCACCTGCGGGGCGATCGAGAAGACGACGGTGACGAGCACCGCGGCCCCGGCCGCGACGACCGCGGGGATGACCGGGACGGCGAAACCGGGTTCACGGACTCCACGGACTTCGGGGGTGCCGGGGACCACCGGGGCACCGGCACCTGCTGGGACGGCGGGGACGGTACGGCTCTCACCCGTGGTTTTCGCAGCGAAGAGCCGGGCCGTCCAGGCGATGTAGTAGTAGAGCCCGATCACGGTGTTGACCGCCATCACGACCGCGAGCCAGCCGAGTCCGGCGCCGACGACCTCCCGGAACACCACGATTTTCGCGAACAGACCGGCGAGCCCGGGTGGCAGCCCGGCCAGGCAGACGAGCGAGAACGCGAGCGCCAGACCCGCCGCCGGGCTCCGGCGGACCAATCCCCGATAGTCGTCGATCTCGTTGCGTCCATGACGCCGCGAAACGATCATGACGATCGCGAAGGCGGTCAGGTTCATCGCCGCGTAGAACACCAGATAGGCGATGGACGCGGCCGCCGCCCCACCGATCCCGTCCTCGCCCGGCGTCCCAATACCGGGCAGCGCGGTTCCGGACAGCGCGGTATCGGACAGCGCGGTTCCGGACAGCGCGGTTCCGGACAGCGCGGTTCCAGGCGGCAAAGTGCCGGACAGCGCGGCACCGGGCAGTGCGGCACCGGACGACCCGGCTCTCATGGAGGCGGCCGCGGCCAGCGGCGTGAGGATATATCCGGACTGGGCGACCGACGACCAGGCGAGCAGTCGTACGGCATGGCGCTGCTGGATGGCGAGGACGTTCCCCGCGGTCATGGTCAGGGCGGCGACGACCGCGACGATCGGGGCCCACACCCCGGCCCGGCCCGGCAGCGCGGTCGTGAGGACGAGGATGAGCCCGGCGAACCCCGCCGCCTTCGAGACGACCGACAGCAGCGCCGCCACCGGAACCGGCGACCCCTGGTACACGTCCCCCGCCCAGGTGTGGAACGGCACCGCCGCGATCTTGAAGGCGAAGCCGGCCACCACCAGCACTATCGCCACCGTGGTGACGGCCGGCTCGGGCCCGGCGGCGGCCACGGCAGCGGCCCCGATGGCGGGTCCGGCTTCGTACGCCCGCGCCAGGCGGTCGAGATGCACCGATCCGGTCATCCCGTACAGCAACGACACACCGAACAGCATGATCGCGGTGGAAACCACGGACACCAGGAACAGCTTCAGGGCGGCCTCGGCGGCACGACCGTCATAGCGCCGCAGCCCGATCAGCGCGAAGACCGGCAGCGACACCAGCTCGAGCGAGACCACCAGCATGATCAGATCACGGGAGGCGGGCAGCAGCACCGCGCCGGTGAGGGCGGCGAGAAGCAGGAAGTGCCACTCCCCGACCGGAATCCGTCCGCCGGCCAACTCGGTCATCGACAGCAGCACGATCACCGCCCCGGCGGCGAGCACCAGCCCGGCGAAGACCAGCGCGAACCGGTCGGCCACGAACGAGCACGAGCCCGCGTCTGCCGTCGCTCCCAGCGAGGACGGCACACAGAACGTGCGCCGCGCTCCGTTCGGAAGATGCGTACCCGCGACCGTCTGGACCACCACGACGGCGAGGGCGGCCAGGACGCCGCCGAGCGCGACCAGCCCGAGCGTCCTCCCCATGCCCGGCCGGTGCGGCAGGAAGGCGTCGAGAACCAGCACCAGACCGGCCGCGATAACGAGGGTCAGCGGCGCCGCGATGGCGACGTAGTCGATCGCCTGGATCACCGGAGGCGCTCCGTTGCCGAGGACGCTGCTCATGGCACCACCATCCCCGGGCCGAAGACCGCCTGAACGGCAGGTGTGGTGACGGCCAGAAGCGTCTTGGGCCACAGCCCGAGCAGCACGATCAGCACGACCAGCGGCACCCAGGCCGCCCACTCACGCGCCGTGACGTCGACCGCTCCCCCGGTTCCGCCGACCTGCCCGGTTTCTCCGGTCCCTCCGATTTCCCCGGCATCCCCGGCCCTCTCGTCGCCCCCGATTCCCGCGGCTTCCCCGGCGGTTCTCGCCGGGACGCCCTGCTCCACGGCGCGGGCTCCCACCACGCCGTGCCCCGCCGCCGCTTCCGGTTCACTCGGAGCCGCCCGATGGACCCCGTGGGTGACCCGGGACAGCAGGCGGAGGAAATAGGCGGCCGTCAGCACCGTTCCGGCTCCCCCGACGGCCATGAACACCAGGAACAGCGGCCGGGGCAGCCCGGCGGCCGGCCGGAACGCCCCCAGGAGCGCGAGCATCTCACCCCAGAACCCGGCGAGGCCGGGCAGCCCGAGCGAGGCGATGCACGCGAACGTCAACAGCGACCCCAGGTGCGGCATCCGGCCGAGCATCCCGCCACCGAGCCGGGCCATGTCGGCCGTGCCGTACCGCTCCTTGACCGCACCGACGAGGAAGAACAGCAGACCCGTGATCAGCCCGTGTGCGACGTTGCCGAACAGGGCGGCGTTCATGCCGACCGGGGTCAGCGTCGCGAACCCGAGCAGCACGAAGCCCATGTGGCCGACGGACGAATACGCGATCATCCGCTTGATGTCCCGCTGGGCGAGGCAGGCCAGCGAACCGTAGATGATGCCGACCACCGCCAGTGCGCCCAGCCAGGGGGCGAGGGCCGCCGCACCCTCCGGAAGCATCGGGATGGCGACTCGGGCGAAGCCGTACGATCCCATTTTCAGCAGCACACCGGCCAGCAGCACCGAGCCGACGGTTGGAGCCTCGGTGTGCGCGTCGGGCAGCCATGTGTGCAGCGGCCACATGGGCGTCTTCACCGCGAGCCCCGCCCCGATGGCGAGGAACGCCAGGATCTGCGCCGAACGGGGCATCCCGGCACCACGCCGTTCGGCCAGGGCGACCATGTCGAGCGTCCCCGCCTGTGCCCAGACCACGAGCAGGCCGATCAGCAGCACGGCCGAGCCGAGCAGCGTGTAGAGGATGAACTTCACCGCCGCCGCCCGCCGTTCCGTGCCGCCCCAGAGGGCGATCACGAAATACATGGGGACCAGCACGACCTCGAAGAACACGAAGAACAGCAGCAGATCGAGGGCGAGGAACGTGCCGATCATGCCGACTTCGAGCACGAGCAGCGTGCAGACCAGCGCCCTCTGCCGCCCGCCCGCCGGGGGATGGCGGGTCAGGTGGACGAAGCACAGGAACGTGAGCAACGCGGTCAGCACGACGAGCGGCAGTGAGATCCCGTCTACGCCGAGATGGAACCGCAGGTCGAGACCGGGAATCCAGGGCAGGTCGGTCTGGAGCCGCATCCCCCCGTCAGGGCCGCCCCCCGTGGGACCGTCCTGTCCGTACGGCAGGGCGAACGCCGCCACGGCCGCCAGGGTGAGGGCGAGGACCAGCCCGGAGACGGCGGTCCCGAACGCGACGGCCCTGCCACGAGTTCGGAAGGCGGGCATGGTCAGGGCGGCGGCCCCCAGCAGGGGCACGGCGACGAGGGCGATCAGCAGCCGGCCCATGCGACCTCCCCCGTCCCCCTGAGCGCGCCTCCCGGAAGGCCTCGGCCGTCGCCCGGCCCCGAGATCTCGCCGCATGCCGCCCAGGCCCGACCCGGATCGGCCCGGACCGCACGGGCCTCGGCGGGGAACGAGACCGCGTGGAGATCCAACGTGCGTGTCATGCCAGCACCACCGCCGCCGCCACCGCGATCAGCAGCAGCCCGGCCACCAGACCGGTGACGTAGAGTTGCGCGTTGCCGTTCTGGACCAGCCGCACCACACCGGACAGGCCGATCGCGGCCCGGCCCGACCCGCGGACCGCACCGTCGATCACCCGCTCGTCGGCGCGTACGACCCCCCTGGCCAGCCGCAGCATCGGACGGGCGACCAGCGCCGCGTACACCGTGTCGACGTAGAACGCCCGCTCGCACGGCACCCGGAACGGCCCGAGCAGTCGCGCCGGATCCCGGACGGGGTCGCCACGCCACAGCGCGTAGACGATCCCGGCGCCCAGCAGCGCCACGACGAGGTCGATCATCGCCGATCCCCAGCCGACTCCCGAGCCCATGACGCCCCGTCCCGCGACCCACGGCCAGGTGAAGCCGAGCAGCAGGGCGGGCACGGCCAGCACGCCGATCGGCCAGAGCATCGACCTCGGCGCCTCCCGGCCGTCGGACACGTGGGCGGCGGTGCCCGGCAGCACCTCGGTCAGCGGCTCTTCCCGCGGCTCCTCCGGCAGAGGTTCCGGCTGCGGCTCTCCCCGCGGCTGGGCCGGCCCGAAGAAGGTGCGCAGCCAGGCGCGGGTGGCGTAGGCACCGGTGACACCGACGGTCAGCAGCGCCGAGCCGTACAGGAACGGCTGGACGACGCCGTCCGAGTCCTCGATGACCGAGATCACCGCGTTCTTGCTGAAGAAGCCACTGGCCGGAGGAAGCCCCATCAGCGCGGCGAACCCGATCGTCATCGTCCAGAACGTGACGGGCAGCGCCGTACGCAGGCCGCCCATGCGGCTCATCAGGTTCGACCCCGCGTGGTGGATCACCGCACCCGCGCACAGGAACAGCAGCGCCTTGAACGCGCCGTGCGACAGCAGATGGAAGATCGCCGCCTCGTCGCCGCCGACCTCACCCAGGCCATGGACGCCCGGAGGGCCGATGCCGCCGAATACGACGTCGCCCTCCGAAAGGTCCGGGCCGTACGGAACGTCAGGGCCACTCAGTCCGCTCAGGCCGCTCAGGCCGCTCAGGCCGGCCAGACCGGCGGCGCCGCGCACACCGGCCGCGAGCGCCCCGGCCATGTAGGCGAGCTGGCTGATCGTGGAGTAGGCGAGCACCCGCTTGAGGTCGTCCTGAGCCAGTGCGGCGAGGGCCGCCCCGAGCATGCCGATCGCCGCGATCACGGCCAGCACGTCGAGCGTGGGCCGCGCCCCCAGGAACAGCGGATAGAGCCTGGCCACGACGAAGACACCCGCCGCGACCATGGTGGCGGCGTGGATCAGCGCGCTGATCGGAGTCGGGCCGGCCATCGCGTCCGGCAGCCAGGTCTGCAGCGGCACCTGGGCGCTCTTGCCGGCGACCCCCATGAGCAGCAGCAGCGTCGCGGCGATCAGCGTGCCGGTGGGGATGTCGGCCCGGAGCACGTCGTCGATCCGGAAGCTCCCCGCCGCCATGCCCAGCGTGAAGATCCCGAACAGGAATCCGACATCGCCGAGCCGGGTGACCAGGAACGCCTTGACGGCGGCCCGCGAGTTGGCCCGGTCCTCCCACCAGTGCCCGATGAGCAGGTAGGAGCAGATGCCCATGATCTCCCAGCCGACGTACAGGACGATCAGGTCGCCCGCGTAGACCACGAGCAGCATGGCGCTGGTGAAAAGGCCGATGAACGCGCTGTACGACGGGTAGCGGGGTTCACCCCGCATGTACCCCACCGAGTAGACCTGCACGGCCAGCGCCACCATGACCACAAGGATGCCGGTCAGCACTGACAATCCGTCACCGCGCAGTGACACGGAGATCGGAAGCGACCCCGTCTCTATGAGCGTCAGCGCGCCCTCCACCCGGCCCGGCAGGAAGGAATCCCAGAACCCGGCCCCTCCCGGCCGGGAGGCCGCGCCTGTCGGCAGGTCGAGGGCCGGCCGGAGCGCGAGCCACAGAGTGAGCACGGCCGACGCCGCCGCCGCCGTGATCGCGAACCACGCCGCCCTGCGGCCGGCGGCCGCGCCGGAAGATTCCGTACGGCTCCCGCCGCCGCGCCGTCCGGTCCCGACCTTGGCGCCCAGCAGGCCCGCGACGGCCGCGGCGAACGGCAGCAGGATGATCAGGGCCACGATCGCGATCACGTCGCCGCCTCCCCGCCGCCGCTCGCCACCGTGCCCCTGCTCCCGCCCCCGTTCCTGTCACCCTCCCTGTCACCGCCCCCGTCACCGTCGCCGCTCTCGTCGTCGGTCCCGGCGGCGTTCTCCGACAGGGCACGCAGCCGGTCCACGTCGATAGTCCGTCTGGTGCGGAAAACGGCCAGCACGATCGCCAGCCCCAGACCCACCTCGGCGGCGGCGATCACGATGACGAACAGCGTGAGCACCTGCCCGGAGTGCAGCCGGTCACGCAGCCATACGTCGAACGCGACCAGGTTGAGGTTGACCGCGTTGAGCATGAGTTCGACCGACATCAGCACGAGGATGGCGTTGCGCCGGGCCAGCACACCGTACACACCGATCGAGAACAGCAGTGCGGACACGACGACCGGATAGACGATGTGCACCCCGGCTCACCCCCCGGGGCCGCGCGGCGGACCCGCGGACACCGGCCCCCGGCGCGGGCCGGTGGCGACCGCCCGGCTGCGCGGCCTCATTCACGCCCCCCGATATCGGTGCGGGACAGGGCGATGGCGCCGATCAGGGCGGAGAGCAGCAGTACGGACAGGACCTCGAACGGCAGCACCCAGGTGCGGAACACGCTCGAACCGAGCGTCCCGGCCGCCCCCTGGCCCGGTTCGAGAGGGGTGTAGGCCGTGTGGAATCCGGACACCACGACGCTCACGAGCACCCCGGCGGTCGCGACCCCCACCACTGCGGCGGCCCAGCGGTTGCCGGAGTCGAGGTCCGCCGACCGTCCGATGGGCGCACGGGTCAGCATGATGCCGAACAGCAGCAGCACCACGATCGCACCCACGTAGATCAATACCTGCACCCAGGCGACGAACTCGGCGGTGAGCACGAGATAACAGCCGGCCAGCGCGCCGAAGCAGACCACCAGCCACAGCGCGGCGTGGACGAGTCGCCGCGTCGTGACGACCAGCAGGGCGGAACCGAGCGCGACCACCCCAAGCAGCAGGAACACGATTTCCGGCCCGGACGGCGGCCAGAGTCCCGGCTGCGCCTGGGATGTCACGACTCCTCCTCTGACCCGTCCTTCTCCGTCGTCGGCGGTCCCTGCGAGTCCGGTGAGCCGATCGGTCCCGGTGAGTCCGGCGAGCCCGTTGAGTCCTGGCCGTCCCGTGCATCCGGCGGCTCAGGCCGGGCGGGCCGGGGCGGCTTCGGCAGCGCTCCCGGCGGCCGGATCGAGCGGATGTCCCGCATCGCCCTCGGCGGTTCCCGGCGCGGCGGCGCACTCGGAGCGGGGGCACTCTCCGCCGGCGCCGCGGTCGTCTTCGTCTCCTTCTCCGTCTCGGCCGTACGGCCGGGCGGTGCCGTACGGCCGGGCCGGGACGGCGGGCGGGCGGCGGGGCGGGCGGCTGCGGCGATCTCCTTGGGCGGCTCGGCGCCCACCTCGTGCGGCGGTGGGGGAGGAACGGTCTGGGCCCATTCGCCCAACCGGTCCTTCTCATGGATCAGATCGCGGATGTCGTACTCCGCGTACTCGAACTCCGGCGACCAGAACAGCGCGTCGAAGGGACAGACCTCGACGCAGATCCCGCAGTACATGCACAGCGAGAAGTCGATCGCGAACCTGTCGAGCACGTTGCGCGCCCGTGGGCGTCCACCCTCCGGGGCCGGGAGGGTCTCCTTGTGGGAGTCGATGTAGATGCACCAGTCGGGACACTCGCGGGCACAGAGCATGCACACGGTGCAGTTCTCCTCGACCAGGGCGATCACGCCCCGGCTGCGGGGAGGAAGCTCCGGATGCTCCTCCGGATACTGCTGCGTCACCGATTTGCGCAGCATGTGCCGGAAGGTCACGGCCAGGCCCTTGGCCAGCCCTTCTCCTGGTATGCGCGCCACATGCAACATCATGGCGCACTATCCGCCCCAGGTGAATGCGCGACCGTTCACGGGGGTGTCAGTTAACTTCGCTGATTCACCCATTGCCGGGCGATGGTCCCCCTCTGATCAGTGCGGGGGACCTCCCCCACGCTAGGCGGCCGCTCCTTCCCCGGATGGCCGGGGCCTGACGAACCACAGGCCCGTGCCGTACATCGCGAGCCCGAGCAGGATGAAGGCGGCGGCCACCGGATAACGCAGCCCGGGCGGCATGTAGGTGGCCAGGAACCAGCTGTGGCGCAGCATGTCGTTGGCCACGAAGACGGTGGCGATGATGCCCTGCGGGACCAGCGGGATGGCGCCGAACCCGAAGCACCACCAGACGATCGACTTCTGCGTCTTGGACAGCTGGTCGAGGCGGAACTTCACCGTCGTCTCCGGCTTGCGGCCGGTCCGCATCACATCGAGCAGCTCCGGGCCGTGCGAGCACAGCCGCCGCTCGGCCAGCAGGCCGAAGCCCCAGTAGCACAGCACTCCGGTCAGGACGCCCACGGCCACGCCGGCCCAGCCGTACCGCACCGCCACGAACGCCGCGGGCACGCCTGTGACGATCACCAGCACGAGCATCAGATAGGCCAGGCCGGTCAGGCCGCCATCGTCCTCGCTGGTGCGCAGCGGGTTGCCCGCGCGGCGATGCGGGTCGGTGCCGGGCACCAGCGCGAACACCGAGATCAGCGGCACCAGTCCGGCAGCGCCGCCCAGCAGGGCGGACAGCAGCGCCAGCATCAGCGGCCACGGGCCGCCGGTGATCGCGGTGAACACCACGGTCAGCACGATCGCCACCGGCGCCTGCGCCGACAGCCACGCCAGCTGCCTGCCGCGCACGTCGCTCACGCCCGGCGTCATCAGCGTCAGCCACAGTGCGGTGCCGTCGGTCCCGTACACGTTGGAGGCCATGGCCGCGGCCATCACCACGAAGATCGGGCCGGCATAGGGCAGCATGCCGTCCCAGCCGAGGATCAGCGGGCTGGCCGCGAAGCAGACGCCGTACGACAGCGCGAACGTCAACTGGTGGTTGCGCACCAGGTCGCGCGACCAGGTGCGGAGCTCCTTGGCGACGATCGCGCCGTTGACGGTGGCCGCCGTCATCGGGCGTCTGCCCCGGGCGGACGTCCGCGTCGCGCCCGCCCGCCTGCCGAGCAGCGCCGCCCACGCGCCGAGGAGCAGCACCACGAGTACGGCCAGCGCGGCCAGCGCCCACCAGTCGCCCTGGACGGCCAGCAGGCCCCAACCGGAGGGCAGGTACCACACCGCGGCGGGCACACCCGTCTGGCCGAAGGCCACGAAGAAGACCCAGATCTGCCCGAGCGCGGCCAGGATCGCGCCGTTGAGCACGCCGGAGGCGATCGCGCCGAGTCGTGAACGCAGCGCCAGCCCGATCACCGCCACCGAGACCTTCGACAGCAGGACGAACACGGCCAGTTGCAGTGCCATCGCGGGTACGGCCACCACGGCGTTCGCGACGCCGAGCCGTACGCCCACGACCAGCAGGCCCAGCAGGGCGGTCAGGCTGACCAACGGCGCGACCCCGACGAAGGCCGCCACCAGCAGGCCCGCAGCCAGCCGTCGCGGCGGCAGGCCGAGCAGCGAGAAGTACTCCGGCCGCAGCGTCTCGTCGCCGCCGCCCATGAAGACGGGGCCGAGCATCCAGCCCAGCAGCCAGACCGCGTAGCCGGCCGCCAGCAGGTCCGGATCGACGAAGGCCAGATAGATCGTTCCGGCGGCGAACAGCGCGCCCAGTGCGGCGCCGGTGCCGGCGGTCTGCGCTCGTCGGCCGTGGAAGGCGTGGCGCAGCACCGCCACCTTCATCTGGGCCATCGTCAGTGCGACAGCCACGACAGCTCCTTGACTCCGGTGTCCTGGTCGCCCACGAGTTCGACGAAGGTGTCCTCCAGTGAGCGTGCGCCGCGTACCTCGTCCAGCGTGCCGGCCGCGGCCACCCTGCCCTTGTCGATCACCGCCACGTGGTCGCAGAGCTGCTCGACCAGCGCCATCACGTGGCTGGAGAGCACGATCGAGCCGCCGCCCGCGACGAAGCCGCGCAGAATCGTCTTGATCGTGGCGGCCGACACCGGGTCCACCGCTTCGAACGGCTCGTCCAGCACCAGCAGCCGCGGCGCGTGCAGCAGTGCGGTGGCCAGCCCGATCTTCTTGCGCATGCCGGTCGAGTACTCGATCACCAGCGTCTTCTCCGCGCCGTCCAACTCCAGCACGGCCAGCAGTTCCTCGGCCCGCTGCCGCACCACGTCCTTGTCCAGCCCGCGCAGCAGACCCAGGTAGGTGAGCACCTCTCGTCCGGTCAGCCGCTCGGGCATGGCCAGCCCGTCGGGCAGCACCCCGACCATGGCCTTGGCCCGCTCAGGAGCCGACCAGACGTCCGTACCGAAGATGCGGGCGCTGCCGCCGTCGGGCCGCAGCAAGCCGACGGCCATGGACAGCGTGGTGGTCTTGCCGGCGCCGTTCTGGCCGACGAGGCCGAAGAAGGAGCCTTGGGGGACACCGAGGTCAATGTGATCTACGGCGAGATTGTCGCCGAATCTCTTGGTCAGCCCGCTGATCTCCAGCGCTGGCGTCATCGTGTTCTCCGGATGGCGGGGAAAGGCGGTGGACAGTTCCGCGGACAGGTCGCCGAGATCATGGCCGGAGTAGCCACGAGGACCTCAACAGGGATCGGTCATCTGCGCTCGCACGGCTTCCTGATGGCACATTCAGGAGGCTAAACATGCGTTCAAAGATCCGCAAGGTGCTCAGGGGCCGGATCGTCACTCACTCCGGGGACAGGCCGAAGGGGGAACACGATCCGGGGTGGTTGTCGTCCACACCGTCCGCAGCCCGTCCCCGTGGTTGTCCACAGGATGTTCATAATGTTGCCGGAAGGATTGAGCAAAGTGTGCGACAAATACGTAGGGTCAGCACATGAGCGGCTTTGGAGGACAAGGACCGTACGAGTCCTATAAGAGGCAGGGACCGTACCCATCCGGGCAGCAGGGCTCATCGCCGAATCCTTACCAGGCCTACCCGGTGCCCCCACCGCCTCAAGCGGCACCGCCGGTGCCGCCGCCAGTGCCACCGGTGCCACCGGTGCAGCCGGTGCACCCCCCACGGCCGGTGCACCCCCCGCGGCCGCCCTTCATCCCTCCCCCGCCGCCGCAGCCCCAGCCGCAGGGCGGCCCCGGCGCCGGTAGCGTCTTCTGGGCGCTGACGCCGCTGCTCACCTGCGGTCTCGGCACGCCGTTCACGATGCTGTTCGCGGCGGTGAAGCGACGGAGCGCCTGGCTCGGACTGGCCTCCGCCGCCTACGCCCTGGCCGTCTTCCTGTGGATCGTCATCTTCGACGACTACTACCCCGGCGAGCTGCCGCCGGGCCCCGGCATCCTCATGTTCGGCGGCATGTTCGGTAGTTGGCTCGGCGGCACCGTGCACTCCTTCATCATCAGACAGCGGGTCTTCGAGACCCCCGGGATGACCGCGAACGACCGGGCGATCGCCCTCGCCCAACACCGGCGCGCGCTGCGGGAGCAGGCGAGAGAACTCGCGGAACGCGATCCGTCGATGGCACGCGAACTGCGGATCGGACGGCCCGACCTGCCCCGGCAGTACGACGACGGCGGTCTGGTCGACGTCAACCACGCCCCGGCTCAGGTGATCGCCGCACTGCCCGGGATGACCCCCGCCCTGGCCGAGCAGGTGGTGAAGGCCCGGGAAACGGTCGGCTCATTCGTATCGGCCGAGGACCTCTCCGCCGCGGCGTCTCTACCGCCCAATCTGACCTCGGAACTGGCCGAATACACCATATATCTACCCTAGTAATCCGGTAATCCTGATTGCCGGGCCGCATATCCCTGGCCCATCCTCCGACGCTTCCCTACGCTTGACAAAGCGTCAGCCGTCTCGCTGGAGGAATCCGTGCCGTCACCCGAGATAGCCGAGTGCCAAGCGGACATGGCCGCCGCGGCCGCCGCCGTACACGAGGTCCTCGACGCGCTCGGCGCCGTACCCGGGATGTTCGGCGACGCCACCTGGAAGGGGCCGGCCGCCGATCGTTGGGCCGCCGACTGGAACGCTCGAAAGTCCCAGCTCACCGCGCTGCTCCAGGCCGTGTTGAGCGAGCAACCGCGTCTGGTCGCCCGATTGGAGGAGGCGACGCGCAGAAGGGCCGTTTTATAGGTACGTCGCGCCGAAAAGGGGACGTAGTGGGGGAATTCGTCGGGGTCAATCCGGTCAACCTCGCGGAGTTGGCCAAGCGCCTGCAACGGCTGCACGAGGTGTTGGCCCGAAATGGGCCGATAATTCAGCAGAAGATGCGGCAGTGGGACAGCGAGGTGAGCTTCACTCAGTTGCCACGCCTGACCGACTCGGCGCTGAACGACACCCGCGACATGAACGCCCGCACCACCAAGGCGCACGGCCTGGCGAGCGAGAACGGATGGAACCCCGCCATTCTTTCGGGCCTGCCGCTCCCGGTCCGCCGTCCACTTCCGACGGACGGGCCGGGCCCCATCGGCCCGCGTTCGCCGTACGTCCAACTCGACTGGGACGCCGTAGGCCAGAGCGGATATCAGGCCGAGCAGGACGTCCAGGCGCTGAAGGACGCCCTCGCCGGCAAGGATCCGGAGGCGGTCCGGGTCGGCCTGTCGGGGGTACGGGAGCACCTCACCCAACATCTCGACGACAAGCCATATCTCGCCGCGTTCTGGGCGCAGGCCGGGCCGCTGGCGCTCCAGGCCGCGCGAGCGCTCTACAACCGGACGGGAGCCTCGCTGTTCAGCGCGGAGAGCATGAGCATCCTGCGGGCACTCGGCTCGTCGCTGGCGGCCGCCAGCCAGATGCGCGTCGGCACGGGCAAGGACGGCCGTCCGCTGCTGTCCCCCGAAACCAGGGCCGCGATCACCAAGAGCTCCGACCCCTGGTCGGTCGGCATGCTCTTCAAGTACGGCCCCGACGGCAAATCCTGGGATTCGCGTTTCCTCGCCGAGGTCACCCGATCGATGCTCGACGCCCGTGCCGCGGGCAAGGTCCAGGTCCCGACCCCGTCGGGTCACGGCGGCATTCTCGACCAGGATCGCGCCCTTTACCAGAAACGCCTCGCCGACTTCGACCCGGTCCTCGCGGTGATGGATCGGGCGACCCAGAACGGCCAGGCAGCCCGCCATGTCCTCGGTGACCCGGACAGCGGCCTGAAGTACGCGAAGATGCTCGTCGGCGACGACTGGCGAACGCCGGGCGTCAAAGTCGGCCCGTACGGCAAGGCGAGCGGCGCCGACCCGTCGCTCACGGTGGACCGAATCGATCTGACCTCCCATGCCGCCGAATTCCTCAAGGCGGCCGTGTCCGCTCCGCGCGGCGCCTCCGACGACGCCAAGGAATCGGCCTGGTCCGTCGTCCATATCGTCCAGGCCACCTCCGAGTTCACCAAGCTCCACCCGGACAGGGTCCTCCCCCACGAGATCCGCCGATCCCTCATCTACACCGCCGACCGCTACCTCCCCGACCTCGCCAAATCAGTCGGGCACGACTACGCCGCACATCCCGTCCCGAAAGATAACATCCCCGGAAATCCCTGGACCGTTGTCACCAAGAACAGTGAACTGGAGCCATTTCTCGCGCAGGCTTTCCGTGAACCCAAGGAGTTCGGGACGTTCAAAGGAATCATGAACGCTCGGGTATCGCTCGCCGTTGCCGCCAACATCAAGGACCCTTCGGATGCCGACTACCTCAGCGAGATGGCGAGCCTATATGGAGCGATACAACGTCTGGAGAATGACCGCCATTTTTCCGAGGAGCAGCTAAAAGACGTCGAAGCACAACGAAACCAGACCGCACTAGGTGTGCTGTCTGGAGGTTTCGGCGCGCTGAGCTTCGCCAGCCCTTGGGGACCTGGCACCATCGCCCAGTTCCTCACCGGTACGACCTCCCCGTTCGTCAACGCGTCGTTCAGCACCGATCACGCGGTCCAGGCGCTCAAGGACAATGCCGACGCGTTTCGCAAGCAGGTCCTCGGCATCGAAGTCCCGGTGATACAAGGACTGATCAATGCGGGTGCGATCCGACCGCCCACAGATGCCACATGGTACAAAAACGGTACGCTCATTCCTGACGCCAACTTCGTCGAGTGGATAAGTGGGCACGCCGAGAGCGAATATGGCGGAAAGACTCTGTTGGAGTGGATACGAGCCGCCCAGGTAGCCATGAGGATGCAGCAGTGAAGACATCAATAAAGGCGGGTTCCGCCGCCCTCGGCTTAACCCTCCTCATTGCCGGCTGCAACGAAGGGAGGGTCTCTCATTCGGCGAGCGACGAGGCCAAACGGCGCGATCAAGCGCTCGTCGCAGTACTCCAGTGTTTCATAGACCACAAAGTGATTCGAAGCAAAGACCTTGAAGGTCAGCCGTGGCTCGACCAAGACAAGGTGCAACCGAGGGCAGAACTGGTTGAGTGGCTCAGCATTCATCGCGACACGGTTTACCGCGGAAAACCCCTCCACACCTGGGAGGATGAAGCGACGGCCGCATGGCCTGACTGGAAGTGCCCGTTTTGATGGTTACAGAAGGGCGCTGGGGACGCTCTGGGCCTGGTCGGGTTCTCTGTGCTCGGGGTGATCGGCGGCGGGCGGGTTCGGTCAGGACATGAGGACCTTGACGACGCCGGTGAGGGCGAGTTGGAGGAGGGCCAGGGGGACAAGGCCGATCCAGGCGAGCTTCTGCAACTGGTCCTCGCGGAGGCGGGGATAGCTGACCCTGATCCAGATCACCACGAACGCCAGGGCGAAGACCTTGATGAGCGTCCAGACCGGTCCCGGAAGCAGCGGGCCATGCCAGCCGCCGAGGAAGAGGACGGTGGTCAGCGCCGACAGCACCACGATCCCGACGTACTCCGCGAGCATGAACAGGGCGAACCGCAGGCCGGTGTACTCGGTCATCGGGCCCATGATGAGCTCCGACTCGGCGACCGGCATGTCGAACGGAGGCCGGCGCAGCTCCGCCAGCCCGGCGACGAAGAAGACCACCGCACCGATCGCCTGCCAGGGCAGCCACCACCACCGCCACTGCTCGACGATCCCCTGCAGCGACAGCGTGCCCGCCGCCATCGCCACGCCGGAGGCCGCGAGCACGAGCGGCAGCTCGTACGACATGAGCTGGGCGGCGGCCCGGATGCCGCCCAGCATGCTGTACTTGTTGGCCGACGCCCACCCCGCCATGATCACGCCGAGCACGCCGATGCCCATCACGGCCAGCACGAAGAACAGCCCGGCGTCGAGGTCCACCCCGGCCAGCCCGGGGCCGATCGGGATCACGACCATCACCACGAGGTACGGCACGAGCGCCACGGCCGGCGCGATGGCGAACACCCGCCGGTCGGCCGCGGCCGGGATCACGTCCTCCTTCTGGGCGAACTTGACCCCGTCGGCGATGAGCTGCGCCCATCCGTGGAAGCCACCGGCGTACATCGGCCCGAGCCGGGACTGCATGTGGGCCATGGCCTTGTGCTCCATCTGCCCGACGATCAGCGGTAGCAGCAGGAATGCCGCCACGATGGCGGCCAGCCGTACCGCGATGTCGAGCAGATCAGCCATCGCCCACCCGCCCGTCCCTGCGTACGGGCTCCGGTACGGCTCTCGCGGCGCCCTCGCCCCAGTCGGCGGGAACGCCCGGGGGCAGCATCTTGCGGCGGCTGGGTGAGCCGTGGCCGGATTCGCCCGGCTCCTTGGCTCCCGGCCAGGCCTTGGCGACCCGGGCGGCGAGCACGAAGTCCTTGCGCAGCGGATGGCCTTCGAATCCGTCGGGCAGCAGCAGCGGCCGCAGGTCGGGGTGGCCGTCGAAGACGACGCCGAACATCTCGAACGTCTCCCGCTCGTGCCAGTCGGCCCCGCGGAAGACGCCGGTCACGGTGGGCAGGCGAGGATCGGTCCGCGGCACCCGGGTTCTGACCAGCAGGTGCGCCATCGCGACCGGATCGAAGACGTGGGCGACGACCTGGAAGTCGTCCGGTGGGTCGTCCACACCGGTCAGCCAGTCGAAGAACTCGAAGCCCCGGGACCTGGCGAAGGACAGTGTCTCCACCCAGGCGTCCGGTGGCACGTCCACCACCAGCTCGCCGAACGAGTCGGAGACCTGGACTTGCGAGCCCGAGTCGTACCGCTCCCTGACCGCGTCGGCGAAGGCCGCGGCCGCGGCCGGCACGGCGCTCACGATTGCCCACCCGAAGGCGGTAGGTAGCGGTCGCCCAGCGTCTCGCCGGCGATCTTCTCCTGGAGCTTCATGATGCCGTGGAGCAGCGCCTCGGGCCGGGGCGGGCAGCCGGGGACGTACACGTCGACCGGGATGATCTGGTCGACGCCCTTGGTCACGCAGTAGGAGTCCCAGTACGGCCCGCCGGTGTTCGAGCAGGCCCCGAACGAGATGACGTACTTGGGATCGGGCATCTGCTCGTAGAGCCGCTTGACGGCCGGGGCCATCTTGTCGGTCACCGTCCCCGAAACGATCATAAGGTCGGCCTGCCTGGGGCCGTTCGCGAACGGAATGACCCCGAACCGGATGAAGTCGTGTCTGCTCATCGACGTCGCGATGAACTCGATGGCGCAGCAGGCCAGCCCGAAGTTGAAGACCCACAGCGAATAGCGCCGTCCCCAGTTCAGCACGAACTTCATCGGTTTGGGCGCCAGCCGGGCCCCGGGCCCGACGGTCGGCATCGGGAGGTCGCTCACCGCCATGACGTCATTCTCCTCTTCAGAGAGCCTCCCGGCGAACGGCCGGGTCCGGTACGGATTGTCACGTCCAGGTGAGCACTCCCTTCCGCCAGGCGTACAGGATGCCGAGGGCGATGAGGCCCAGGAAGACGAACATCTCCACGAGGGTGGTCAGGCCGTATCCGGGCGTGGCGAAGACCATGGCCCAGGGGAAGAGGAAGACCGCGTCCACCGCGAAGACCACGTAGAGATACGTGAAGACGTAGTACCGGATCTGCGACTGCGCCCATCCCTCGCCGACGGGATCGATCCCGCACTCATAGGTGAGCAGTTTCTCCGGTGTCGGCCGGTTCGGCCGGAGCGCGCGGTTGGCCAGCAGGCCGCCGGCGAAGATCGCCACGCCGATGAGAAGCAGGACCGCGACTACGACATATGACCCGAAATATCCGTTCATGTCGCCTCCCGGCCGTAGGATGTACGACCTCCGGACCTCATGCCGAGCATACGCCGACGCCCGTCTACCACCTCGATAACCCGATCACGCAGCGGAACAGCGCGGACACCCAGCGGAGGCGACGATCTCAAAGGGTGGGCAATGACGGACGGAAGCCCACCTCCCGCATATAGTTGAGGATCGTGACCCGGAAGATGCTCTTCGCTCGCCTGCACGTCGACCTGTGTCGGCTCGCGGCGGGACTGTGTTGCCCGGATGGTCCGTGAGCGTGATTTGTCCTGCCGACCTCGGTCCAGCTACCGACCAGGGCCAGTAGACGCGGGATACCGGTCCCCGCCTTCCCCTAAGCGGCAAGCCCCGATAGTACGCACGTCAATGTTCGCACGACGGAAAACAAGGCGTGGCCCCGATGGATCTAGGGAGTGCCCCATGGATCTCTGCCGACCATAGTAGGCAAGAAGATCTACGGGAGACGACCTAGCATGGATATAGGAACGCGTTTCGGGCAGGGTGGCCCGGGCGTGTTGAGGAGGATTGAGGAGCTGTGACCAAGCAGGTTCAGCAACTCGACCGCGTGATCATCCGGTTCGCGGGTGACTCGGGCGACGGCATGCAGCTCACAGGCGATCGGTTCACGGCGGAGACGGCCCAGTTCGGCAACGACCTGTCGACGCTTCCCAACTTCCCGGCGGAGATCCGGGCGCCTGCGGGCACGCTGCCCGGGGTGTCGAGTTTCCAGTTGCACTTCGCCGACCACGACATTCTGACCCCCGGGGACGCGCCGAACGTCCTGGTCGCGATGAACCCCGCGGCGTTGAAGGCCAACCTGGCCGATCTGCCGCGTGGTGCGGACATCATCGCCAACACCGATGAGTTCACCAAGCGCAACCTGTCCAAGGTCGGCTATGCGGGCAATCCGCTGGAGGACGACTCCCTCAAGGAGTGGCGCCTGCACGCGGTCCCGCTGACCTCGCTCACGGTCAAGGCGCTCGAGGGCTTCGACGTGTCCAAGAAGGACGCCGAGCGGGCCAAGAACATGTTCGCGCTCGGGTTGCTGTCGTGGCTGTACAACCGGCCGACCGAGGGAACGACCGCGTTCCTCGAGGCGAAGTTCGCCGCCAAGCCCGAGATCGCCAAGGCGAACATCGCGGCGTTCCAGGCCGGGTGGAACTACGGCGAGACCACCGAGTCGTTCTCGGTGTCGTACGAGGTGAAACCGGCCGCCCTGGCCCCGGGCGTCTACCGCAACATCTCCGGGAACATGGCGCTGGCCTACGGGCTGGTCGCGGCCTCGGTGCAGGCGAAGCTGCCGCTGTTCCTCGGGTCGTACCCGATCACCCCGGCCTCCGACATCCTGCACGAGTTGTCCAAGCACAAGGCGTTCGGGGTACGGACCTTCCAGGCCGAAGACGAGATCGCCGGCGTCGGCGCCGCCCTTGGCGCGTCGTTCGGCGGGTCGCTGGGGGTGACCACCACCTCCGGTCCCGGTGTGGCGCTCAAGGCCGAGACGGTCGGTCTCGCGGTGGCGACCGAGCTGCCGCTGGTCATCGTGGACGTGCAGCGGGCCGGACCGTCCACGGGGATGCCGACCAAGACCGAGCAGACCGACCTGTTGATGGCGATGTTCGGCCGCAACGGCGAGTCGCCGGTGCCGGTGCTGGCCCCGGCCACCCCGGCCGACTGCTTCGACATGGCGATCGAGGCCGCCCGGATCGCCCTTGCGTACCGCACGCCGGTGATGCTGCTGTCGGACGGCTATCTGGCCAACGGATCCGAGCCGTGGCGCATCCCCGACATCGCCGAACTGCCCGACATCTCCGTGGAGTTCGCGACCACGCCCAACGGCGAAGACGGCACCACGTTCCTGCCGTTCCAGCGGGATGCGGACACGCTGGCCCGGCCGTGGGCCGTACCGGGCACACCCGGGCTGGAGCACCGGATCGGCGGCATCGAGAAGGCCGACGGCAGTGGGAACATCTCCTACGATCCGGACAACCACGACCGGATGGTCCATCTGCGCCAGGCCAAGATCGACGGCATTGACGTGCCCGACCTGTCCGTGGACGACCCGACCGGGGACGCGAAGGTGCTCGTGCTCGGCTGGGGGTCGACCTACGGGCCGATCGCGGCGGGAGTACGGCGGGCGCGGGCGGCCGGGCACAAGGTCGCCCAGGCCCATCTGCGGCATCTGAACCCGCTGCCGGCCAACACCGGCCAGGTGCTGCGCGCCTACGACAAGGTGCTGCTGCCGGAGATCAACCTCGGCCAGCTGGCCATGCTGCTGCGGGCCCGGTTCCTGGTCGACGTGATCGGCTACAACCGGGTGCGCGGGCTTCCGTTCAAGGCCGCCGAACTCGCCACGGTGATTCAGGAAGTGATTGAAAGTGACTGAGATCCGCAACGGCAACGGCGCCGCCGGTAACGGCAGCGGCAACGGGAGCCTGAACGGCAGGGGGCTGGCGCTGGTCCCCCGGACCGAGGTCAAGCAGACGCTGAAGGACTTCAAGTCCGACCAGGAGGTCCGCTGGTGCCCCGGCTGCGGCGACTACGCCATCCTGGCGGCGGTGCAGTCGTTCCTGCCCGAGCTCGGCCTCAAGCGCGAGAACATCGTGTTCGTCTCCGGGATCGGCTGCTCCTCGCGTTTCCCGTACTACCTGAACACCTACGGCATCCACTCCATCCACGGCCGGGCCCCGGCGATCGCCACCGGGCTGGCCGCCTCCAGGCCCGACCTGAGCGTGTGGGTGATCACCGGTGACGGTGACGCGCTGTCGATCGGCGGCAACCACCTGATCCACGCGCTGCGCCGCAACGTCAACCTCAACATCCTGCTGTTCAACAACCGGATCTACGGGCTGACCAAGGGGCAGTACTCCCCCACCAGCGAGATCGGGAAGATCACCAAGTCGACGCCGATGGGGTCGCTGGACAAGCCGTTCAACCCGATCTCCCTCGCGCTGGGCGCCGAGGCCGGTTTCGTGGCCCGGACCATCGACAGCGACCGTAAGCACCTGCAGGGGGTGCTGCGCGAGGCGGCCGCCCACCGCGGCGCCTCACTGGTGGAGATCTACCAGAACTGCAACATCTTCAACGACAACGCCTTCGAGGCGTTGAAGGACCCCGCCACCCGGGACGAGATCACCGTCAAGCTCGAGCACGGACAGCCGATCGTCTTCGGCACCGGCGACAACGAGAAGGCCGTACGGCTGTCGCCGACCGGTGGGGTCGAGGTCGTACGCCGAGCCGACGTCGCCGACAGCGAGATCCTCGTCCACGACGTGCACAACCCCGACCCGTCGCTGGCTTTCGCGCTGTCCCGGCTGGACGACCCCGCCTTCGAGCATGTGCCGATCGGGATCTTCCGTTCGGTCGACCGCCCGTCGTACGACCAGCTGCTGAACGAGCAGCTCGACACCGCCATCGCCGCCAAGGGCCCCGGCAGCCTCGCCGGTCTGCTCAACTCCGGCGACACCTGGCAGATCAACTGATCAGACCGATGTGACGAAGGGACTCCCATCGTGGGAGTCCCTTCGCGCATTTCCGCGTACCGCATTCGGCGACAACGCGATCTGGCGGAAGCCCGTCCCGCCGGGCGGGGAAACTGCGACAATTCGATTCTCTGCCCTGCGGAAACCCTCGGGAGCCCAGATGATCCGTGCGTATCCCCCCGGCGATCTCACCGCGATCCCGGCCGGTCACGGTCAGAGAACGGTCGCGCGGCCGTGACCGCCGCCGGCAGCGGGGAAGGCTGGGCGGGAAGGCGTACGGTCGTCACGGGCGCGACCGGTTTCATCGGCGCCCACCTCGTCCGGCGGCTCGAGTCGCTCGGCGCCGAGGTCCATGCGGTGAGCCGCACGCGGCGCGCGTCGGGCGGCGCGATCTGGCACGCGCTGGATCTGCGCGACGGTGCGGCGACCGGGGACCTGATCCGCGCCACCCGCCCTGACGTGGTGTTCCACCTGGCCAGCGAGGTCACCGGCACCAGGGACGTCCACGCCGTCCGTCCCACGCTCGAGGCCAACCTGTCCAGCGTGATCAACCTTCTTACCGCGGTCATGGACGCCGCCGACGGCGCCGCGGCGGCCAGGGTCGTGCTCGCCGGCTCCATCGAGGAGCCCCGTCCGGAGAAGGGCGAGATCACATCCTCGTCGCCCTACGCCGTGGCGAAATGGGCCGCGACGGGCTATGCCCGCCTGTTCCATCAACTGTGGCGCGTGCCGGTCACGGTCCTGCGGGTGGCCATGGTCTACGGCCCCGGCGATCCGAACACGCGTCGGCTGGTGCCGTACGTGACCCGGTCGCTGCTGGAGGGTCGCCCGCCGGAGATCTCCAGCGGCACCCGGCTCGTCGACTGGGTCTACGTCGACGACGTGGTCGATGCCTTCATCGCCGCCGCCGAGACCGAGGCGGCGGCCGGCGGCGTCTTCGACATCGGCACGGGAACGGGGACCTCCATCAGGCAGGTCGTCGAGCGGCTCGTCGAAATCGCCGATGTCCCCGTAGCACCGCGGTACGGAGCACTCGCGGATCGCCCGCTGGACGCGGCCCGGATCGCCGACGTCGCACCCGCCGCCGAGACCCTGGGCTGGCATCCCGCCGTCGGTCTCGAAGAGGGCCTCCGGCGTACTTTCACCTGGTACGCCCGGTCGACGCCCGAGGAACGGCCGTCGCGATGACCTCGCGCAGCCGATCGAGGACGGCGAGACCGTGGCCGCTTGGCCACGGTGCGCCGGAGACCGGTCACCCGGAACTCGAACAGGGCTCGGTCAGGAAGCTCACCCGTCGGACCCGTGCGGCGGCGACTCGGAGGACGACGTCGCCGGAGCCGGGTCACGGTCACGGTCGTACGGCCTGTTCGTTTCGCGTTCTGGGCCGGTGGCCCTCCGGCGACCGCTCAGCCGCTTTTCCAGCGGCCGTTCGACCAGGTGGTAGAGCGACCACGCCAGCCCGACCGCGAGCAGCAGCATGCCCGCCGCGACGGCGACCAGCATCGGGACGGACGGAGTCGCTCCTCGCAGGAGTCGAGCGCCAAACCTGATCACCGGATGGTGGCACAGGTAGAACGCGAACGACAGTTCGCCGAGCCGGATGAGCACAGGAGTCCGGAGCAGCGAACGACGCCCCTCGACGTCGGCCGACGCCGCGGCGGCCACCAGCAGCGCGAGCGGACCCGACATCCACGCCACCCACGCCCACCGCTCCCACATGTACGGCTGTGCCAGGTAGGCCGCTGCCACCAGAGCCGCCGACGACACCAGGCCGGGACCACGCCAGCGGCCTTCCCTTATGAGCAGGGCCAACGACATGCCCAGCAGAAACTCGAAGACCCGGGCGGCCGGGAAAACCCAGACGAACCAGTACGCGATGTCACGGGGCATCGCCAGTGACACGACCGGGACCAGCCAAATGGCGGCGAACGCCCCAGCCGCGACCAGGCTGAGCCGATTCGCCGGTACGCGACGCAGCAGCGGCAGCATGAGCGGGAAGGCGGCATAGAACGCCATTTCGCAGGAGAGAGACCACGCAGGGGTGTTGACCCCGAAGTAGTAGGCCTGATCCGGGATCCACGCCTGGATCAGCACGAGTCCGGTCAACGCCGGGCCGGGCTCGGCGATCCGTCGCACCGCGAGAACGGTGAAGACTCCCGTCCACATCACCACATGGACGGGCAGGATGCGCGCGGCCCTCCGTCGCCAGAACGCCCCCGGTCGGTCACCTGGCCGGGCCGACCAGGTGAGGACCAGACCGGAGAGGATGAAGAAGAACGGCACACCGGCCGCTCCAGGACCGAACAGCACATCGAGCACGGAGGCGAGACCCGGGTCGGCGCTCAACTCCGGGGCGTACCGAATATGAAAACCAAAAACGGCAAAAGCGGCAAACCACCGCAACCCGGTCAGCGAAGGCAGTCGCACCGGGGCATCGGTCCCGGCCGATGATCGAGACGCGCGGGTCACCCGCCTCCGGCATCTCATTTACGTACCACCGCCGCCCTTCCCACTGCGCGGGACCGCGCTGTCGAACTCCCGTACGGAAATGCCCGCCGATGTCCTCGGACGGCCGGCGTTATGGAGTGATCCGGTAAATGTGGTAGGTGTACTCATCGTCGAAGGCATCGGTGAACCGCCCGTTCTCTATGGGAATCTTCCGGTTCTCGAAAAGCACCTCGACCTCCTTGGCCGAAGCGAGTTCCGGGGGAAGGGCCAGCGTGTGCCTACCGGTGGCCGCTCCGCGCTTGATCATGGAGAACACATAGCAGGAGCCGTCGTGGAGCTTCAGCATGGTGTCCAGGCCGGGAGCGAAGGTGTGGCGATACGACTGGGTGTTCAGCACCGGGGCCAGCTCCGTGATTCGCCGGTTGACCTCGGTGATCATGCTGCGCATTCCGGCATAGCAGTCCTCCCTCAGCAGATGCTGGGTCGGACAGGGCCCTCCGAAGCTGTGGTTGAAATAGACGATCCCCCGTGCCTCGTGGATCAGCGAGTTCATCACCGCCCCGGCCGCCTCCTCCGGCCGGATCAGTCGCTTCCCGTTCGTCCCCGGCCAGCCGAGCTCGACGTAGGCGTATATCGGCTGCCGTCGCCTGTCCAGTGCGTCGAGTTGGCGCATCCTGTCGATGACCTGACCGTAATCAGCGGCGAGCGGACATTCCTTGGGAGACCACTTGAGGAAATTCTGCGACTCGGAGCAGATGCCGACGTCCGTGTACCAGTACATATCCGCCGAGGTGACGTCGGTGTAGGAGTTGACGAATTCGGCCGCCTCCTGCGTCGACTCCCATATCTGTACGCCCTTGCCGTAGTTGGCGTAGAAGAACCGGCCGTCGCCCTTGGGCAACCTGTCCTTCAGGGTGCGCATCACGGTGTAGCCACAGGGAACGTCCTGCCGTTCGCAGATCTGCCCTTCGCCGGGAAACCGGCCGGTCCAAACGCCGTCGCCGGGCCCGCCCCACATGTCGGCCTCATCGGTGATGAGCCATCCGACGGTCTCGGCGCCCACGCCCTTCAGCGGTTTGCTGGGCAGCGCGTACAGCCCATGTGCCCGGACCAGCCTGATGTCGCTGTTGTCGGTCAGTTCGACATACGTATTGATGCCGGCGGCCTTGTCCGTGACCACGTCCTCGTCCGTGCCCACGGACTCGAACCAGACACCGATCGGGAAGAAGGACGGGTTCCCCCATCCCGCCTCCTTGGCCGCCCTGAACTTCTCGTAGTACGCGGGTCCCCCCTCCCAGTCGATCCGGGGAAGCCGCAGCTCGTCCAGGTCACGCATCGCGTTCACGGCGTACCACCCGGACGAGGCCACCACGAGCATGACCGCGACAATCGACAGGCGTATTTTTCCTCGCCTCGAAGCCATTCCACTCCCCGCCGTCGAAGTTCGTCCCGGATGAATCGGATGAATGTGTCAGTGTCCGCGCACCTCGACCAACGTCATCAGTTCGGCGGCGCGTGCCGCCCAGTCCGCATCGGACACCGAAGCGCGCAGTTTCTCCGAATTCATCGGACCGCCATCGGAAAGGGTGGCGCGGATCGCCTCGACGAAGCTCTCACCGTTCTTCGCCACCCGCACCCGGTCGGCGTAACCTTCCAGTTGGGCGAAGTCCGTACTCACGACGGGGAGGCCGAGGGCGAGATATTCCTTGAGCTTGATCGGATTGGCGTGCCTGATCCACGAGTTGTCCAGCCACGGCATGATCGCGACATCGAACCCCGATCCGTACGCGGGAATCCGCTCATAAGGGCGGAACCCGAGCCAGTGCACGTTCGGATGGCGGGTGAGCCGGTCCATCGGCCCCGTGGCGTCACCGATCAGCACGAGGGAGACCTCGGGAAGGTCCCTGGCGACACGCTCCAGCAGATCGAAATCGACCACGAAGTCGTCCAGCGCCCCGAAGAAACCCACCCGAGGCCCGGGAATCGCCCGCAGATCGGCGGGCTGCCTCTCGGCGGGCACGCGCCGGAAGTGGTCCAGATCCACCCCGTGATCGAGGAAGTGGGCCCGGTCGCCGGTGAACTCGCGTTCCTCGGCCAGCAGAGCACTGCTCACGTACAACACGTGATCGGCGCTCTCCAGCAGCCCTCGCTCCATCGTCTCCATCACGGCCCGGTCCGACTCGGGAAAGGCGGAGTGCCGATCGGAACGGTTGTACACCAGGGCGCGCCTGCGTAACGGCCGCACGACATCCCATGCCGTGGGTATGGTCACCATGATCACTGGCGTACGCAGACCGAGCGCCCGGCACACCACCCGCACCTGCGTCCGGACCAGCACGGCACTCGCCCACCTGCCGAACCGCGAGCCGTACAACGGCAGCGGCAGCGGCGACATCACGTAGAAGCCCGGCAGCGGTCGCCGGACGAACTTCGCCACGCTGCGGAGCTTGCGCACCACCCGCCGGAGCGGATGAGTCGACCTGCCGGGCAGCGGCATCCGCATGCCGATGCTGTTGACGATCAGCACACGCCGCTGCGCGGCCACCCGGCGCATGAGCTGAAAGTCGGAGTGTGCCCTGTTGTGATACCACCAGTCCTGGGCGGAAAAGCACACATAACCGGAGGGTGGTGGCGGACGGTCCGGCCGGGCCGGCCACTGCGGCATCGTCAGCAGCGCGCGTGCCCCGGCCCGGTGCAACCGCCCTGAGGCACCCCTGCGCGCGACACCGCGTATCACCTCGTTGAGCACGGCGGCCAGCCACATCATGCGGCCCCTGAGAGGGCCGAACCGTTCACGGTGCAGCCGGACACGATTCGTCGTGGCCAGCGACGCGAGGGGGATCGAGGAGGCCTGCTCGCCGCCGAGGTGGACGGCGATCGCGGACGGCTCGTAGCGGATGGCGAATCCTCGCTCACCCGCGCGCAACATGTACTCGGTCTCCTCCGAGTAGAGGAAGTACCTCTCGTCCAGCGGGCCGAGCTCGTCCAGGCAGTCCCTGGAGATCAACCAGGCGGCGCCGGTCGCCCAGGCGACCGTGCACGGGTGCCGGTAGACGTCCGTCTTCGTCACAAGCTCACCCAGCGCGGCGTACCGGCCGGCCCGGTGCCCGCCGAGGACCGCCTCGCCGAACGTCCTGAGCACACTCGGCCGTCGGCGCAGCGAGAAATGCAGCACTCCCTCGGCGTCGACCAGACGTGGAACGGCGATCCCGGTGCCTTCCACGTCGAGCGCCCGGCGCAACTTCACCACGGAACCCGGGCTCATCCGTATGTCGGCGTTCAACACCAGTACGTCACAGCCGGCGGCCGCGGCCACCCCGGCGTTCACCCCCGCGGCGAAACCTCCGTTGCTTCCCGTCTCGATCAGCTCGACCCCCGCACCCCATTGCCGTACGCGGTCGACGGTGTCATCGGCTGAGGCGTTGTCCACCACGATGATCCGTGCCGGTCCGGCGTCCGCCAGTGCCGGGCCGAGCGAACGCAGGCAGTCCTCGATGACCTGACCCGCGGCGTACGTGACGATCACCACGGCGAGCGGCGTACGAGCCGAAGGGGACATATGGCGGCCGTTGTCCGTGCTCAGGGGTGACGGTTGAGCGACAGTCGCCGCCAGGCGGCGCCGGAGAGCAGCTTGATCGCGAATGGCAGATCCTTTCTCAGATAGCGACCCGCCAGTCGGCGTGGCTCCAGCCAGAGCCGATACAGCCACTCGCCGCCGACCCGCTGCAGCCAATCGGGAGCGCGGTGGAACTGCTGGGCCGCCATCGGGATGCCCGCGCCGCAGCCGAGACACCAGGCACGCGGCAGCCGGCTACGAATTTCCGCGATGGTACGTTCCTGCTTGGGAAAACCGAGCCCGACCAAGACGAGGTCGGGCGCCGCTGCCACCACCCGGTCCACGGCCTCCCGCATGCCTTCAGGTGTGGTGTCGAAGCCGTACGGCGGGGCGTGGGAGCCGGCCACCCGCAACGACGGGAACCGCTCGGCGAGCATCCTTGCCGCGGTCTCCGGAACGCCGGAATCACCGCCGAGCAGGAAGATGGAACGGCCGTCGCGGGCGGCACGCGCACTGAGGCTGAACACCAGTGACGCCCCCGTCACCCTGCCGCGGACCGGGCGGCCCGCCAATCCCGCGGCCCAGACCACCGGCATGCCGTCCGCGACCACGAGCTCGGCGTCGGCGACCAGTGCCGCGAGATCGGGATCGCGGGTGGCGGCACGGACGATGTCGACATTGGCGGTGATGATCGAGCCGCCCGAATTCCGTTTCCACGCGTCCGAAACATGGTCGACGACTTCGGACTCGCTGACCGCCATGATCTCGACCGCGCCGAGCCGTACCCGCGGAATCGCGGGCCCCGGCGTCGAGCCGAAACCGTTCGGATAGCGGTCCACCGGAATATCCCCGTCCCTAAATTCAAATATCGACCGTCTCTTATCTCTATCGAGCCCAGCCGTACACTCATT